>JAVBOD010000065.1:0-7141 GCA_031551045.1 Bacteroidales bacterium
TCTTCTTGTTGACCTACCAGGATTCGAACCTAGACTGACTGAACCAAAATCAGTAGTGCTACCATTACACCATAGGTCAGTATGCAAAACGCATTTTTGAGGGTGCAAATATACATCTTTTTTATAAATCTGAAATAAAACAACCCAAATTTTAATTCAATCTATTATCTTAAACGTATTATGAAGCTGATCTTCAGTTGCACTGCCATGCGTTTTGCGTTTTATACTTATTTACTTTTCATCCGGTTTGTGCATTATATCATAAAATGGTCCAAACTCCCCACTTTCCTATTTTTCAGCCACTGTTACGACAATTGCAGGCACTTGCTTTTTAGTTTTCAAACAATTTTTACCCTGAGGTTGTAAAGTTATCGGGCCCAGTACAACATCGGTAACATCTTGAGAGATTTCCAACGGAATAATAGTTTCTTCATAACCCGTATTGGAAATTTTCAGGAAATAATTCCCGTAAGCTAATCCATTTAATGAAAAGTGGCCATTAACCGTCGAGAGAAATCCTTTTACATAATTTAGATTGGCATCTAATAAAGTAACAGCCACATATTCCAACGCTTGCCCGGAATTCTTGTCAATGGCATTTGCTTCCAAACGTACGCCTGGAGCGGAATTTCCGTAGAATATCGTTACTTGAAGTAACAAAACGGTGGTGAGGAGTAAAGTTTTCATAATAATTATTTTTTAAAAGTAATATGTTTAACATTTAATTTTGTGATGCAAATATATGTATTTTTATTTATACTATGCAACACATAGTAGTGAAATTTTTAAAATATTTATTTAAATAATTGATATTCAACAATAAAGATTTCAATTATTTTTTAATGCTATTATATAGACGTCCGAAAAGCAAAAAAGTTGCATGCGCAGTACGGAAATAATTGTGTTTTAATTACAAAAACCAATACATATTCAATTAAGATATTGATAATAAATATATTAACAAAAATATTTTTAACAGAGTGATAATGATTAATGCCGGGACTGATAAATAACTGCTTAGAAGCTGCTTAAATATGTTAAAACAGGCTCTTGTGAATTTCAGGCATACAGGCTGAGAACCTGAAATAGTATAGCGCAGGGCGCCGTTATGCGTTGTCCTGTGCTGCCGAATAGGAAACAACAAACTTCAAACCTTAAACATCTGAAGCTTTTTCACTATATTTGTAGTTTAGACTTTAATAAACTATATGAAGAATTTTGTAGATGAATTGCGTTGGAGAGGCATGGTGCACGATATGATGCCCGGTACCGAAGAAATGTTGATGAAAGAAATGTGTGCCGCTTATGTAGGCATCGACCCGACAGCTGACTCTTTACATATCGGACACTTGGTAAGTGTAATGGCATTAATGCATTTTCAACGGTGTGGACACAAGCCCATCGCTCTGGTAGGCGGAGCGACCGGCATGATTGGCGACCCTTCGGGAAAATCGCAGGAACGAAATTTATTGGATGAGAACACGCTCCGCCATTATCAAGACTGCATCAAGAAACAATTGTCAAAATTTATCGATTTTAATAGCGAAGCGCCCAATCGTGCCGAAATGGTGAACAATTACGACTGGATGAAAAATTATTCGTTCCTTGAATTTATCCGCGATATCGGCAAACACATCACCGTGAATTACATGATGGCAAAAGACAGCGTGAAGAAACGCCTCACGGGTGAAGCCAAGGAGGGCATGTCGTTTACCGAATTCACCTATCAATTAGTGCAAGGCGCCGATTTTCTACACTTGTTCAAATCACACAATTGCAAGTTGCAAATGGGTGGTAGCGATCAATGGGGAAATATCACTACCGGCACGGAACTCATTCGCAGAAAAACAGGCGGCGAAGCATTCGCGCTCACATGGCCACTTATCACTAAAGCCGATGGCGGAAAATTCGGAAAGACCGAAAGCGGCAACGTGTGGCTCGACCCCGAAAAAACATCGCCCTACGCTTTTTATCAATTCTGGCTCAATTGCACCGACGAAGACTCGGAAAAATACATCAAGATTTTTACCGTATTGGAACGGGAGGAAATTGAAACATTGAGCGCAAAACATAAAGCAGAGCCACACTTGCGGGCCTTGCAAAAACGCTTGGCCGAAGAAGTGACCGTGATGGTGCACGGCCGCAAAGAATACGAAGCAGCGGTAGAAGCGTCTCAAATTCTCTTTGGCAATGCCACTTCCGATGCGTTGAAAAAATTAGACGAAAAAATGTTTTTAGCAGTGTTCGACGGCGTGCCGATGTTTGATATCGCAGCTACCGACCTGCCGCAAAACATCCTTGAATTACTGGCGGTAAAAACACACATTTTCCCGTCGAAAGGCGAATGCCGCAAAATGATTCAAGGAGGAGGCGTTAGTATGAACAAAGAAAAGATTGACGATGCGGACATGATCGTAGCTAACGAATTGTTGATTAACGGAAAATATTTACTGATACAGAAAGGCAAGAAGAATTATTTTATTATTCAAGTAAAATGAAAAAAATCATTTCAATAGCATTATTTCTATTACCACTGGCAACATATGCCCAACTGAGCGCAGTAGGCCCGGTGGATTCCATTGGAGTGAAATCGACGACTTACCTTACCGGAAAGACTCAAAACACCTATGCTTTTTTCGGCAAAACGCCCATGGCGTTAAAAGCAGCACCCTCGTCCGGCGGTAGTGCAGATTTCAGATGGTTCCGCTTAAACGTGGCGAATACTACATTAGACCCTATATACAGCGCATCCAATGTTACGGAAAGTACGCTTAACTCGTCCACCTATGCTGCTATCGGCGAAGGAGGCTATCAGGTAATTGTACAAAGTGTAACAAACCCTACAGCATCCATCGACACTTTTACTACATGGATTTTTCGAGACACATTCGTAGTAAACACCATCAGCGTATATGAAATGAACTGCGAGCGC
Organism: Bacteroidales bacterium; assembly: GCA_031551045.1. Lineage (GTDB taxonomy): Bacteria > Bacteroidota > Bacteroidia > Bacteroidales > UBA932 > JAVBOD01. Next base: position 2,933 of record JAVBOD010000065.1, read on the forward strand.
CTGGCGCTAGAGGTAACAACAACCCCCACCATCAATGTCACTTATAAATATTATAGTTTCCCAAACACGCCCTCTCCTTTTCGCGAATATGTGTTCCAGGGTGTTCAAGACATGCAATGGGAGTCCAGTGTGAATATTCATGAGGGTGTCGATAATGCCGACGAGTCGTGGAAAATACGAAAAAGTACGCGAACATTTATAGACTCTCCGCCACCTTTAAAAGATGCCACTTACTCCGTAGAAATAAAAGATGTATTCGGGAGATACGGCACTAAAACAACCGGCAATGTAATACCGGCCATTGCAGCCTACGCAAATATCAATACACAAGATTGGGATAACACAACAAACAATTGGCGCGACAACTGTTCTCAATCCCGGTATAGCGCTACAGCGTGTCAACCGGAAGGAGAAGCGCTGTACAAAGTACAATTTTCCGCTAAAAACAGCATTAACGGTACGCAATTCGACTGGAAAGGGTTTGGTAACCGTGCCGTACGTAACGGCGAACAAACCGTCATGTGGAGTAAAAACTCCCAAAATATCAATGATTGGATTGTTCCGCAAGTACCTTACAAGGGCCTCTTTTTAGACGGATACACGCCGGGGGAATATAAAGTTCGCCTTGTTGTGCGTAATACAAGTACGTCATGGGGTTGCGCCGACTCTACCGATATACAATACATCAAAGTAAAACCGTCGGAATTTGATAAAGAAAGCATCCCCAACGCCTTCACCCCTAACAACGACGGGCAAAACGATATTTTCAAATTTGTCAAAGGCAAAGAACCCGTATCCTTGGAATATGTAAATATTTATATTTATAACCGCTCGGGGCATTTGGTCTATAAATACGAAGGCCGCTCGGACGCCTGGCAAGGCTGGAACGGGAAGATGATGGGCACCGGAAGCAATGTAGCCGACGGTGTTTATTTCTACGTTGTCAATGGCGAAGGCTGGGACGGTGTGATGTACAATAGTTCGCAATACAAAGGAAACGTAACGATTTTCAGGTAAACAAACTGCTATGGAAGAACATAATCACAGGGCTTATTTCATCAGCCAATGGACGTATGATCATTTGGTGCAATGGGGCGTGTCGGAAACATGGGCATCCTATATTAACAGTGTACTGCTATTAGCTGCGACCATCGTTATCGTCTATATCGTACAGCATTTATCCAAATATATTCTCAAACTGATATTCACAAAAATAGGATCCGTCAGCAAAATCTCTTTTTTCAATTATTTAATCAACAATAAATTTCACAGCAATCTTGCATTAGCGCTTCCCTACACGATTGTGAAAGAAAGCATCCCATTGATATTTGCCGATTTCCACGCATGGATAAAACCATTAAGTTCCTTAGTGGAAATTTATTTTATCTTCCTGGTGATTTCCATTATCATGTCCCTGATACGCTCCGGAGCCGACGTGCTGCGCGAAAAGCCGGCGTTCCACGACAAACCGATGGCAAGTTACCTGCAAATTATCCGCATTACACTTTCGTTCATCGGCTGCATTATTGCCTTTACGGTTGTGACCGGAAAATCGCCCACTGCTTTTTTTGCCGTGATAGGTACCGCCTCCGCTTTATTGATGTTGATATTTAAAGATTCCATCATGGGATTTGTAGCCAGCATCCAGGTAACCACCAACGACATGGTACGCATCGGCGACTGGATAACCGTGCCTAAATACGGCGCCGACGGCGATGTGCTGGAAATAAACCTGACGACCGTTAAAGTGCAAAACTTCGACATGACCATTACTACGCTGCCTACCTATGCCCTGATTTCCGATTCGTTCCAAAACTGGCGTGGGATGAAGGATGCAGGAGGACGGCGCATCAAACGTTCCATCCTCATCAAACAAAGCAGCATCCGTTATATTACCGACGATGAACTGGCGCTGTTTAAGAAAATACAAGGGCTTGAGGCATATATCGATGAACGCCATGCCGAAATCACCGCACACAACGAACGCATCAAGGCTGACCGGAGCATATTGATAAATGGCCGCAACCTGACAAATGCCGGGCTTTTTAGAAAGTATGCCGAATGGTATTTGAAAAATCATCCGGAGACGTCCAAAAACATGACCCTCATGGTACGCCAGTTAGCGCCCACGGATATCGGCCTTCCTTTTGAGTTATACGTGTTTGCCAACACCACCGAGTGGAACAAATACGAAGGCATCATGGCCGATATTTTCGACCATCTGATTGCCGCCGTTCCGTATTTCGACCTACAGATTTTCGAGCGTGAATCGAATACCGACGTCCGGAAGATAGAATTTTCCAATCCGTTGTCAGTAGAGAATAAATAGCAGATTTTGGATGCTAACGCTTGTCATGCTGAACCTGCCCGACTTCGTCATTCAGGCGGGCGAAGTGAAGAATCTGTTATACCGGAAATAGATTGTATTAAAAGGTGGTTCATATTGGACACCGGATAAAAGATATGCAGGGATTGTTGAGTTCTCATACCTCTTAAAAATTTTAAACCTCAAATATTAAACGATCATCCCTTTTAGCCCTGCAATTTTTTACCCTTGAGGAACATAAGATTTGACAAATTTTAAAAATTTGTCAAATCTCTTTTTAGCACCGCTTTTTCCATAAACACAGAATGTGTATCTTTGTAGTTTATTAATTGAACTATGACAAAACCTTCCATTCCCAAAGGAACCCGCGACTTTTCGCCTGTCGAAATGGCGCGGCGAAATTATATTTTCGACACCATCCGCAGCGTATTCAAACTGCACGGCTATGCCCCGATTGAAACGCCGGCCATGGAAAACCTCTCGACATTATTGGGTAAATATGGCGACGAAGGCGATAAGTTATTATTCAAAATATTGAATTCCGGCGACGCTTTTGCCGGCATACAAGCGGAACAATGGAATAATTCCAACGCGCTCACGCTGCAAGTATGCGAAAAAGGATTGCGCTATGATTTGACGGTTCCTTTTGCCCGCTACGTGGTGCAATATCAAAACGAAATAACATTCCCGTTCAAGCGTTACCAGATTCAACCCGTATGGCGTGCCGACCGCCCTCAAAAAGGACGCTACCGCGAGTTTTACCAATGCGATGTGGACGTTATCGGAAGCCGCTCGTTGCTCAACGAAGTGGAGTTGTTGCAAATCATCGATACCGTTTTCAAAAAATTGACGATTCCGGTGACCATCAAAATCAATAATCGCAAGGTATTAAGCGGCATTGCCGAAATCATGGGCGCGTCGGATAAATTGACCGACATCACGGTAGCAATTGATAAAATCGATAAAATCGGGCTCGATGCGGTGAAACAGGAATTGCGCGAAAAAGGCATTACGGAACAAGCTATAGCGCAATTGCAGCCTATTTTATTGTTGAGCGGAACGAATGAGGAAAAATTGGAAAAATTACAGAACGTACTTTCATCGTCGGCCACCGGCATGTTGGGAATAGAAGAACTGCGCACGCTTTTCGGCTATTGCAATGCTACGGGTATCACGCAAAAAATAGAGTTGGATTTATCATTGGCTCGTGGATTGAATTACTACACCGGCGCTATTTTCGAGGTAAAAGCAGATGATGTGGCCATCGGCAGCATTTGCGGCGGCGGGCGCTACGACGACCTTACCGGCATTTTCGGATTGAAAAATATGTCGGGCGTGGGCGTTTCATTCGGCGCCGACCGCATATACGATGTGCTTTTGCAGCTCGATAAATTTCCGGCAGCCGCCACGGAAAACACCAAAATTATTTTTGCTAATCTCGGAGAACAAGAAATCTCCGCCTGCCTGCAATACGTGCAGCAACTGCGCGAGGCGGGCATCGTAGCGGAAATATATCCCGATACGGCTAAACTTAAAAAACAATTCGAATATGCCGACAAACGCAGCATTCCTTACGTAGCTATTATCGGTGAGGAGGAAGTAAAGCAAGGAATTATTTCGGTGAAAAACCTGCAAACCGGCGAGCAACAAATGTGCAGCATTGAAACGTTAAGGGCGCAGCTGTCATCCTAACGGATATCCCGTCATTGCGAGCAAAGCGAAGCAATCTGCGCTATAAGGATGAGATTGCTTCGCTTTGCTCGCAATGACGAAAAACTTATCAAATTTGGTAATTCTAAACACCTGTAGAAAATACTTCCGGTGCTTATTTCTCTTTCATATCCGCTTTCGAAAGAGAAACATCTTCTATGCGTTTCCATTTT
>JAVBOD010000027.1:0-30586 GCA_031551045.1 Bacteroidales bacterium
GGCGAATCGGATAGGAAATACGGCAGCCGTCCGCGCCGAGAAGAAGATACCGACCGCAAGCCGCGTTTCCGCAGGGATGATGACGAACGCCGCCCGTCGCGCAGTCCTCGTGGCGAATCGGATAGAAAATACGGCAGCCGTCCGCGCCGAGAAGAAGATACCGACCGCAAGCCTCGTTTCCGCAGAGATGATGACGAACGCCGCCCATCGCGCAGTCCCCGTGGCGAATCGGATAGAAAATACGGCAGCCGTCCGCGCCGTGACGATAGTGTAGAGCGCCCATCGCGTTTTAAAACTTCGGACGAAGAACGCCCGAAAAGAACATCGGCAAAACTCACCAAACCGCAAGGTGAAGAGGTACGGTTGAATAAATTTTTGTCTAATTCCGGCTTGTGCTCACGCCGCGAGGCCGATGAATATATCACGGCCGGCCTGGTAACGGTGAATGGAACAATTGTGACCGAACTCGGCACAAAAGTGAAGCATTCTGACGATATACGTTTCAATGGCGAGCGGATGAAAGGCGAGCAGAAGGTTTACATTGTAATGAATAAGCCGAAGGATTACGTGACGACCATGAGCGATCCGCATGCCAAACATACGGTGATGGATTTGATTAGTCCCGAAAAATGTTCGGTGCGTGTATATCCCGTAGGTCGTCTCGATAAAAATACAACAGGCGTATTATTGCTGACAAATGACGGTGAATTAGCCGATAAGTTGGCGCATCCGTCGCATCGTAAAAAGAAAATCTACCATGTGCATTTGGATAGGAATGTGAAAGTGCCCGATTTGCGCAAGCTGGTGGAAGGTATTGAATTGGAAGACGGTTTGGCGCAGGCCGACCATGTTGAATATGTGGAAGGAGAGAAGACGCAAGTGGGCTTGGAAATTCATTCGGGGCGTAATCGCATTGTACGCCGTATGTTCGAGGCGTTGGATTATAAAGTGGAAAAACTCGACCGCGTGTATTTTGCCGGCCTTACCAAGAAAAATCTGACACGCGGGCAATGGCGCTTCCTGACGGAACAAGAAGTGGCTGCTTTGAAAATGGGAGCATACGAATAATTTGAAAACTTCAACGGTCAACGGTTTAGATTTGACAAATTTTAGAAATTTGTCAAATCTTTTAAAATCCGCGTAACGTGGAGTGAAAAATCTGTGTGATGAAATCAGGTTTTGTAAATATTATAGGGAATCCGAACGTGGGGAAATCCACGCTGATGAACGCCTTGGTGGGCGAGAAACTTTCTATTATCACCGCCAAAGCGCAAACCACGCGTCACCGCATTATGGGGATTGTGAATGGCGACGATTTTCAGATTGTGTATTCCGATACGCCGGGCATCCTGCGTCCGCACTACAAACTGCAAGAAAACATGATGAAATTTGTGGACACCGCCATCGGTGACGCTGATATTATCTTGTATGTAACCGATGTGGTGGAGCAGCGCGATAAAAACGAAGAATACATTGCCCGCCTTCGCGCATTGAAAGTCCCCGTGGTGTTAGTGGTTAATAAAATAGACCTCACTACGCCCGAAGCTTTGGAAAAATTGGCGGAAGAATGGAAAGCCCTGTTGCCGGATGCCTTGATTTTTCCGGTCTCCGCCTTGCAGAAATTTAATTTGGAAAACGTTTTTAAACAAATTATAGCGCTGCTGCCCGAAAGTCCTCCCTATTACGACAGAGAGACTTTTACGGATAGAAACTTGCGATTCTTTGCTTCGGAAATTATCCGTGAAAAAATCTTGTTGAATTACGATAAGGAAATACCTTATTGCACAGAAGTGGTGATTGAGTCATTCCGCGAATTACCCGATATTTATCACGTCGATGCGATAATTAATGTGGCGCGTGATTCACAAAAAGGAATTATCATTGGCCGGCAGGGAAGCGCTCTCAAAAGAGTGGGCATCCAGGCCCGCAAGGATATGGAAGAATTTTTCGAGAAAAAAGTCAACCTCAAATTATTTGTTAAAGTCAATCCCGATTGGCGCGAAGACCCGAAACAATTAAAAAAATTCGGGTATATCGTAGAGTAGTTGTCAAACTACTTTTCAAATGTAACGGTAATTTTTCCAAGGTAAGCGCCGCTTTTCCCTACTTGATAGATCGGAATTTTTTCTCCGTCGAGGTTGGTGCGTACATCGGGTTTTTCGAGAAACGAGTGAGAATGCCCGCCGATAATCAAATCGATATTACGGCTGTTTTCCGCCAGCATGATATCCGTTGGTAATTCAGGCCTGCCGGCATCATCATATCCTAAATGTGAAAGGCAAATCACCAAATCGCACTTGTCTTCTTTTTTTAATTTCGCCGCCAATTCATTGGCTTTGACAATCGGGTCGAGATAGACGATTCCCTGTCGGCTATTATAAGAAACAAATCCGTCCAGGTTTACCAAAAGTCCGATAATAGCAATGCGTAAGCCTTTCTTGTGAATAATCGTATAAGGCTTTATGATATCTTTTAAGGGCGAGTTGCTAAAATCGTAATTGGCACACACTACCGGGAATGTAGCATTTTCGAGCATGGTGAATAAGTGCTCCTGTCCGTTATCGAACTCATGATTACCTAAACTTGCCACATCATAATGCAAGGCATTCATGAGTTCAATTTCAGCATCGCCGCCGAACATATTAAAGTAAGGCGTGCCTTGTACATAGTCTCCGGCATCAAGCAGTAATAAATCCGGATTTTGAGCACGTTGTTGGGCAATGGCCGCTGCCCGGCGTTCTACGCCGCCTTTACCGGCTAAAGAGCCGGATGTGATCGGCTCTATTTGGCTATGCACATCATTCGTGTGCAGAATCGTTAATTTGATTTGTCCTTGCAGCGTAATGCTTAACAAGAAAAGAAGGCTGTATGTGGCGATGTATTTTTTCATCTGTTTATTTTTTTCAATTTTTATTGCGGTCAGATGCCCGCCCGATCCGTCGGGAAGGGAATATCACTATAATTTTCCTGTTTGGGGTGAATTTTTCTCGTGGACAGTTCATTCTACTTTTACCCTCCCGTCTAATTTTGAATCAATTATTTTTCCTTTGGCAGTACATGCTTTTATGTAGTTTACCATTGCTTCCCGCAACAATAATCCGGTCGATTCATAGTTGGCCGCTTTTGAAAACATCGTCATTCCATCACCGCCTTGTGCAATAAAATCAAGGGTTACAAGTGTGTAGGTTTTATTTTCATCAAAAGGTTTGCCATTAATTTTTATATCGGCCGTCTTTTTGTTTTTAATGCTTAACACCACATTGGACATGGCTTCCACTTTTTCGGCAGCAAACATAGTAAATAATTCGCTCAATGATTTTCCATCCATACTCAGAATGACTAACTCGTTTTTAAAAGGATAAATAGTATAAAGATTCATCAGCGTGATGTCGCCGGCAGGCATGGCGGCACGTAATCCGCCAAAATTCATCAACGAAAAATCAATCTGTTGTTTGCTTGATTCTTTGGCTATCTCAAGCATAGCGTCTGCTGTAAAATTAGATAGCAAGCTTTCCGGACGCCGTGCAGTCATTTCCTGCGCCGATTGGCCGATAACTTCGCTCATGCGCTCATTAAGTTCGGCTTTGTATTTGTTGATAATGGCCGATACCAATGAATCAGGATAGGCGTCGTAAGTCGAATCAATAGCAATGCGTTCTCCCGTGATATCTAAAATTTTCTTCGGATGATGAGTGCATCCGGCCATTATCAATGCAAAAAGAAAATAGGTGAGAAGAAAATATTTTTTCATATTATAGCTTGATTTTTATCCTAACAAAGATACTGAAAATTTAGTTGTTGCACAAAGTTTTGTATCTTTGCGGCTTTAATAAATGTGAATTATGGGAATTGTAGCCATTGTGGGGCGGCCGAATGTCGGAAAATCAACACTGTTCAACCGTTTGGTAGGTATGCGTAAAGCCATTGTAGATGAAGTGGCCGGAGTGACACGTGATAGGCATTATGGTAAATCGGATTGGAACGGGCGTGAATTTTCGGTGATTGATACGGGCGGTTATGCCGTGAATACGGACGATGTGTTTGAGGGGGAAATCCGCAAACAAGTGCTCTTGGCCATTGACGAAGCCGATGTGATTTTGTTCATGGTAGATGTGATGACCGGCATTACGGACTTTGATATGACGATTGCCGATATTCTGCGGCGCTCGAAAAAGCCGGTGTTGACGGTCGTCAATAAAGTGGATAATAATATGAGGATGTCCGATACCTACGAATTTCATCGTTTGGGATTGGGCGATATCTGGAGTATTGCAGCGGTGAGCGGAAGCGGTACCGGCGATTTAATGGATGAAATCCTGAAGCATTTACCGGAAGAAACTCCAATAACTGAAGAAGAAAAACATATTCCGCACATGGCTATCGTGGGCCGCCCGAATGTCGGGAAATCGTCGCTTACCAATGCATTGTTGGGTGAAGAACGTAATATTGTAACGCCGGTAGCCGGCACTACGCGCGATTCTATCAGTTCCTATTACAATAAATTCGGGCATGAATTTATGCTGGTGGACACTGCCGGATTACGTAAGAAAGGAAAAGTGACCGAAGATTTGGAATTCTATTCGGTAATGCGTTCTATCCGCGCCATTGAAAATGCCGATGTATGTATTTTGATGATAGACGCACAAACCGGTGTGGAGGCGCAGGATATGAACGTATTTAATTTGATTATCCGTAATAAAAAAGGATGCGTCATTGTTGTAAATAAATGGGATTTGGTGGAGAAAGAAACCAATACCATGAAAGTTGTCACAGAAGCCATTCGTAAGAAACTCGCGCCGTTTACCGATGTGCCGGTAGTGTTTACTTCGGTTCCCAACAAGCAACGGATATTGGATGTGTTGGATGCTGCGGCAAAGGTGTATGAAAACCGTAGCCGCCGTATTCCTACCGCAAAGCTGAACGAAGCTATGTTGCCGGAGATTGAGAATTTTCCACCACCTTCTGTCAAAGGAAAATACGTCAAAATAAAATATATTACGCAATTGCCGACACCGGCGCCATCGTTTGCCTTTTTCTGTAATCTACCGCAATATGTCCGCGAAGATTATAAACGATTTTTAGAAAATAAACTCCGCAATCACTTTGATTTTACAGGCTGCCCGATACAAATATTTTTGAGGCAAAAGTAAATAGAACGATGAATTATGAGCCTGCCTGAACGAATGTGTTCATCCGGGCAGGTTATGAATGATGAATGGAAAACGCCGTCGTTGCGAGCGATGGGAAGTTGTCATTCTGAGCGCAGCGAAGAATCTTCGTCATTGCGAACTATTACACTTGAAATTATCTGTGTAAATCTGTAGGCTAAACATTAAACGTTGAACATAAAACATTGAATAATATGGTATCACGTCGCGATTTTTTACGCAAGGGCAGCATCGGATTAGCCGCCGTAGCATTAGGAAATACCGGAAAATTGTTGGCCGGGGATCACGCCATTTTCGGACAAGCCGGATACATATCTAAACGTCCGGAATTAGCGAAACGGAATTTTACATCCAAAGCAGTGGAAGAAACAATTGCAAGCGTAAAAAAGCAACTTAAAGACCCAAAATTGGCGTGGATGTTCGAGAATTGTTTTCCGAATACGTTGGACACCACGGTGAATTTCCAAATGAAAAACGGACGCCCCGATACGTTTGTGATTACCGGCGATATTCACGCTATGTGGCTTCGCGACTCGGCTGCACAGGTTTGGCCTTATTTGCCGTTGATGAAAAAAGATGAACCCTTGCGTTTATTGATTGCCGGAGTAATTAACCGGCAAACGCACTGCGTATTGATAGACCCTTATGCCAACGCTTTTAATGACGGCCCCGGAGAGAGCGAATGGATGAAAGACTATACGAAAATGAAACCCGAATTGCACGAGCGCAAATGGGAAATCGACTCGCTGTGTTATACGGTGCGCTTGGCTTATCATTATTGGAAGATTACCGGCGACACATCGGTGTTCGACAGCGATTGGGAAAAAGCCGCCGCGTTGATTGTGAAAACATTTAAAGAACAACAACGCAAAGATAGTTTGGGTCCTTACAAATTTCAACGGAAAACCGAGCGGCAGCTCGACACGGTATGCAACGACGGTTATGGAGCGCCGGTAAAACCTGTGGGTATGATTGTATCCACCTTCCGCCCGTCGGATGACGCTACAAGCTATGGCTTTTTAATTCCTTCCAACATGTTTGCCGTAGTTTCGTTAAAACAATTGGCAGAAATTTCCGAACAAGTTACCAGAAATATCGCATTCGCTGCCGAATGTAAAGCGCTGGCAGGCGAGCTACAACAAGCCATTGATAAATATGCCAAAGCACAACACCTGCACTATGACGAAATTTACGCTTTTGAAGCGGACGGTTTCGGAAACCTGTTATTCACGGACGATGCAAATGTGCCGAGTTTGTTATCATTGCCTTATTTGGGATGCGTTGCACAAAATGATGAGGTGTACCAAAACACGCGGAAATTTATTTGGAGCGCCGACAATCCGTACTTCTTCAAAGGAAAAGCGGCCGAAGGAATCGGCGGTCCGCATATCGGATACGATATGATTTGGCCTATGAGCTTAATCATGAAAGCGATGACCGGCAGCGACGATGCGGACATTAAATATTGTGTAAAAACCTTGCGCGACACCGATGCCGATACGGGATTCATGCACGAAAGTTTTCATAAAGACCATCCCGAAAAATTCTCCCGTAAATGGTTTGCCTGGGCAAATACTTTGTTCGGGGAGTTGATTCTGAAGTTGGTGAATGAGGGAAAAATAGGGTTATTAAATAATTTGTAATTACAAATTATTACACCATATAAAATTTTGAAAGATTTGACAAATTTTTGAAATTTGTCAAATCTAAGCATTTGTTGAATAGCTTATAAACTTTATTTAATTCTTCGCAATCACACTTAATATCCCGTAGGGATTGACGCTCGGTAGCATAAGCAATTGATGAACACAACCGGCATCCCGTTAGGGATGCATCCCTAACGGGATGCCATGTTCGGGTTCTCCCTATTTCTACTAAGCGATAATGCCTACGACATTGTTTAGGACACTTTGTGGATAATTATTATTTTAGTTTTTCAGCCATCGCTTTGGCCAGTTCATCACAAGCGGCGTATTTTCCTTCGCAGGGCGAGCCTATGATTTCGGCGGCCGGCGCTACTTGTTCCCATCCCATTTTTTCGGTAAAGGCTTGCAGTGTTTTTACACCGCCGCCATTCCAACTGTAGGAACCGAACAAGCCGAACACTTTATTTTGAGGGCTTGTCATCTCCAATTCGTGACATAACTGCGCCATCATGGGATGGCTCGAAGCGTTGTAGGCACAACTTCCCAGCAATACGCCCTTGTATTTCCAGATTTCGCTGATTAAATAGGAAACATGTGTTTTCGACACATCGAATACTCGAATATTTTTGATTCCTTGTTCGGCAATGCGGCGAGCAAGGTAATCGGCATTCTTTTCGTTGTTGCCATACATGGATGCAAAGGCAATTACTACGCCTTTTTCCGCTTCGTAGCGGCTCCATTTGTCGTACAAATCAATTACTTTTGAGGGGTTGCTGCGCCATACGATGCCATGTGTGGAGCAAACCATGCGCACCGGTGTGCCGTGCAGTTTTGCCAAGGCTTTTTGCACCATGTTCGAATATTTCCCCACAATGTTGGAGAAGTAGCGGCGCATTTCGTCTTCGTAAAAAGCGAAATTCACTTCATCATCGAAAATGCCGCCATCCAGCGTGCCGAAACTACCGAACGCATCGCCGGAGAAAATAATTTGCTCGGTGCTATCGTAGGTCATCATCGTTTCGGGCCAATGCACCCAAGGCGTCATTACAAAATTCAGTTTGTGGTGTCCCAAGTCCAACACATCGCCGTCTTTCACTTCCAGCAATTTATCGGTGATACAAAAGTAGGCTTCCAACATTTTAAATGTTTTGCTGTTGCCCACTATTTGCAAGTCGGGATAGCGGCTGCGTAGCGCACCAATCATACCGGCATGGTCGGGTTCCATGTGGTTGATGACCACATAATCGAGCGGGCGGCCTTGCAAAATAGCTGCAATCCGGTCTATATAATCATTAGCTACGGTTGCTTCTATGGAGTCAATCAGGGCGGTTTTAGTATCGGTTATCAAATAAGAATTGTAGGACACGCCTTGCGGAAGCGGCCACATATTTTCGAATAAATGTTTCCGGCGGTCGTTGGCGCCGAGGTAATAAATCTTGTCGGAAATCTTGATTTTCATATATATAATTTTTGTATTTACTTTTTGCTTATTCTTTAATCATTGCCATCAACTCGTTTTCTCCCATAATTTTTACACCGAGCTTTTCTGCTTTCTCTAATTTAGAGCCGCCTTTTTCGCCGGCCAGTAAATAAGAGGTTTTACTTGAAACAGCGCTGCTTACTGTGCCGCCATGTTGCTCAATGATGGTTTTAAAATCGTCGCGCGGACGGCTCAACGTGCCGGTAATCACAAAACTCATGCCAGAAAATACATCGGAGAGTTGTGTCTTAGCGTCGGATTTCATTTGTACACCGGCGTTGCGTAATGCTTCTACGATGTTGCGGTTATCTTTGTCGGAAAAATAGTCGATAATGCTTTTGGCAATGCGTTCGCCTACTTCGTCGATTTCTAATAATTGCTCCTCGCTTGCCTGTTCCAATACATCGATGGAGCGTACGGCATCGGCTATTTTTTTGGCAGTGGTTTCGCCTACATAGCGAATTCCCAAGGCGTACAATACTTTCGGGAACGAAACTTTTTTAGATTCGTTGATGCTGTTAATCAGGTTGTCTGCCGATTTCTCGCCCCAGTTTTCAAAGTGCATCACATCTTCTTGTTTCAGGCTGTATAAATCGGCGCTATTTCTTAGTAATCCTTTTTTGAAAAGTAACTCGATGGTTGCTTCGCCGGCCGCAATGTTCATGGCTTTCCGGGAAACGAAGTGTTCAATGCGTCCGAGGATTTGCGGCGGACAATGCGCATCGTTCGGACAATAATGCTTCGCTTCTCCTTCATCGCGAACCAGCAATGTTCCGCACTCGGGACAGTGGGTGATGTATTCGAAAGGCTTGCTTCCGGCAGGACGTTTATTTATATCGACGCCTACTACTTTTGGAATAATCTCGCCGCCTTTTTCCACTATCACGGCGTCACCCGGACGAATATCTAACAACGCAATTTGGTCGGCATTGTGGAGTGATGCGCGTTTTACGGTAGTGCCTGCCAACTGCACCGGCTCCAAATTGGCTACCGGCGTGATAGCTCCGGTGCGTCCCACTTGAAAATCGATAGAAAGTAATTCGGTTACCGCTTGTTCGGCTTTGAATTTAAAGGCTGTCGCCCAGCGCGGACTTTTAGCCGTCATGCCGAGGCTACGTTGTTGTGCGTAGGAATTTACTTTTATCACCACGCCGTCGGTGGCGTAAGGTAATGTTTTGCGCGCTTTGTCCCAATGGTCGATGTAGGCAAAAATTTCATCGATGGTTTTGCATTTTTGAAAATGGTCGGACACGTGAAGACCCCATTGTTTGGCATGTTCCAAACTATCGTAATGGGTTTTGAACGGTAAATTTTCACCTAACAGATAATACAGAAAACAATCCAGCCCCCGATGCGCCACTTCCTTGCTGTCTAATAGCTTTAACGAGCCGGCTGCCGCGTTGCGCGGATTGGCAAAGGGCGTGTCGCCGTCCACTTCGCGCTCGTGATTCAGCCGTTCGAAAGCTGTAAACGGCATGAAAATTTCTCCGCGTATTTCGAATTCTTGTGGGAAATTAGCGCCTTGTAGTTGATGCGGGATACTCTTGATAGTTTTGACGTTCAACGTAACATCGTCGCCTTTCTCCCCATCGCCACGGGTGACGGCCTGGTGCAAGCGGCCGTCGATATAAATAAGCCCGATAGCGGTGCCGTCGAATTTCAATTCGCACACATATTCTATTTCATCATCAATCGTTTTGCGCACACGGTTGTCGAATTCACGCAACTCTTCTATCGAGTAGGTATTGCTGAGCGACATCATCGGGTATTTATGCTTCACTTGCACAAATTCCTTGGTAATATCGCTGCCGACGTGCTGTGTGGGCGAGTCGGACGTGACCAATTGCGGGAATTTTTTTTCAATACCGGCGAGTTCTTGCAACAATAAATCGTATTCGAAGTCGCTAATCACCGGTTTGTTCTCTACATAGTAACGGTGATTGTGTTCTTCAATTGTTTTTCGTAATTGTTCTACTCGCTGGGTAGCAACGGAAAGCGTCATATCGTTCAAAATAATCTATCTTACAAAGGTAACGATTTTGAACGAATAGTCAAGTAGCAATTTGTAATGAGGGTGCATTTCATTTTCTCGGGGGCATGACCTCTTCCTCTTATCCCTCTCCTGTGGAGAGGGAAGGCCAGCTTGTGATTTTTTATATGATTATTGCTGATAAAAAGGGATTATCTGTTCAGCGCGCTTATTGCATCTGCTCCTCTCCTGTGGAGAGGGTTGGGGAGAGGTAATTGCAGAAAAAATAATTGCCCGCGACAAAATGAAATGCACCCTGTTGTGATGTAATAAAGGCGATAAAAATAGAGTAGCTTATTTTCGCCCTTTCTTTTGTAAATCTTTTTCCAGTAATTCCGGACGGACAGCTAACTCCCAAGTGGTATAGAAAACAAGTTGCGCCCGTTTTTTCAAAACCTCATAATTAATTTTATCAGGAGTGTCGGTGGGTTTGTAGAGATCGTCATGCATGCCCGAAGTAAAATACATTACCGGTACGCCGTATCTTCCAAAATTAGCCTGGTCGGAAATGAGGTACATTAATTCCGAAAAAGTCTTGCTGTCGTAGTAACTATAATCTATATGCAGCCCCACATTTCGCGACTTGTTCAAATGGTCGGAGAGATCTTGCATGGCAGAACTTATGCGGTTGGCGCCCACTATCAGCACATAGCTGCTGTCTTTTCCGGGAGGGGTATCCGTGCGGCCAATGACGTCCATGTTGAGGTCGGCAATAGTTTTCGGCATGCTGTGTAAAGGATTTTTGGTATAATAATCCGATCCGGCCATGCTTTTTTCTTTCGCGTCGAAAGCAATAAATACAATACTACGGCGCGGATGATATCCCATATCGCGCATAAATGAAATGGCTTCGGCAATTTCCAACAAGGCGGCTATCCCCGATGCATTATCGTCGGCTCCCGGATAAACCACTCCGTTCCACATACCGAAGTGGTCGTAGTGCGCCGAAACAACTACCGCTTCCTCTTTAAATTCATATCCTTCAATATATCCAATCACATTCGCCCCTTTGAATTCTACGCCTTGCACATAGGTCTCGAAACGTTGAAGATAGGAAGTGGGGGTATAGGGAATGAGTTTATATTTCGCAAAACAATTGGCAATATACTGAGCAGCGGTGCGTGCGCCATCACTGTTAGTCTCGCGTCCTTGCATCGCCGGCGAGGCTATTTTTTCCACATGCTCGCATAATTGCTGGGTGGTAACAGAAGCTGCAAAATTTGGTAAATCACTATCTTGTGCCATTAATTTGGTACTAGTCAACGTCAGCAGCAAGAAAAAAAATGTAACAGGCCGTATAAACAATTTCACTTTTATTAAGTCTAAACTACAAAGTTACGACAAATATAGAAATTATATGTATTTTTGTAATTAATTTAAGAAATGAGATTCTTGAAAAAAATAGGTAAATGGTGTCTCATCGCTTTGGCGGTGTTATTCCTGTTTTCTATTTTACAAGTGCTCCTGTTCCGCTGGGTACCCGTTCCCCGTACTCCTTTGATGGTGCAGCGGAGTTGGGAATACCGGTCGGATGATAAGTTCGAAACCAGGTATGATTGGGTGCGCTTGTCGAATATTTCCCCTAATATGGTAATGGCGGTGGTGGCATCGGAAGATAACCGCTTTATGGAACATAACGGTTTCGATTGGATTGAAATTGACAAGGCATTGAATAAGGAAAAGCGTAAAAGAAAACGCGGCGCCAGCACCATTTCACAACAAACCGCTAAAAATGTTTTTTTATTCCCGTCGCGTTCATGGGTGCGTAAAGGAGTCGAAGCCTATTACACCTTATTGATAGAGGTAATATGGGGGAAGAAACGTATCATGGAAGTATATTTGAATGTGGCGGAAATGGGCAAGGGAATTTATGGCGTAGAGGCTGCGGCGCAGCATTATTATAAAAAATCAGCCGCTAAGCTTACTCAGTCTGAAGCCGCCATGTTGGTCGCTTGTTTCCCGAATCCTTTGAAGCGTAATCCTTCGAAGCCAACTTCTTATTTGTTGGGACGGCAGGCGCAAATACAAGATTTGATGGGAAAGGTGCCCCGCCCGGAATTTTTAAATGTTCAAAAATAAACATGTATAATACCTTGAAGAAGATAACACACCTTCGTATTTTATTCCTGCTGTTACTGTTTTCCGGAATGGTTTCCGAACTGCAAGCGCAGTATGATAAAAATTTCTTTTTTTATCGGGGACGGCAATTCCTGATGGATAATAAGTTTTCGCAGGCTATCGATAATTTCAATACGTTGATTAAAGCCGACTCGACCTTGTACGAGGCGTATTTTTTCAGGGGTATCGCGAAATATAGTTTAAACGATTTCATCGGCGCTTATTCCGATTTTTCAAAGGCCATAAAAATCAATCCCGTATTTACGACCGGCTATCATTACCGGGCGGTGGTGCTGGGACGTATGACGCGCTACGACGATGCATTAAAGGATTTAGGAGAAGCTCTGAGTTTGCGTCCGGGCTATCCGGGCTTGTATTTCACGCGGGGCGTAACTTATTTTTTGATGCAGCGGTTTGAAAACGCCGTGGAAGATCTGAATGTCTTTCTTCGCTATGAACCGCGGGCCAGCGATGCCTATTTAAACAGGGGAACCGCCTACTTATTCCTAAAAGATACTACGAGAGCGCTAACCGATTATAATACGGCGGTATCGCTGAGCCGCTTCGATCCGGAAGTGTATGTGCGCCGTGCACGGATTTACGCGTTGAAAGAAGAAAACGAGAAAGCATTAGCCGATTTGAATCAGGCGCTGCAATTGGATTCTACTAATGCGTTCGCTTACTTCAACCGCTCGTTGGTGCGCTACAATACGAAAAATATTAATGGCGCATTGAGCGATTTGGCTCAAGTGTTGGCGTATGACCCCGATAATGCATTGACTTATTATAACAGGGCCTTGATTCGCTCGCAAATCGGCGATTATGATAATGCGCTGCAAGATTACGAAAAAGTAATAGGGATTAATCCGAACAATGTATTGGTATATTACAACCGAGCCGCTATTTATATTGAACAGCACAAATACCGCGATGCTATTGTTGATTATAGCAAGGCGATAGAGTTATATCCCGATTTTGCGAATGCTTACATGAACCGTTCGTATGTGAAATCGCAGATGGGATTGGTGGCTGCCGCGAAGGAAGATTACGATATTGCCCAGAAGAAAATTCGGGAATATAAAACCAATATGGCTTCGGATACAAACTATTCCATGTATGCCGATACCAGCAAAAAATTCAGCGCATTGTTGGCATTGGATGCAGAATTTGCAAGGCAAGATTTCAGCGACGATATGTTGCAATACCGTAAAGTGGATATCCGCCTGAAACCATTATTTAAGTTTGCGACGGCGGAAGTTGCCGGAAACAAAAATGTGCCGCTTGAGCGGCAATACTATAATGCCGACTTGGAAGCCTTGAAGCGCCAGGAAAAATTATATATGGTATGTGAATTGCCGGCTTTTGATTTCCATGAATTAATGGATGAAGATTCATTGGCTACCATTCGCCTGCGACGCAGTCCAACGGCAGAAGCTTATTTTGAGAAAGGCGTCTTGCAATATCAGCTGCGTTATTTTAGCAGCGCTTTGAATTATGTCAATAAGGCTATTGAATTGAATCCGAATAATGCGTTGTATTATTTGAGCCGCAGCGCTATTCAAAGTGAAATGATAGACTTTATTGCCTCTGTGGAAAATAATGTGCAAGTCTTGTCGTTGGATAATAATTCATTGACAAAAACACGCTTGCAACAGGATGAAAATGTGTATAACTACAATGAAGCTATTGCCGATTTGAACAAAGCGGCTTTATTGATGCCCGATAATGCCTATATTTATTACAATTTAGGCAACCTACGCTGTTTATCTAATGCCATTCCGGATGCTATCAGTAATTATACACAGGCTATTACTTTATATCCTTATATGGGAGAAGCATACTACAACCGTGGGCTGGTGCATATTTATCTCCGCGAAGTGGAAAAAGGCTGTATGGATATCAGCAAGGCCGGAGAATTGGGGGTAGAAGAGGCTTATAGTGTCATTAAAAAATATTGCACGAAAAAAGAAATGTAAACTCCATGTTTAAGGTTTGTTGTTTAACGTTTAAGGTTATAGCCAAAACATTGAACATAAAACTTTAAACATTGAACCATAAACATTAAACAACAAACATAAAAAATGAATTACAATTTACTGAAAGGAAAACGTGGATTAATCTTCGGTGCACTGAACGAACAATCGATAGCATGGCGTGTGGCGGAACGGGCTTATGAAGAAGGGGCAACTTTTGTGTTGACGAACACTCCGGTATCAATGCGCTTAGGAACCATTGATAAGTTGGCAGAACAATGCAATACGGTGGTGATTCCGGCTGATGCCACTAAAGTAGAGGATTTGGAAAACTTGGTAGAGAAAGGAATGATACATCTTGGAGGGAAATTCGATTTTGTGTTGCATTCCATCGGCATGTCGCCCAACGTGCGCAAAGGGCGTACGTACGACGACTTGGATTATAATTACTTGCAGCAAACGCTGGATATATCAGCGATATCTTTCCATAAAGTGTTACAAGTATGTCGCAAACTCGATGCCATCAATACTTGGGGTTCGGTAGTCGCGCTCTCTTATGTAGCAGCCCAGCGTACGTTGTACGGCTACAATGATATGGCCGATGCTAAAGCAATGCTCGAATCTATTGCCCGGAGTTTCGGATATATTTATGGACGTGAAAAATGTATTCGTATCAATACCGTATCGCAGTCGCCTACTATTACAACGGCCGGTAGTGGCATTATGGGTTTCGACAACCTGGTGGATTTTGCCGACCGCATGTCGCCGCTGGGTAATGCCACGGCCGACGATTGCGCCGACTATGTGATAACGCTGTTCAGCGACCTCACGCGCAAAGTGACGATGCAGAACCTGTTTCATGATGGAGGTTATTCCAGCATGGGTATGAGTTTCCGTGCTATGAAAATTTATAATGAAGGATTGGAATATCGCGACGTAAAGGAAGATAAGAGAGGCAAATAGTCCGTGTACAGTAAGCCACCGGCCGGAAAATAACATTGTCATTCTGAGCGAAGCGAAGAATGACAATGTCCTATAGCAAATATCAACCAGTAAAATATAGATTGCTTCGTTTTGCCCCTAATGACGGGTGACTTATTCGCAATGTCGGCGTTTTACTGTCAGCTGCTTACTGACAACTACCCACTCTGGTTAACGGAGTTTACTTTACTTCTATCTCATACAGTTTCGGCCAATTTTTACCGGTCACCAACAACCGCTTGCCGGCAGGATCGAATGCAATGCCGTTCATTACATCTGTATTGACGGTACGAAGGTTGCGCGGCAAAATACCACGGAGGTTGACAATGCCAATTACGTTGCCGTTTTCCGGGTCGATACGTACAATGTAATCTTGTTCGTAAACATTGGCCCAAATTTCTCCATTGATATATTCTAATTCGTTGAGATAACGGACTACTCCTTTGTCATTGCGTACTGTGATACGGCGTACCTCGGCGAAGTTATCGGGATTCATAAAATACAAACGCTCGCTGCCGTCACTCATGATAAGCTGTTTCCCGTTTGTGGTAAGCCCCCAGCCTTCGGTAGCATAATGCAGAGTGCCTATTTGACGAAAAGTCGCAATGTCATATACAAAACAAGTTTGTTCGCGCCATGTCAGTACATAAATTTTATTATTCAGCACACACGACCCTTCTGCAAAATATTTTTTATCGAATGTCGTCATTTGTAAGGTACGCCCCGTAGCGGGATCTAACCTACGCAGGGTCGATTGGCCGTATTGTCCGGTAGTTTCGTATAGGTTGCCGTTATGAAAAAACAAGCCTTGCGTATAGGCATTCACATCGTGGTTGTAACTTCTTATTACCTTGTAGGAATACGATGTAGGCGTTTTTGGGGTGTTATTTTTTTGTGCCGAGAGTATGATGATACCGGTAGTTGTAAGTAAACCAATCAATACTATGCCTATTATTTTTTTCATGGGATACATGGTTGTTTTTCGCTTTTATTCACTAAATTTGTGGCAAATTTACGAAGAATTTATGAATAAAATCATACGGGCGATTCCCAATACTATTACGAGCCTTAATCTATTGTTCGGCTGTATTGCTATAGTGTTCGCATTGCGTGGCTGGACAGATTTCGCGGTATATTGTATTTTTGCTGCGGCAGTGTGTGATTTTTGCGATGGCCTGTCTGCCCGCTTAGTGAAAGCATATTCCGAATTGGGAAAGCAGTTAGACTCTTTGGCGGATGTGGTGAGTTTTGGAGTGGCACCGGCTGCTTTACTTCATAAAAACTTAGAATCACTCCTGTCTGATAAGATTACCGGAAGCTTTGATGGCGGGCTACTATGGGAATTACTGACATTCTTCCCTTTTGTAGTGGCTATATTCTCTGCTTTACGTTTGGCAAAATTCAATATAGATACCCGGCAAAGCAATAGTTTTATAGGGCTTCCCGTCCCTGCAAACGCATTACTTTTGGCATCATTGGTGAGTTTGTCATGGATAACTTGTTGGCCGGGCATGTTGATCGTGTGTATTGTTTCATCGACATTATTGGTATGTAATTTACCGATGTTTGCCTTGAAATTAAAAAATCTGCGATGGAGCGACAATAAAATTCAATATATATTTTTATTAATGTGCTTACTAATTGTATTGTACACTATTGTTTTTAACCAACAGTTCATGCTATCCATAGCGTTGATTTTTAGTGGTTACATTGCTTTCTCTTTTTGTTTATTTATTTTCTCACGCTTTACACGGCGTTAATTTTGAACTTTAAAATCTTAACATAATTATGAAATTTGTTGCAGAAATAAATGTGATGCCTTTGAAGGCTTTATTGGATCCACAGGGAAAAGCGGTTACATCCGTAATTCACAATATCGGTTTTGCCGAAATGAATAATGTTCGCATTGGCAAACATATAACTATAGAAATAGAAGCTGCCGACGAAAAGAAAGCCGCAGCACAGGTGGAAGAAGTATGTAAAAAAGCCCTCCATAATCCGATTATGGAAGGCTACGAGTTTACGTTGCACAAAGCCTAAGCTACATTACAAAGCTGTTGCTGATAGATTTGTAATTATATACTTTGTCGATTACATCGGCAAACAATTCGGCCATTGACAATACTTTGATTTTACTTTTGTCCACCTCGGGAGCACAGCGCAAAGGAATGGTATCCGTTACGATTACTTCTTTCAGCGCCGAACGGGCAATACGGTCGTAGGCAGGGCCTGAGAGTACGGCATGAGAAGCCATGGCACGCACGCTTAATGCACCTTTCTCTATCATCATATCGGCAGCTTTGCTGATAGTGCCGGCCGTGTCAATCATATCATCCAAGATAATTACGTTGCGGCCTTCCACATCGCCGATAGCCGTCATATTACCCACTACATTTGCTTTTTCGCGTGATTTGTGGCAAATAATCATAGGGCATTGCAGGATGCGGGCGTAAGCATTGGCACGCTTTGCACCTCCCATGTCGGGCGCTGCTATCGATAAATTTTCTAATTGCAAATTTTTGATGTATGGTAATAATACGCTGCTGGCATAAATATGATCTACGGGAAAATCAAAAAATCCCTGAATCTGATCGGCATGCAAGTCGGCGGTCATCACACGGTCGCAACCGCTGGCAGCAAGCAAATTTGCTACTAATTTTGCGCCGATAGATACCCGTGGACGGTCCTTGCGGTCTTGCCGCGCCCAACCGAAATAAGGCATCACGGCAATTACTTTATAGGCCGATGCGCGGCGTGCAGCGTCAATCATCAGCAATAGTTCAAATAAATTATCTACCGGAGGAAAAGTAGATTGCACAATAAAAACGGTGGCTCCGCGCACACTTTCGTCGAAAGCCGGTTGAAATTCGCCGTCGCTGAATTCTGTTACACAAGTTTTTCCGAGTTCCACACCAAGCGCTTTAGCAATACGCTCTGCTAAATAGCGGGACGCTCTTCCTGAAAAGATCTTAATTTCGTGGGTAGGGTACATGATTTTGAATAAAATTTTCACAAAAGTAATAAAAAAACAAATGTTACGCTACACGGATAAATTTTATTATCTTTGATTTTTTAATCACATGATAATGTTATCCTTTGTGATAGGTTATTATTTTGTAGCAATTTGATAAAAGAAATGGCTTTGCACGAATCATTATTCTTCGCGGCGATCGTCTCTTTTTGTTTATTTTGTAGTATAGTGCTGAATTGTATGGAATTGCAATAATTATGTCGAAAGCCAAAGAAACTATGAGTACAGGTATCTTACATGTATTTGCATCCTCTACCTGGGGTGGAGGAGAGCAGTATGTGTATGATTTAGCACAGGAACAGTTGCTAAGAGGCTATCGGGTGGTATTGCTTTCTTCGGTCAGTGAGTCTATTCACAATAGAGTTAAAGATCTCAAGGCTCCTTATCTGGTCTTAAAAAATAAAGGACGCTTTAGCCCTTTTTCTATACTTCGTATGCGGCAAATCATATTGCGCGAAAAGATTGATATAGTTCATGTCCATCAATTCAGGGATGCATTTATAGCTGTTCTTGCAAATATGTTATTGCCTCTTGCGAAACGTCCGAAGGTTGTAATCACCCGGCATTTGGTTAGGCCTGGAAAAACGAGGTGGATCCGCTGCTGGTTGTATAAAAAGTTATATAGACTGATTTTTGTATCGGAGCTTGCAAAGAAGTCTTTTGAAGAGAACGTTCGGTTACCATTAGAAAAAACAGTTGTGGTATATAATTGCCTGCCGGATCGGAAGCCTGTTCCGGCGACGGTGAATTATAGATCACAGTATGCAATTGCCGACGACTGCTTGGTGGTTGGTTTTCTGGGGCGGTTGGTTCATTATAAAGGGGTGGAGCTTTTGTTGGACGTTGCCGAACGATTGAAAGACAGAAGAATAGTATTTTTTCTGGCCGGTAGTGGAGAAAAGAAATACGAAGCTTTCCTGAAAAAATTAATAGCCGAAAGGCATTTGGAAAATCAATTTTTTTTAGTCGGATTTTTAGAACATCCGGAAAATTTCATAATCCAAATGAATGTCGGCGTATTGCCTTCGTTATGTGTAGAGGCCTTCGGATTTACGGTGTTGGAATTTATGAGAATGGGCATACCTACCATTGCAAGTAATACCGGCGCACAAGTGGAATTTGTTAAAGATGGCGAAAACGGCTTGCTTGTGGCTCCTACGGTTAATGAGGTTTCGAGAGCATTACAAGCCTTATTGGATGATGAGTCTAAGCGTCAGCAAATAGGAAAAAATGCCTTATTATATTGTCAGCAGAATTTTAATTACAATGATTTTTTTAATAAAATAATTGAAGCGTACGGATTATAAAGAGGGGTTGGGCTATTGTATAAACGGGATCAATAAACGCCTTTAAATGCAACAACAAAAAATTTTGATAGACTTATTGAAGCTGAAGCATATTCACACCGGCTTGGGGCAGGTATGTTTGGCATACGGACGCGAGTTGTCAAAACTGAATAATCCTCGCTTTCGTTTTACGTTTCTCCTTCCTCGAAATTTTTATGGTTATTTTGGGAATAATGTTGATTACCTGCATCCGTCTTTGAAATATCGGTGCTTCCCTGGTTTGCGAACGGTGAAGTTTGATTTGTGGCATAGTACAAATCAAGATGTGGTTTTCTTCCCGGCCAAAGGAACATGCCATGTGTTAACAATCCATGACTTGAATTTTATTTATGAAAAGACACATGGGAAAATCAAGCGTAGAAAGAGAATATTGAACGCCCTATTGCAAAGGGTTTCACAAGTGGTGGCCATTTCAAATTATACCAAAGAAGATGTTGTTAGATATCTGCAATTGCAATCACCTATAAAAGTTATTTACAATGGAGTGGATACAAACACTTCAGTTAATGTTGAGCGCCCTGATTTTATGGGCGAATATAAGTTTTTCCTGACAGTAGGGGTTTTTAAGCCTAATAAAAATTATACTGCACTTATTGATTTGATGGAAAACTACCCTGATAAATATTTAGTGATGGCCGGGGACCATACTTCATCATATGGGCAATCCTTGATAAAAAAAATTTTCAACAAGGGGCTGCAGGATAGAATTATTGCTCCCGGAAAGATTAACGAAGCTGATAAAATATGGCTATATGCTCACTGTGAGGCGTTATTATTCCCTTCGATAAATGAGGGCATGGGATTGCCAATAATAGAAGCCATGCGTTTTGGAAAACCGGTGATTGCTTCTAATTTGTCTTGTTTGCCGGAGTTCGGAGGACAGTATGCTTATTACTTTGACTCCTTTGACCCGCTTGATATGCGGAATACGATAGAACAAAGTTTATCCGATTTTCAGGAGCATCCTGAGAGAAAGTGGGAACTCAAAAAGTATGCCGAGCAATTTTCGTGGGAGAAAAATACCCGGCAATATATTCAATTATTTGAGGAATTGTTGGCTCTTTCGTGATGTACCTGTAAAGAAGGGTAGTGCGAAAAAACACATGATTACTGTAAATAATGTTATTTCTCGTTGCATTAACAATGGAGAATCGGAGAACATATGCAATAGTTGTAGCACGATAAATAATAGCAATCCATAATTCCGGAAGCGAAAAGCGAACCATAGCAAATAAAGTAAATATCCGCAGAATATGCATAACCACACAACGCCATACTGCAATGTTTCATCGATATATTGATTGTGTGAGTGGAAACAATGAAAACACGCCTCTTCCATCTTATTGTCATGAATAGCAGTTTGGAGCGCATGTTCAAAACCCACCCGATAGCCTCCGGTTCCATAACCTGTTAACGGATGTTCTTTAATTTTCTCAATACTGGCACGGTGCATCCGCTCTCTGATGGGGTCGTGCCGATTCGTTATTTGGCTTTCTGTTTTGAAAAATAATAAGAAACACAGGATTAACCCTGCAATGCCGATTACAACTTTCATCTTAATAGAAAATTTCATCAACAAGAAAATATCAAGTCCTATTATGGCGATAAAAGCCAATAGGCCCATGCGTGATCCGGAGAGCACGATGTAAATACCAATAAGAATGAGTAGCGAAATGTATTCGACAAGGCGGATATTTTTTTTACTGCGTAAATAAGCGGCGGTAATGTATGCCGTAATTAATGACATGGCAACAAAAGTAGGATGCATCTGTTCCGAAAATAAGGTGGTTATTAACGGATAGTAGGTTTTTGAATTTTTTATCCACTCTATTAATGTGACATCGGAGATAGTTGCATGATGAATTCCATTGACTAAACTTAACAGGCAAAAAACTAAAGCGCTCCGGACAAAGAACACTGCTAACCGCTTGGTGCTTTCTGTGGAAAATTGAACCATACTGAAAAGCACAGGGAAAAGCAGGAATGAAATATAGCGTTCCATTTCCCGAAATGCGTAAGGGCGGTCGATAGCCCATATTATTCCCGTCAAATGGATGAGAAAATATACATAAAAGAAGATGGTTATTGGAGGACAATATATTTTAAAACACTTCCTTTTATTTAAGAAAAAATAAATACACGTGCTAATTGCAAAAATAGCTGTTCCATAGATTGTAATCTTGGAATCCACAAACAAAGTCAATAACTGTATAGCCAAGCCGGCTTCCAGCAGTAATAATTTCCATTGCTTTGAGTATGGTTGCAGTATATTCATTGCTCTATTCAATTGATGTTGTATGTGTTTTCTCCGGCCTCATTTGCGGGAACAATAATACATCTTGAATCGACTGCGCTCCGGTCATCATCATCACCAAACGGTCGATACCGATTCCCATGCCCGAAGTGGGAGGCATGCCGTATTCCAGCGCCCGCACAAAATCCATGTCGATGTGCATGGCTTCATCGTCACCTTTTTCTTTCAATTTTAATTGATCTTGGAAACGCGCCAATTGGTCAATCGGGTCGTTCAATTCCGAGTAGGCATTGCAAATTTCTTTTCCGTTTATAAATAATTCGAAACGTTCGGTAAGTTGCGGATTGCTGCGGTGGCGCTTGGTAAGCGGCGACAGTTCAATCGGATAATCAATGATAAAAGTCGGTTGAATCAGATGCTGTTCACATTTTTCTCCGAAGATGGCATCAATCAATTTTCCTTTTCCCATGGTTTTGTCCACTTCAATGTGAAGTTGTTTACAGGTATCGCGCAACCGGTCTTCGTCCATACCGGAAATATCCACGCCGGCGTACTCTTTAATGGCTTCGAGCATAGGTAAACGGCGGTAAGGGCCTTTGAATTCAATTTCGTTTTTACCGATTTTTACTTTCGTATTACCGTTCACATCCATGGCAATTTTCTCAAACAATTGCTCGGTAAAATTCATCATCCAGAAATAGTCTTTGTAGGCTACATAAATTTCTAAGCAAGTAAATTCTGGATTGTGCGTGCGGTCCATTCCTTCGTTGCGGAAGTTGCGCGAAAATTCATACACGCCGGTAAAGCCGCCCACAATCAACCGTTTCAGATAAAGTTCGTTGGCAATGCGTAAATACAGCGGCATATCCAAAGCGTTGTGGTGGGTAATAAACGGCCGTGCGGCAGCTCCACCGGGAATCGATTGCAGCACGGGCGTATCCACTTCTATGTAATCTTTTGCATTAAAAAATTCCCGCATGGCGTTTATCAATTTGGTTCGTTTGATAAACACTTCGCGCACTTGCGGATTCACAATCAAATCGACATAACGCATGCGGTAACGCTGTTCGGGATCGCTAAAGGCGTCGAATACCTCGCCGTCTTTTTCTTTTACGATGGGTAATACACGCAATGATTTGCTCAGTAATTTCAAGCCTTTGGCATGGATGGACAATTCGCCGGTTTGTGTGATAAATGCGTAACCGCTCACACCTACGATATCGCCGATATCCAATAACTTCTTAAAGATGGTGTTGTATAATGTTTTGTCTTCGCCCGGGCAAATCTCATCGCGTTTCACATATACCTGAATGCGTCCGAACTCATCTTGTAGCTCGAAAAAGGCGGCGGCGCCCATAATGCGGCGTTGCATAATACGCCCGGCAATATGTACGTCTGAAAAATTGCCTTTTTCCTTATCGTATTCTTTGTGTAACTGTTCGGTCGTTACATTTACTTCAAATGCTTCGGCCGGGTAGGCATTCACGCCCAGCGCTTCAATTGCTTTTAACGATTCGCGGCGAATTGCTTCCTGCTCGCTCAGTGCTAAGTGTTGTTCCATGTCGTAAAATAGTTGACTAATTTATCGTGTAGATATTTTTTATTTTTAAACAAAGGTAGTTCGTCTTTTGAAATAGAAAAAACGTGGTTGCCCGCCGGTTCCTGTGTGGCGGGTTTGATGCGCTTATCGCATATGCCGCTCCATTCAGCGTCGGTCAATAATTCGAAATCGGCATACTGTTGCCGGAGCACGGGCAGTAAGTCCTGTTCGCGCACATCGTTGATGATGAGCGAGACATTCGGCACCGCTTTTCCGATACGGTGCCACGAGGGAGGCAATAACTTTTCTATGAAATCAGCCGGATAGTTGTGGAACCATTTGGAGGGGCACACCACTATCTTTTCAGGATTTTTGTTCAGCCAGGCTCCCCACCAACTGAACGAGCTGTTGGCTATAATGTTGTGGCGGCATGCGCTCATCAATTGCATGTCGCGAAAACTATTCTTTTTGTGATTCCAATCAACATAAACCGCATCGGCTATTTGCAAATTTTCTTTTACCCAATGCGGATCGTCCGAAAATACAAAAAAACGGGGATTTTCCGTTTTTTGTCGGATATATGCCATCGCCTCTTGGTAGTAATGTACGTTACAAATATCTCCGAAAGTGGGGCGGATAGCCGGTTGTGCATAATCGCCACGCCGGATATGGATACTCACGGCATTCGAAGCTCCTATCAGTTCCTGCGCCGCTTTGTTTTTTTCATCGTCAACAGGAATAAATTGAAGTTCTTTATTTAATTCCTCCCGGACATATTCCGGATATTTGTACTCCTGCCAGTAGCCTTTCCACCAGACTTTTTTTCCGTGCGGGTTTTCTACATCCGTTTGCAAATTCAGCTTAAAAACCTTTTTTAGGACATCTCCTAAAAGGTAGAATGGCCGGGCTATCCAATAGGGAAGAATGCTGTCTTTTTGAATATCTGTAAAAATAGTTTTTACTTCGAAACCGCCGTACTTCTTGATGTAAGGAGCTGTCGTATCAAGATACACATGCCGGTTGCCTTTTTTCTTCAAATATAGAAAGAAAGCATATTGGAACAGTTGATTCCCAAGCCTGCTTTGTATGTACACAATCTTCATAACGCTTAAATGATGCGGTAGTTCCGGTATTCAAACAAACGTTTTCCGGTTTTCTTTTCAATGAAATATAATAGCCGGTCTTTGAGTGAAAAATTTTTCCGGTTGATATCAAAAGTAAAATCCCAGTTTTGTTTGCCGATGCGTTGTTGCATTACTTGCGGGTGTGTTCCTACAAATACATTCAATGATTCTATTTTTGAATAATCGTACAATTCTTCGGCTTTGACGACTGGTTTTTCCGTATATAGACTTTCAAAATTTGTTTGTTTTTTATTCATCAGGGATGGATTTTTTACCCATCCATAATGATAAATACAAGCATCTATGGGCTTTACATTTAATTTCCGCCCGTCGATACGGAAGCCTTGGGCGTCGCGGTAGGAACGGATATGTTTGTTGTTCCGGATAATGCGAATTTCGTGATTGTACCACGTGCGGGAATCTCCCACATAATCATAACTCCCGTAGAAATGTGTATAGTTGAATAACAGTCCTTCCACCCGTTTATCTTCCCTGTATTTTTCCATGGCTTCGCGTACTACCGGAATATATTTTTCGTGCAGCACCTCGTCGCCTTGAATATAAAAAGCCCAGTCGGAATCGGCCGCCACGGCATCGAACGCTTTGTCGGTTTCCACGGCTAACACCCGTCCATCTTTGCGCAAACTGTCGTCCCATACGGAATGTACGATTCTTATCTTATCGGATTTAATGTTTTTAATGAAATTTAACGTATCGTCTTCCGATTCTCCCACGCACACAATCATTTCATCGCATAATGGAAGGATAGAAGTGATAGCTTCTATTATCGGATAATCATATTTTAAGGCATTTCTTATAAATGTAAAACCGCTGATTTTCATTTTTATTGGAATAACAAGCAACAAAGGTACATTTTCTTCGTCATTTATTCAAGTCGATTTTTTTTGCTAACTTTGTATGATTATAAAAAGTGAAGATTTTGGGACTTGATAGAAAATGGATTATAAAAGAGCAGGGAAATCCTGCATTAGTGCGTCAGTTAGCATCGGAGTTGGGGGTTGATCAAACTTTGGCTAATTTGTTGGTACAGCGGGGAGTACGTTCTTTTGATGAGGCGAAAAATTTTTTCCGGCCGAGCTTGGAAAATATTCACGATCCTTTTTTAATGAAGGATATGGATAAGGCTGTGCAGCGCATTGAGAAAGCCATTGCTTCGGGCGAAAAAATAATGGTTTACGGCGACTATGATGTGGACGGAACGACTGCCGTAGCATTGGTTTACTCTTTTCTGAAAAAATACAGCCCGAACGTTTCCTACTACATTCCGGACAGATATACGGATGGGTATGGTATTTCTTATAGAGGTATAGATTATGCCAAGGAACAGGGAATTTCCCTGATTATTGCGCTGGATTGCGGTATCAAAGCAAATGAAAAAATACATTATGCGAACGACCGCAGTATCGATTTTATTATTTGTGACCACCATTTGCCCGACGAGCATATTCCCGAAGCGGTGGCGGTGCTCGACCCGAAGCGTTCCGATTGCAGCTATCCGTTCGACGATTTGTCGGGTTGCGGCGTAGGCTTTAAGTTGTTGCAAGCTTATTGCATACATCAAAATATTCCGTTGGAAGAATTATATCCTTTTTTAGATTTGGTAGTGGTGAGCATTGCATCGGATTTGGTTTCCATTACCGGTGAAAATCGTATTTTGGCGCACTATGGGTTGAAGCAACTGAACGAACATCCCCGGAAGGGTTTGCATTCCATCATCAAATTAGCCGGCTTGGAAAAGCATCATATTTCGATTGACGACATTGTGTTTAAGATTGGCCCGCGTATTAATGCCGCAGGGCGCATGGAGTCGGGAAGGGCTGCCGTCGATTTGCTGACTACCGAAACGGAAGCCTTGGCTACCACAATGGGGCAAACTATCAATACACATAACAACGACCGTAAAAGTATCGACCGTGAAACGACGATGGACGCCATTGCTATGATTGAGAACGACGCGGTGCAACGCAATAAAAAAGCGATGGTACTCTATAATCCCAACTGGCATAAAGGCGTGGTGGGAATTGTGGCTTCGCGTTTGGTGGAATCGTTCTATCGCCCGTCTATTATCCTCACTCAATCGAATGGATTTATTACCGGTTCGGCGCGCAGCATTCCGGGTTTCGATTTGTATGAAGCCATTGAATCGTGTTCCGATTTGCTGGAAACATTCGGCGGGCACATGTATGCGGCAGGGCTTACCATGCGTGAAGAAAACCTGCAACAATTCCGTGAACGTTTCGAATACTACGTTACGCAAACGGTGACCGAGGAAATATTAACGCCGCAAGTGGATATTGATACGTATCTGGATTTTAAACAAATCACCCCTAAATTTTTCCGTATTCTTAAACAATTCCAACCGTTTGGGCCCGGAAACATGTCGCCGGTATTTATTACTGAAAATGTATATGACAACGGCAACGGCAGGGTGGTGGGTTCCGATAGCGGGCACTTGAAGTTGGAACTGATTCAGGAAGATGAGCCGTACCGGCCTATTTCGG
This sequence comes from Bacteroidales bacterium, assembly GCA_031551045.1. Taxonomy (GTDB): domain Bacteria; phylum Bacteroidota; class Bacteroidia; order Bacteroidales; family UBA932; genus JAVBOD01. The sequence continues at coordinate 27,213 of JAVBOD010000027.1, forward strand.
CGATTGCATTCCATCAATCGGAATATTTCGAATACATGCAGGGAGGTAATCCGGTGGATGTGTGTTATGCAGTGGCCGAGAACTATTATCGCGGTATTGCCAATATCCAGCTGCGTGTGAAAGATATTAAACCGCGGGCGGTGATTGTGTAGAGGCTATTTGTTGGCTGATTGAACAGACTATTTCTTCCAGCGTTTTATCCTGTGTGTCGATTATTATTTGCGCTTGCCGGTAAACGGATTCTCTTGCTTCCAACGTTCTTTCTATGTATTCCCGTAGCTCTTCCGGTGATTTACTTTTCAGTAATGGGCGATGTGCTGTTTGTGCGCGAAGATTTTCAAAAAGTTCTTTTACGCTTGCTTGCAGGTAAACCGTGATGCTGTGTCGGGTCAGTAAATCCATGTTATGATGAAAACACGGAGCGCCGCCGCCGCAGGCAATAACGATTCTTTCGTTATTTTCTAAAATTTTTGCAAGCAATTGATGTTCATACAAGCGAAAAGCATTTTCCCTTTCGGTTTCAAAAATAGCAGCAACGGATTTTCCTTGTTGTTCTTCAATCTTATGGTCAAGGTCAATAAATTCACACGCCAAAATTTTCGCTAATTCTCTTCCTACAGTACTTTTCCCACTGCCCATGAATCCTATGAGTGCGATGTGATTCAAAATTCAATGATTCAAAAATTATAGATCCGTCAAATCTGTGTGAATCTGTCAAAATCCGTGTAATCTGTGTGCTACAGCAGCGACATTTGCACCGCATTTTTCCCATCGTCCTGTCCCAATTGCGGATCGGGTTTCGAATGTTCTTCCGTTGTATCTTCTTCCTCCGGAACTTCTTTTTCTAGCGGTTCTATGAATTCTACGGATGCTATTTCGTAGTTGCTCACACGCTTTCCTTTGGCGCGGTGGCTCTTGATGCCGATAAATTCATCCACATCGATATATTCCGCTTCACGTTTAGCGTGTTTGCCGCCGAATTTCACTTCCAATTGCGGGAAGCGGTCGTACGAAATTTCCACGAGATACGAATCGGGATTGTCGCCCACAATGCTTTGCGGCGTATTGTCGCTCGGTTCGAACGAGAAACGTTTTATGTAAAAACAACCTTGGTCGGCATCGAAATAAGTAGCGGAGAAAACGGTCTTCTCGCTGAACTTTTCAATGATGAGTAAGTCGCCATCGTAGCGATTACTTAAATCGTAGTTCGTAGTATAATAATGTCCGTTGTGGAATACCGCTAAAATACGGTCGCCATTGTGGAACTCGCCCAGCAACTCGCCGCGCGAATCGGTATTGAGGCGTTGCACATCGGCATCGAACCAGATTTGTTGGCCGCCGAGTGTCGATTCGCCTTTTTCTTTCAGCACAATTTTGTGAATCGGATAGCGCGAAAGAATGTTCCCCATCGAGTTACGGCCTTTAATCAATAATTGCCCGAAGTCGAATTCAAAAATTAATTTCTTGAGTTTCGGGCGCGGTTTCAGATAGATTTTCAGCACTTCGGCTTCGCCATTGGAATTGGCGCTGAACCACAGCAATTGCGAACCTTCTTTGCCTTGTGAAATGTCATATTCTTTGTCGCGGGTAACGCCCATCACGGCAAAGCGTTTCACATACACGTCGCCCATTTTTCCATCGCGATATATAGCGTTGTAAATCGTACGCTCATCATTGCGCTTGAACACCGCCACATGAATGATATCCTTGCCCACAAAGGCTTTTTCCGTCACTTTCGTAATAATGTATTTCCCGTTTTGCAGGAACACAATAATATCGTCGATGTCGGAACAATCGCCTACGAGTTCGGCGGCTTCGTCGCGCTTCAATCCCATGCCGATAAAGCCTTCCGCACGGTTCACGTACAGCTTGGCATTGGCAACAACTACCTTTGTGGCTTCAATCGTTTCGAATCCGGTAAGTTCCGTTTTGCGTTCGAAGTTTTTGCCGTATTTCTTTTTGATTTGGCGGAAATAATTCACCGTGTATTCCACCAAATTGGCCAAATTGTTTTCGACTTCCTCCATTTCCGCTTCCACATTTTTAATGTGTTCCTTCGCGGTTTTTATGTCGAATTTAGAAATTTTGCGCACCGGTTTTTCTACTAACCATTCTACATTTTCCATAGTGATGGGGCGGCGCAGTTTTTTCTCGAACGGTTTCAGCGCTTTTTCCACGGCGTGCAATTGGTGTTCCCACGACTTGGCATCGCTTTCCAATTCGCGGTATATCTTTTCTTCAAAAAATATTTTTTCCAGCGACGAATAATGCCAATCGTCATGCAATTCCTCCAAACGTATTTCCAATTCGCGTTTCAAGAGCTCTTTGGTGTGGTCGGCATTGTGGCGCAAAATTTCTTTCACGCCGATGAAGCACGGTTTTTCGTCCCTGATGACACAGGCGTTGGGCGAGATCGAAACTTCGCAATCCGTAAACGCATAAAGCGCATCAATCGTTTTGTCGGGCGAAACGTCGTTGTGCAGGTGCACAACAATTTCCACCTCACGGGCGGTGTTGTCGTCCACCTTGCGGATTTTTATTTTGCCTTTGTCGTTCGCCTTTAAAATAGACTCAATGAGTGTCGAAGTCGTTTTCCCGTATGGAATTTCGTTAATCACCAATGTTTTTTTATCTAACTTGGTGATGCGGGCGCGCACTTTCACCGCTCCGCCGCGCAATCCGTCGTTGTAGCGCGAACAGTCGGCAAAGCCGCCGGTCGGAAAATCGGGATACAATTCAAAATCTTTTCCTTTCAAATGTGCAATGGCTCCGTCAATCAATTCGTTTACATTGTGCGGCAAAATTTTCGAAGCCAGGCCCACGGCAATCCCTTCTACACCTTGCGCCAACAGCAAAGGAAATTTAATAGGAAGTGCGACCGGCTCTTGGTTACGTCCGTCGTATGACGCCATCCATTCCGTGGTTTTAGCATTGAAAACCACTTCCGAAGCTAATTTCGTCAAACGCGCCTCGATGTAACGCGGGGCGGCAGCGCTGTCGCCGGTAAGGATATTTCCCCAGTTTCCCTGCGTGTCGATCAGCAAATCTTTTTGACCCAATTGTACCAGTGCATCGCCGATAGAAGCATCGCCGTGCGGATGGTATTGCATGGTGTATCCGATGATATTCGCTACTTTGTTGTAGCGGCCGTCGTCCATGCGTTTCATGGCATGAAGAATGCGGCGTTGCACGGGTTTCAGCCCGTCGTCGATATGCGGCACGGCACGTTCCAAAATCACATACGAGGCATAGTCGAGGAACCAATCCTTGTACATGCCAGTGAGTTTGTAACGCTTCTCGCCTTCGTTGAAGAGCTTGGCATAGCGCCCGTCGGCACTGGCTTCGCCCTCTATCATTTCTTCGTTCAGTTCTAT
>JAVBOD010000045.1:0-18747 GCA_031551045.1 Bacteroidales bacterium
CATATAACGTCAAATTATGACGTTATTCACTTAATCAAGAGGTTACTGGTATTTTATACATACTTATCTATGTTGCATATATAACAGATGATTTTTCCTTCCGCTTCGAATTATTTAAAATATATTTAACTCCCTAAAAAGTCTTCTTTACTGTTATTCAATTAAATGAATTTTACTGCATATTCTAGTGATGTTTCAGAGATACTTATTTCACAGTTGATTATGTAATAGTTATTGATAATTTTTCATATGTCGAACAGCATAATAATTCCTTCTCAGCAGTTATTTGGTTAATGGTCTTGCTTCTAGTGTATGCCAGTCACATGTCTTAAAATTGCAGGTTAGTATTTTCAAAATACATAGAGTTTCATATGCTGATTTCTGATCATTTCCTATTTCTATAATTTCATGAAAGTATTTTTAGTTATTTATTCACTTAATCAAGTTGTTAGTGGTGTATTATCATAATATATCTAAGATGCTTTAACCACATTAGCTTATATTCTTCTTTCAAATCTGTTACATACTTCTATTTGCCTAATTATGCAGTTACTCAATTAATTATGTGGCTTCTGGTGTATTTTGCATATTAACTTAGTTGCTTATATCACAGTGGCTTTTACCTGAGTTTCCAATCATTTGAAATAAATCTAATGGTTAAAATGTCTTTCTTAATAGTTATTCACTTAAAGAAGTTGTAACTGCATATTCTGCAGATATTTCTGAGATACTTCTATAACAGTCACTTATGTCACATTTTCTAATAACTTCTAATACTTCAAACTGCATAATATCTCTTTCTTAGCAGTTATTTTCTTAATTGAGTTGTTGGTTGTGTATTATGCTTATATATCCTAGTTGTTTTAACCACAGTTGCTTCTATTTCCGTTTCTAATCATATCACATAATTCTATCTGTATAAAAGTTTTTGTTAGCTGTTATTCACTTAAATAAGTTGTTACTGTGCATTCTAGTGATATTTTTACGTTGCTTACATCAAAGCTGCTTATGTCAATGTTTCTAATAATTCTTCATACTTCGAACTGCATTAAAATACTTTTTCAGCTGTCGTTTACTTAATTTATTTTTTGAAATAACTCCACCGGCCGATTTTCATGTAAGTCAAATGCCCCTTCAGGCTTTCTTTTTAGATTGGCTACAATTGGACGGAGTTAACGGGCGTTGGGTGGCTTTTGTTTGCACGTACTTGAATGCGTGTTTCCTATGGATGCTTAACGTGCGCCATATTTTCCTGAAAGCGAACGAGCATCTCTTACCCTTGTGCTACATCGTGTTTGCTTCGGCGGTTCCTGAAACACAATTAGTTTTTGGCGCTCAGTTAGCAGCGGCCTTATTACTGTTGGGGACGCACTATATTTTTTCGGTCTATCAGCAAAAGCGAGGGATAGGGGCTATTTTTATAGCGGCTTTTTGTTTTTCGCTTGCATCGCTCTTTTTCTCTTCTTCCCTGGCTTTGTTGGTGTTGTTGCCGATAGCCGTATTGATTATTCATCCCTTTGCTTGGCGCGATTGGATCGCTATGTTGGCCGGCGTGGCCACTCCTTGTTTATATGTTTTTCTATACTATTGGCTGGTTACGGGCGATATACAACAAATTGTACCCATCATTAATAATTACCATGTTGTTGAATGGCCCTTGAACATTGGCCGTGCGGATGCGGTACATTTTATTTACCTGTTGATTTTCGCTTTTTTGTTGTTAGTAGCGTTTTTTGCAGGTTTTTCGCAAGGCTCTGCCTCGAAAGTAAAAGTTTCGCATTGCTATGCTATTTTCGAATGGATGTTGTTGTTATTGATTGTCGGCTCCATCTTCTATCCGGGCAATAAATACTTGTCTCTTCCGTTGATAGCTGTTCCGGCGGCGGTGTTGGTAACAGCCTATTCTGTGGCGCCGAACAATAGAAAGGCAAAATCAAGAACAGTCTTATTCTTGCTTTATGTGGCGGCGGCGCTATTGGTGCAATTATTGTAAATGAGAGAAAATCCCTATCTTTGATAAAAATTTACTATATATTATGAAATTTGGAGTTGTAATTTTTCCCGGTTCTAATTGCGACCACGACATGATTTATACATTTCGTGACATGCTGCACCAAGAAGTCGTGCCATTGTGGCATAAGGATGATAAGTTGAAGAATGTGGACGGAGTGCTCTTGCCGGGAGGTTTCTCTTATGGCGATTACCTGCGTTGCGGAGCCTTGGCGAAGTTTTCTCCTATTATGAATGCCGTATTAGAGTTTGCCGATAAAGGAGGTTTTGTAATGGGCGTTTGCAACGGTTTTCAAATTCTTTGCGAAAGTGGATTGTTGCCCGGAGCCTTATTGCCCAATAATACCCAAAAATTTATTTGTAAAAATATACATTTACTTCCCAGCAGTAAAACGGCCTACACTTCCTATCATTTAGATAAAGCGAAACCGCTGAAAATTCCTATTGCCCATGCCGATGGCCGTTACTACGCCGATGAAAAAACCTTGGCCGATCTACAACTGAACGACCAGATTTTGTTCCGGTATTGTGATGAGCAGGGAAAAGTTTCGGAAGCGGTGAACCCGAACGGCTCGCTGATGAATATTGCCGGCGTCTGCAACAAAAATAAAAACGTGTATGGCATGATGCCGCATCCGGAGCGTGCTGCCGACTTGGAGTTGGGGAATACCGACGGATTACTGATATTTCAATCAATACTCAAAATGCTGCAATAGCCATGGAAAAAGAAAAATTTTCAGTCCGGGAAAGGTTGAAAAGTTTTACGTATGCTTTCAACGGATTGAAAATTTTATTTGGAAATGAACATAATGCCCGCATTCATTTAGTAATCGCTGTTTGTGCTATTCTTCTCGGAGTGTTACTACACATTTCTTTTGCAGAATGGCTATTTATTATACTGGCTATAGGACTTGTATTTGCTATGGAAGCAATTAATTCTTCTATTGAATATTTAGCCGACCATGTAACGACGGATTATCATCGGCAAATTAAAAAAGTGAAAGATTTATCAGCCGTGGCCGTATTACTTGTAGCCTTGGCAGCCTTGGCCACCGGCCTTGTTATTTTTCTTCCTAAGTTGATAGCCCTATGGTAGAACGCTTGAAAGAGTATCATCGTTGGAACAGTTGGGATATTCTCAACGACCCGTTTTCCTTATTGTTAGATAGTAGCGACCGGTTAATAAACCCATTGGCTCACCCGCGCACATGTGGAGAATGCCCCTGTTTATGGGCATCCTGCTGAATATGATGTTCTGGTCGTTGAAGGCGATAAGGTCGGGGAAATAATACACAATCTCCTTTCAATAGAGGAGCATTTAGCTGTATGTTCCCAAATGAAAATCTTAGTTGCAAACGACATCCTGTTTCGTTGCTTCTTTCTTCTTTTGATAAATGATTATTCCTGCTACTATTATTATTGCACTCGATAGACTTGCAAAAGCAAGGCAAATAGAAGGTGTAACAGCCTTATTCAGGATAATTGTTGAAATAGAAAATAACATCAGCGAAATACTGAAAGTGAAAACTTTGCATAGAAGTAAGTTGCTCATAGTCGTTTTTATTCAAAAGTGAATGTATAAAAAGCTTTTCATGTTACGAACCAAAATACTGTGAGGTATTAAGATTATTTTAAGATAAAAGTCCGTTTGTTGTTTATATTGCAATACCTAATAAGACATAGAAAATAATCATGCCTTTTCTCTTTAATTACATACTCACAACGTTACGGTTAGAAAAGTAAATCTCGACAGATAAGCAATACAAAGAAATATATCGCTTGTTTAGATTTCGGACGCAATTTAGAAAGTGAATTTTAATTTAACAAATACAAAGACACCTTTTTGTTTCAAAATATTTTAAATAATTGAAGTTCAATATAATATTTTAATACCTAAATATTATAAATTAAAAAAACGATATGTAACCCAAAATACTGTTATGTCTATGACCTTGCTTATTTTCCAATGTTATATAGCCATGAAAAAATCTACTTGCAAAGCAGGTGGATTTTTTTTGTAAATAAAATGCTGTTTGAATATTAATCCTTAATAGAACATCCATCCTTTATCTATGGCTAATTGTTGATTACATTGCTCTGAACCAGGGTTCTCTCTTATTGATATACGATAAAAATCATATTGATTAGGTGTTCCTGTGGGCAATGATTGAAAGAATGTATTTAAAGCTTCTTTTTCTAATTGATTATCATACAAAGAAGCTGCCTTTAATTCTTTAAAGACAGCCGGCAAGGTGAATCCGGTTAATGCGGAATTTTCAATATTAATGGATTGCAAATTTGTTTGATTATAGAGATTAATGACTTTTACCTCACTATTATTTATCGTTAAATATTTTAATTGGTTATTGCTTGTTAAATCAATAGATTCCCAATTATTATAAGACAGGTATAAGGATTCTAAATTTTTATAATTTTCAAGCTTAACTTTATCTTGGGTCAAAAGAGCACAACTATATATCGAAATAAATTTTAGATTAGATGGTAGCGTTAGTGTATTTAAAAGTTGATTATATCCAAGAATAATGCCTTCCAGCTTGGAAATTTTAGAATAATCTATGGATGTGAAAAGTGTTGCATTCAATCCTATATATTTTAGAGCCGGTAATTTACTGATATCGAAGCTTGTCATATCTTCTACACCTAGCAAAATTAAATTAGTAAGAGACGGGCATGATTTTATATTGATTGACTTAACGATACTAGCCATTACATCCTGATGGAGTGGATCTGGTTTTGTTCTAAAATTTTCTAGCTCTTTGCCTGATATTTTTATCGTGTATTCAACTATTGCCGATATCTCAGGATATTGGTGGGAAGCATCTTGTGCGCTCCAAGAATCATTACCATCGCCATTATATTTATAGGGTGTTGTTCCATCCCCCCAATCAATAGTAATATTTTTAGCAGTAAAAGAAAATTCGGTTCCCCTATAAGAAGCATCGGTTCGAACCGATAATTCCAATTCAAAGGAAGCTCCCCTGGAATCCTCATCTTTTGAGCAGGATAAAATTAAGGTTGATGTTATAGCCAAAATAAAGAGTTTAAAAAGTTTCATAAAATAAAATATAGTGTTAGATTTTTGGTAAAGGTAAAAATAAATACAATACAGACAAAGACCTGATTTTATACAATTAAATAAATCTTGGACAATGAGAAAAATAATGAACCTCGTTTTTTGTGTTGGCCATTTTTAAGTAGCTGTAGTGTCCACCACAGCTTCCTCAATCACCATGGTTTCGTCTTCTAATACAGGAGGAGTGGGAGAGGTGTGTTTTTGCAATAATTCCGGTGAATTTCCGGCAATAAAATCCAAGCCTTTATCAATCTGTCCGTACAGTTCGCGGATGCGTTCAATGAGGCGTGTAATCATTTGCGACGACAGGTTATCCGTTTTCCGTTGCGTGTAATCCGTCAGGTTGCTCACGTCGCGTTTCAACTCTTGCACGCGTTTTCCGATAATCACAGCACTTACCGATGTTGTGTCGCCGGCATATTCGCGGGCAAAATTTTCTGCTGCTAAGTTTGTTTTTGCCATATATGCCAGCAGTTTTTCTTCGGTTTCGTGAACGGTAGCTTCGAATTGTTTCAACGCCGCGGCTTTCATATTTTCTTCGTAGCGGTTGTTGAAATCGAGCAGAGCCGATACGGAACGCTCGCGGCAACGCATGCAATTCGTGTTGTTGATTTTTTGCTTCAACATTTCGCACACACTCAAATTATTCGTAGTGGCTTGCGTTTGCTCAATTTTCTGAATATCAGCCTCAAATAATTTTTTATATAAAAATTCTTCGGCATGGTCTATCTGATTGCGGATGAGTTGTCCGTCCTGTGTTTTCTCCGTAAATTCGGGTTTAAATCTGTCGGCAAAGTGCAGGGCGCGTACAGCTTCGTCTATTTCGCTATCCTTGCCGGGAAGCCCATTCCGCTCAATATGTGTCATCGTACGTACCAAATCTTTTACCGATTTCAGATTGTGGTCTTCTTCCAAATATAATTCGGCGTATTCTATATTCGAAAGATATTCTTGTTTGAAGATATGCTGAAACATATTGTTCTCGCGATTTTTGAAATTCGTATCATGATAAATGCGCAGCAACATCCGGTATTGTTGCGCGAGGTTCGACAAGCCGTTCATCGCCGCTTCCGTATTGCCCATTTTGAAATTTAGCCGGTACATTTCCAAATTGCTTTTAAAAGCTGCAAAAGCGGAAAGGAAAATAATGAACTCTTTTTCCTGCCGGTAGGTCTCTTCGCTGATGAGCCCATTGTTGTAATTGTTTTCCACTCGCACTTTCCGCCGGTCGATATACGCGGTGTTCACTTCGTCGCCGGTAATGTTTTCCATATTGTACAGCGATTTATAGTTGGCCACGATAATCAACGGATATTGTCCGTAGCCCAATAATTCCGCCAATTTATTACGGGAGAGGCTATGTTGTTGCGTGGTGTCCAAATACGCTTTCAACTTGGCAAAATTGATTCTGATAGGCGTACTATTGGCCGTCACGGCAGTATAAACATGCACGGAATGCAGGCGTGTATCGAAATTTTTCTGCTCGAACAAACGGATGGTCGAGGTAAAACGATATTCTTTTTTACGACTGTTCGTCTCGATAAAATTACCGAATTCGCCGATGAGCGAAAATACGGCTGTGGTAGGATTGAGAAGCGTAGCAAGGTCTTTCAGCTGTTTCCCGATGAATCCGAGAATCACATCGCGGTCGCTTTGCGTGATGGCGCGTACTTCAATCTTTGCATCAATGCGGTCTTTGGCTGAGTATAATGGAAGGTTGTCAATAATACGAACGCTTTCGATGTTGTCGCTGACAAACGTTTGGTATTGCTCTTTTTTATCCTTGTTGACTTGAAAATTGTACAACGGATACATCATGCTGTTGTCGCCGAAAAATTTCACATTCTGCAATTCCGCGCTGATGAACAGGTATTCTAATTTTTCTTCTTCCAATCCTTTTTTTCTCCGGAAGGTGGCTTCTCCCTTACGGTCGTATATTTTTTCGAATAGTGTTTCGTTGATAAGTTTGCCGAATTTGTTGGCGTTGAGTAAATAAATATCCGTCGAAAGGTATTGCCATTCTTCGGTAAAAGGAAAACTCGTCGTGTCGCTGAAAAACAAGCGTGTTTCAATGTTTTGCTGCGCAAAAACGCCACAAAAAACAAAGATAGCTGCAATAAACAACCCTATTTTTTTCATGCTTCAAAAAATAAAAACGATGCAAAAGTACATAAAATTCACGGTTTTACAATGCTACTCTTGCTTTGCCCGGTTTTACCAATTTTTTATAGTTGAGTGAAGGCGACGGAATAAATGCCCCGATGCCTAACGAATCCCATTGGCGGTCTATGGTGTCAATGGTTTCGTCGGACGAACAAACCACATTCGGCCAACGAGCAGGGAAATGTTGCGTTGGTTTATTATCAGGTACCGCTATTTTACGGGTAGCATCCATGATGAGTTGTCCGTTCACGATACGGCAATCGCGCACCGCATCGATATTATTCCCCAATAGCCAAATGCAGGTTGCGATGTCAGTGATATCTACTTCTGCATCAAACTCAACAATAATGGGCGTTTGTGGTAGTATTGTACCTTTGTAGATGAATGAATATAATTCGGATTTGTTCTTATTGTGTGTAGATTGTTTCGTTGCTTTGTTCGCGCTTTGCGTTTCACTGCCTACCGAAGACGGCCTGCTGCCTGCTGCCGTATCGCTCGTAGCGTCCATACAGATTTTTCCGCCGAAGCCATTGATTGCTGCTGCATGGTCGAGCACATCCAACGGGCCTTGGCTGAAATAGGTGTCTGTTTCCGGAGAATAGTTTTCCTTTATCCGTTCAGCCACTGCTCCATAATTCGTAATATCCACATCGCCATCGACTACAATCAAAATTTTGTTGAACATCATTTGTCCGGCGCCCCACAGGGCATTGGCAACTTTCTGCGCTTGCCCGGGATAATCTTTTTTGATTTTTACAATCGCAATATTGTGTGTCACGCCTTCGAAAGGCATGTGCAGGTCTTCTATTTCGGGAACCAACGCCAAGCGGATAGGGGCGAGGAATATTTTTTCCGTAGCTTGCGCCATGTAAGCATCTTCTTGCGGCGGAATACCCACAATTGTTGCCGGATACACCGCATCTTTCCGGTGAGTGATACACGTTATCTGCATCAACGGATACACATCTTCCAGCGAATAAAATCCGGTGTGGTCGCCAAACGGGCCTTCGGTCACTAAAGGCGCTTGCGTATCAATGTACCCTTCCATTACGAAATCGGCATCTTCGGGAACTTCCAATGGTTGTGTGAGGCATTTTACCAGATTTACCCGTTTGTTTCGCAGAAACCCGGCCAATAAATATTCGTCCATGTTTTCGGGCATCGGCGCCATAGAACAGTAGGTATAAACAGGGTCTCCACCCAGCGCAACAGCCACGGGAAAATAACGTTCCGTGCATTTCGAAAAATGCTTGGCGCCGGTTTTGTGGCGGTGCCAATGCATGCCAACCGTAGCCGGTGAAAATACTTGCATACGGTACATTCCCACATTCCGCAAACCTGTCTCGGCATCTTTGGTGTGCACCATGGGCAGCGTGACGAATCGACCGCCGTCGTGCGGCCAGCATTTTAAAATCGGTAGTTTCCCGAGGTCGGGTTGCGGCATCACTACTTGCTGGCATGCTCCGCGTTTGTGGATAATTTTCGGCATCCATTGGGCGGCTTGCGCCAGCGTGGGTAGTAAACGCAGTTTTTCCCACAACGAATTTTTGGGAGAAAGCGCTGCCGAAAATAATTTATCGATACGTTGCTCCACTTCTGCAAATGAATTTATGCCGATAGCTTTACACATGCGCTCCGTAGAACCGAACATATTCATCAACACCGGAAACTCCGTGCCGTTGTTTTCGAACAGCAACGCCTTACCGCCATTTTTGAACACGCGGTCGGTGATTTCCGTAATTTCCAATTCGGGATTTACGAATGATGTAATACGAAGCAGGTCGTTTTGCTGCTCCAATGCTGTAAGGTATGAATGTAGATTCTTGTACAAATAATTGATTTTTAGCGCTTAAATTTTTCCAATAATTGTGCCATCTCCTGTTGCATTTCTCTTGATTTTTGACCGGCAATGTTTGCAAACTGTTCGCTTGCATCGGCGAAAATAATGGCACGCGACGAGTTTACCAAAAGGCCGCATTGTTGGTTCATGCCGTATTTAGCAACTTCTTCCAGGCTTCCGCCTTGTGCTCCTACGCCCGGAACCAACAAAAAATGATGGGGAATAATACGGCGGATATCTTGCAACATGGACGCTTGCGTGGCGCCTACCACATACATGGTGTTGTCGGCAGTTCCCCATGTACTCGATAGCCCTATTACTTTTTCAAATAATTTCCGTCCGCTTCCGGCTTCTTCCGTCAACTCGAAATCGGCCGATGAAGGATTGGATGTCAGTGCTAAAATGACAGCCCATTTATGGTCGTATTGCAGGAACGGTAATACGGTTTCGCTTCCCATGTAGGGGGATAAAGTCACGGCATCTACATTCATTTCCTTAAAGAATGCTTCGGTATATAGTTGCGAAGTATTCCCGATATCGCCTCGTTTGGCATCGGCTATAACGAATATATCGGGGTAATGTTCCCGGATGTATTGAACCGTTTTTTCCAATTGTCGCCAACCCTTTGAACCGTGTGCTTCGTAAAACGCCAGATTGGGTTTATAAGCCACTGTGTAAGGCGCCGTAGCGTCCACAATGGCTTTATTGAATATAAACAAAGGTTCTTCTTCCGTCAATAAATGTTTTGGAAGTTTAGTGATGTCAGTATCTAAGCCGACACATAAGAAGGATTTTTTACGTTGAATGTGTTCAAATAATTGTACTGCGGTCATATATTGTTTTAGGTGTTATTCATCGGCTATTTAATGGTTGCCTCCAGCAAAATTTCAAAGAATATATCGTCGTTAATGGCCTTATCGGCTAAGCCTTTGAAGAAAGAACCGGAACCATAAATCACATTCCACTTAGTGCGGTCTATACTGAAACGGTCAGATTTCACCGTCAGCGTTTTTCCGTCAGCGCTGGCATTTGCCGTAGCTTCAAAAGTTATAGGATTCGTTTTGTCTTTAATTGTAAGAGTTCCGTTTATCTCGTATTTACCGGTGCCTTTCGGGGTTAATTTTGTAATGGTAAAAACAGTCGTGGGATATTTTTCCACTTCAAAAAAATCTTTTGATTTGAGGTGCGTTTCCAGGGAGTTTTTCATATCGCCGCTCAAGTCGAGGTTGGCAATACTTTTCATGTTCACAACGAAAGTGCCTCCCGTTGGAGCCTCATTGGCTATTGAAATATTCCCGCTCAGTAAAGTCACGGTGCCGTGATGCTTACCGGTTACTTTACTTGCTTCCCAGTTGACAATACTTTTGTTAGTGTCCACATTAATAAGGGTGGTTTGTCCGTTGGCCATATTTGTTCCTATGATAAGCGCTCCTATATTTAGTAATGTTTTTTGATAATTTTTCATTTTATTTTCATTTAATTGTTTTTTACAAAAAAATGTTAAACAAAAATCATTCCTTTATTTTAAGTATCTCCTGAAAGCAAAGGTAGGCAATAATAGCAGAACAGAAAAATATTCGTGGGCGGGCGCTTGCTAAAATTCTTTTTTGTTGAAATAATAACCGATAGGCATGATATATAGAGGTTCTTCTTCTTCCGGTAATTGCAACACCGCGCTCACTCTCTCATCAATAAAGGCGCCTATGGCACAAGTTCCCAAATGTAAGGCCTCTGCTTGCAAATAAACATTTTCGGCGGAATGGCCTAAATCCATACATACATAACGTTCGCGGCCGCGTTCTCCGTATTTTTTAGTCATCCGGCTGAATATCGCGCTGTAGAACAGGGTGGCCGGCGCTTCGCGTATCATTTCCTGATTTAATGCCGCTTCGCATAATTCAGCGCGTTTATCGGTATCAATCGTTCTTGTTATTTTATGGCCTTGTGCAATGTATCTATATACGCCGGGCTCCACGCCCTTTACTTTTCCTGCCAGTACATATAGTTCGAATGGATATAAAGCTCCGGCAGAGGGAGCCGTGCGGAAACCTCCTCTCAGGAACGGATACTCCGGTTTTGGTTCCGTTACGCCATAAGCTGCCCACAGAATTTGAGACAGTTGTTCTGCAGAGAGTTCTCTATCCTGAAAAGAGCGATGCGAGCGTCTGTTGGCGAGCGCTTCTTCTACACTGACTGCTCCTTTTACATCCGGCGAAGGTAGTTGATAGGTTAATGACGTGTCGTCTGTTCTGAGGAGGCCTGTCTTTCCGGTAGTTTCCTTTTTGCTGTTGCATCCGGGAATAAGTAAGATGGCGGCGGCCAGTACTGCTGCATAACAGCTTGTTTTTCCGAAATGTTTCATGATATATTTTATTTTAGGGTTATGCTAAAATCTAAGCGTTTTCATTTCAAATAACAAGCAATGACACAACAATCAAACGGGCGAACCTTGGATGCAAAACGACTTACGCCTCGTTGTCTTTCAGCCGTTCGGCGTTTTCGGCCACTTGCAATTGGTCTATTACTTCTTGGATATCCCCATCTAAAAATACCGGAAGATTATACATGGTGTAATTAATCCGGTGGTCGGTCACACGGCTCTGCGGATAATTGTAGGTGCGGATTTTGGCAGAGCGGTCGCCGGTCGAAACCATGGTTTTGCGTTTGCTGGCAATCTCGTTCAGGTATTTTTCATATTCCATGTTGTACAATCGTGTACGCAATTCGGCCAACGCTTTGTCGTAATTCTTCAACTGCGATTTTTCGTCCTGGCACTGCACCACGATACCGGTAGGAATATGTGTCAGGCGAATGGCGGAATAGGTAGTATTTACCGATTGTCCGCCGGGGCCCGATGAACAAAACGTGTCTTTACGGACATCATTCATGTTCAGTTCAATGTCGAACTCATCCGCTTCCGGCAATACGGCCACCGAAGCAGCCGAAGTGTGTACGCGGCCTTGCGTTTCGGTTTGCGGAACACGTTGTACGCGATGTACTCCGCTTTCGTATTTCAATACGCCGTACACGCCGTGGCCTTTTACTTCGCAAATAACTTCCTTGAAACCTCCTACAGTACCTTCGGAGCTTGAATTCACTTCTATTTTCCAGCCTTTTTGTTCGGCAAATTTGCTGTACATGCGGAACAATTCGCCGGCAAAAATAGCCGCCTCGTCGCCACCCGATCCGGCGCGTATTTCCAGAATGGCGTTCTTGCTATCCTGCGGATCGGCAGGAATCAGCAATATCTTTATTTCTTCTTCTAATACCGGAATTTCTTCTTCCAATTGGTCAATTTCTTCTTTGGCCATTTCGCGCATATCGGCATCTTTCTCTGTTTCCAGCACACTTTTTGCCGAAGCAAAATCGTTCAGTACCTTTTTGTATTTTGCACATGTGGCGACAATCGGTTCCAGTTCTTTGTACTCCTTGCTTAAGGCCACATAGCGCTTCATGTCCGACATCACTTGCGGGTCGGATAGTTGCTTGCTTATGTCTTGATATTTTTCTGAAAGTCCCTCTAATTTTGCCAATAACGGATTGTTTTCGCTCATATAGTTTTACGTTGATAAATCTTACAAAAGTACAAACAAATACTGGATTAGAAAAGGATTGTTTATATGTTTTTGTTTTTTAAAGAATTGAGGGGGATTTCCGAATTATTTCTATCGCTACTCTTGGATAATAGCAACATTTTCTGTAAGTTTGCATAATAAAGTACATTCTTGGTGAAGCATACATCCGACATACCGCAATTTATTGATATTGAAAAAATTATCGCCTCGAAAAATCCGAAGCTATTAAAATGGGTGCCGCGTTTTTTGTTGAATTACGTAAAACGGGTAATTCATCAGGACGAGGTAAATTATGTGATACACACTTACGGGAAAGACCATGAAGGATTGCCTTTTGTGCACGCTATTATTACCCAGCACTGGCACGCTTCCTACGATGTTTCCGGATTAGAAGAAATTCCGCAGGACGGGCGTTATATTTTCGCCTCCAATCATCCCTTGGGCGCTTTCGACGGCTTGATTTTGCTGGATGCTATCGGCACACGTTTCCCCGATGTGAAATTTATTGTCAACGATTTACTGCTGAATTTGGGACCGCTGCAACCGGTGTTTGTGCCGGTCAACAAGCACGGGCGTCAGTCGGCCGACTATGCGCGGCGTATCGAAGAAACCTATTCGTCGCCGACGATACAAGTGTTGTATTTTCCGGCAGGCCTTTGTTCGCGCCGCTATAATGGTGTGATTGCCGACCCGCCGTGGAAAAAAAGTTTTATTCAAAAAGCCATACAATCGAAACGCGACGTGGTACCGGTATTTTTCGACGGGCGTAATTCCAATTTTTTCTACAACCTGTCGAGTTTCCGTCGGAGCTTAGGCGTTAAAGCCAATCTTGAAATGTTCTATTTGCCCGATGAATTTTTCAAACAAAAAAACGCGCATTACAATGTCCGCTTCGGGCAGCCGATTCCATGGCAAACGTTTGATAAAAGTCGCACCATGGACGAGTGGACACAGTTTGTGCGCGAAAAAGTATATGCAATGAGCGATTCAAAAATATAAATTATGGAAGCTGTTATTCCCCCGATAGACCGGAAAATCGTTGAAAGCGAATTGTCGGCCGACAAATTTGTCCGCCACACCAGTAATGGCGGCAACAAATTGTATGTCGTAACATCTCACGATTCTCCGAATGTCATGCGCGAAATCGGGCGCTTGCGCGAAATTTCGTTCCGTGCGGCCGGCGGAGGCACCGGAAAAAGCCTCGACCTCGACGAATTCGATACCGGCGCAAATGCTTACCGGCAACTTATTGTGTGGGATCCGAAGGCAAAAGAAATATTAGGCGGTTATCGCTATATCCATGCCGGGACGTGTAAAGTCGAAGAGTTGGCTACTTCCGAGCTTTTTTCATTTTCCGAAATCTTTCAAAATAAATACCTGCCGCGCACCATTGAGTTGGGGCGCTCGTTTGTGCAACCCAATTACCAAAGCACCCGTTTGCGCAGTAAGGGATTATATGCCCTTGATAATTTGTGGGATGGGCTGGGGGCGCTTGTATTACGCTATCCGGAAGTGAATTATTTCTTTGGAAAAGTAACCATGTATGTTTCCTACAATACAGAAGCGCGCAACATGTTGTTGTATTTCCTGAAAAAACATTTTTCCGACGAAGAACGTTTGGTTGTTCCGATTCACCCATTAGCGGTGAATATTGACGAAGAGCGTATGGAAAAGTTATTTACAGGAAAAGATTATAAAGAAGATTATCGTATTCTTTCGCGCGAAGTACGTTTGTTGGGGGAAAATATTCCGCCGCTGATTAATTCCTACATGAACCTTTCACCATCGATGAAAGTGTTCGGCACCGCGTTAAATCCCGGCTTCGGAGGAGTGGAAGAAACAGGTATATTGATTAGTATCAGCGATATTTATGCCGAAAAATTAGACCGTTATACAGGCCCTGTAAGCCGTATTGCCAAACGCATCGGAGCTCGCTGGTGGATACAACGATAACGATGAGTTATGAATGATGAACGATGA
Source organism: Bacteroidales bacterium (assembly GCA_031551045.1). Classification (GTDB taxonomy): domain Bacteria; phylum Bacteroidota; class Bacteroidia; order Bacteroidales; family UBA932; genus JAVBOD01. Next base: position 14,663 of record JAVBOD010000045.1, read on the forward strand.
ATCGCGCGAAGCGTTTCATTATGAAAGATGTAGTTTGTCATTCTGAACGAAGTGAAGAATCTGTATTTTGTACTATTTTCTATCATAGATTCTTCACTTCGTTCAGAATGACAAAAAGGCAAAATCCGGCTCCAATAGGTGGAATCTGAAATCCAATATCACAAAAATAATATGAAAAAATTATTGCTAATGGCAGGAACCCTTGTTGCGCTGGGAGCATGCACAAATGCTCCGAAAGCGCCGGTGGCAAAGAAAGTGCCGCACGAAATGACGATTCACGGCGATACCCGTGTCGATAATTATTATTGGTTGAACGACCGCGAGAATCAGGAAGTCATTCAATACCTCAACGATGAAAATGCTTACACCGATGCGATGATGAAGCATACGGAAAAATTGCAGGCTACATTGTACAAGGAAATCCGCGGGCGCGTGAAAGAACAGGACGAGAGCGTGCCTTATCTTCGCAGCGGTTATTACTACTATAGCCGCACGTTGCCGGATACCGAATATTATTTGTTATGCCGTAAAAAAGGAGATTTGTCGGCTCCCGAAGAAGTTTATTTGGACGTCAACCAAATGGCCAAAGGCTTTTCCTACTACGGCTTGGGTGGTTCCTCCTTCAGCCCCGATAACAAAATTGTGGCATATGGAGTGGATACGGTAAGCCGCCGTAACTACACTATTTATTTTAAAAATGTGGAAACCGGCGAACTGTATGCCGATGCCATTCCCAATACTACCGGCGGTTGTGTGTGGGCCAACGACAATAAAACAGTGTTCTACACCATGAAAAATCAGACAACCTTGCGTTCGGAGAAAATAATGAAGCACGTGCTGGGAACTCCGGTAAGCGATGATAAAAAAGTGTATTTCGAAAAAGATGAAACATTCGGTGTCGGCGTAGGAAAAACCAAGTCGGACAAATACCTTATGATATATTCGTCGGCCACGCTTACCAATGAAATCCGCGTGCTCGATGCCGACACGCCGGACGGCGAATTTCGCGTATTGCAACCGCGCGAGCAGGAATTGGAATACTATATCGACCATTATAAAAATGACTTTTTTGTTTATACCAACTGGAAGGCGAAAAATTATCGCCTGATGAAAACCCCCGTAAACAAAGGCGCCAAGGAAAACTGGACAGAAGTGATTCCCGGCCGCGATAATGTGCAATTGGAAGACTTCGCAGTGTTCAATGACTATCTGGTATTGGGAGAAAAAGAAAACGGGCAAGACCGCATCGGCGTTATGCGCATTGCCGACAAGCAACTGAAATATATTCCGATGGACGAAACGGTATTCACGGCCGGACTATCGACCAACCTTGAATTCAATACCGAATGGGTTCGCTACACTTATACTTCGATGATAACGCCCCGTACCACGTATGAATACAACATGCTGACCGGCGAGCGCAAAATGTTGAAACAGCAAGACGTTCCGACATACAATAAAGATAATTACGAAACGTTCCGCGTGTATGCCACGGCGCGTGACGGGAAAAAAGTGCCTATTTCCGTTGTACAGAAAAAAGGCTTGCCGAAAGACGGAACGGCTCCTTTGTTGCTGTATGGTTACGGCTCGTACGGTTCTACAATGGACCCTACTTTCAGCGGTGCCCGCGTGAGCTTGTTAGACCGTGGTTTTGTGTATGCCATTGCGCACATCCGCGGCGGACAAATCTACGGCCGCGACTGGTATGAAGACGGTCGTTTACTGAACAAGAAAAATACATTTTACGATTTTATTGATTGTGCCGAATACCTGGTAAATGAAAAATATGCCGCTAAAAACGAAGTGTTTGCCATGGGTGGCAGCGCCGGCGGATTGCTGATGGGCGCCATCGTGAATATGCGCCCTGATTTATTTAAGGGCATAGTGGCCGACGTGCCGTTTGTGGATGTGGTAACGACGATGCTCGACGAGAGCATTCCGTTGACTACCGGCGAATACAGCGAATGGGGAAATCCGAACGAGAAAGAATATTACGATTACATGAAATCGTATTCGCCTTATGATAATGTAGAAACAAAGGGCTATCCTGCCATGTTTGTAAGCACCGGCCTGCACGATTCGCAGGTGCAATATTTCGAACCGGCCAAATGGGTGGCAAAACTGCGCGATATGAAAACCGACCAGAATCCGCTGTTGTTTTTCATCAATATGGATTACGGCCATGGCGGCGCTTCAGGGCGTTTCGAGTATATCAAAGAAATTGCCCTCGAATATGCTTTTGTACTGGATTTAGCGGGAATTAAAGACTAGGATAGTTGATATTTTCCTTGATGATGAATGCGCTCGGGTAATCTTTTTTGATTGCCCGAAGAAAGCGCATTGCATCGCTTTTCGTGCGGAAATCGCCCACCGCTACTTTGTAATAAATATTTTCGTAAACACGATATACCGGAACATCGGGGTAAAGCGCCGTGAAATTAGTTGCTGTGCTTTCCGATTGCTGGCGGGCTTTTTGGTTGCTATCGAAAAAAATACGCACGCGGAAGCCGCTCATTTTTTTGGTGGCATTGCGCAGGCTGTGATTGAGAACCAGATCCTGAATATCTTTACTTTGATGAATTACCACCTGTCCGGCGCTTTCCGCTTGAGCTAATTCTTCAAAAATAGGAGTGCGCTCTATAATTGAATCTTTTGCTTGCGTGCCATATGTTTGTGCATTTAACAAAACATGAGCGGTCAACGCTACCACAGCCATTATCACTATTTTTTTGAGAGCCATAACAAAGTTTTTTTTATTCTAAACTATTTTGTGCGAATCATCACAAGCGAATCAACACATTATAAACTATTCACCAAATCTTTCAACGATTTTTTGTCAACCTTCATGGTGTAAGGCAAGCATCCTGCTTTCATTTTCAATTTGCCGGTAGCAAAAATCTTACTGAGGTCGGGGCTGTGCATATCGAGCCCCGACGACATGATGGCCATTAAATCGGTAATGTTCACTTGCAATTGTACGGGATAATAGTCATCTGAATGAGGTTTTACTTTCGAAGCTTTTACCAGCGTTACATCGGCAAAATTGCGCCCTTTGGCTGTTGCTAAAGTGAAATCAATTTTCTTTACCGCTAAAGTTTTATTGGAGCCGTTATCGATTTTTACCGATAAATCCAAAATAACTTTCGAAGTGCTTTCGAATTTGAAATTATTTACCGTCACGTCTTCCACAATAATATCTTCGTATTGCGAACACGAAACAAATGTTAAAGAGGCAATGAAAATCAATAAAATAAAACGTTTCATAGTGATGATATTTTTTGCAAAGATACAATTAAAGATAGATTTTTTGTAACTTTGTAGGATATATTTTTAACAATGGCCGTTAATTTAAATGCGCTTCGCCCTATTATTGACGGGTTAGCGCCTCAATTGTACATAGAAACTTATGGTTGCCAGATGAACGTGAACGACAGCGAAATCGTGCTGTCCATCATGCAGAACTCGGGTTATGCCGTGACGGAAGATATTACCAAAGCCGATGTGATTTTTATCAACACTTGCTCTATTCGCGACAATGCCGAGCAGCGTGTGTGGGGGCGTTTGGATGTGTTCCGGCAACAGAAAAAACGCAATGCTTCATTATTGGTGGGCGTGTTGGGCTGCATGGCCGAACGCCTGAAAGAAGAATTATTGGAAAACGGTACGGTCGATTTAGTGGTGGGCCCCGATGCCTACCGCGATTTGCCGATGCTCGTGCAGCAAGCCGGTTGCGGGCAAAAAGCCATCAATGTAATGTTGTCGCGCGAAGAAACTTATGCCGACATTTCGCCGGTGCGCATGGATAAAAACGGCGTCAATGCTTTTGTATCCATCATGCGTGGCTGCAACAACGTGTGCGCTTACTGTGTGGTGCCTTATACGCGCGGTGCGGAACGCAGCCGTCCGCCGCAGACGATTGTGAAAGAAGTGAAAGAATTAGTGGCCAACGGATACAAAGAAGTGTGCCTGTTGGGACAGAATGTCGATTCGTATCATTGGGGAAGCTCCGGAAAACCGCATGAAGAAATAAATTTTGCACGCTTGTTGGAGTTGGTGGCATTGGTTAGCCCCGATTTGCGCGTGCG
>JAVBOD010000023.1:0-44092 GCA_031551045.1 Bacteroidales bacterium
TTCTGCTTTATGTGGATGGCTTCCGCGTGTAACGGTTTCTTTTTGCACATCCTTATCAATGCTTTCGGTGAAATTCGGATATTGGTTGGAGCCCAATAAAATTTCGCGGCGTGTAGCAATATTCATATCGCGTTTTTGCACCGTCGCCTTGATTTGTTCTTGAATGAATCCGGCTTTGAAAGCAGCGATATAGCCGCCTTTTTCTTCCACTTGTTTAAATAATTTCCAAGCTTCTTCGGCAATCGAAGCGGTCAATGATTCGATGTAGTACGAACCGGCGGCAGGGTCGATAATTCTATCGAAATACGATTCTTCTTTCAATAAAATTTGCGTATTGCGTGCAATGCGGTTCGAAAATTCCGACGGTTTGCGGAACGCTTTGTCGTAAGGCAATACTTCCAACGAATCGACACCGCCCAGCGAGGCGCTCATGGCTTCGGTAGTGCCGCGCAGCATGTTCACGTTCGGGTCATATACGGTTTGATTCCAAGCCGAAGTCACCGCATGGATTTTCATGCGTGTAGAACATTCTTTCGCGGGTTTGTAAGCGTTTACCACATTCGCCCAAAGAATACGGGCGGCGCGGAATTTCGCAATTTCCATGAAGTAGTTGGCGCTTACGGCAAATGTAAATTTGATGGCGTGTGCGGCATCGTCAATGTTTACACCGTTTTCGGTCAAACGGGCAAGATACTCGTTACCCATGGCCAGCGCAAAGGCTAATTCCTGTACAATTGTCGAACCGGCGTTGTGGAAAATATACGCGCCGACACCTACGGTGCGGATGCGGCTATAGGGTTTGGCTATTTCGATGGCCGATTTCAGTTGCTCGAACGCGCTTTTCTCGTCGCTGCAAAAAGCGCCGTGTAATGTCAATCGGCGAAGCGGGTCGAAATCCACCGAACCGCGGATATCGTCGCTTTTAGCGCCCGATGCTTTGGCTTTTTCAACGAACATTTTTACCAACTCGGTGGCCGAGCTGCATGCACCGGTAAAGTTTACTTCGGCGGCCGGCAACGAAATACCTTTGATGAGCGCATCGAAATCTACCGGGGCAATGCCGTCTTTTTTAATGCGAAAGCCAACAGCATCAACGCCTTTTTGGAGAACATCCAGCGCTTGTTTGTTGGCTTCGGTTACGCTTTCGCGTGCATCGAAATCTTGCCGTACGAGCCATTTGTTGTCGGCTTTGGTACTCGGAACTAATGTGAGATTTTTCAAGTCTTCGGCGCGGTAATACGGACGGACATTAATGCCTTCCATTGTTTTCCAAATGAGTTTTTTCTCATAATCGGCGCCTTTCAGGTCTTTCGTTATCACCTCTTCCCACTGGGTAGTGGAAACGGGGGGAAACTCTGTGAATAATTTTTCTGCCATATTTAGAGTTTTAAAAATTAATATCGTCTTTTTTAAAAGATTGCAAAGGTAAGAAATAATTTACACTTTCCGGGCAATTTTATTGACCACCACTGCAATGGCTCCATCGCCCGTTACATTGCAGGCGGTGCCGAAGCTATCCATGGCGATATACAAGGCAATCATCAACGAATTGGCCGCACTGTCGAAACCTAAAATGGACTGCAACACCGCAATGGCTGCCATAATCGCGCCGCCCGGAACGCCGGGAGCTGCCACCATCGTAACGCCCAGCATGCAAATAAAGCCGACAAACTGGAGGGTGTTTATTTCCATTCCTTGTAACATCATTACGGCAATGGCGCAGGCTACTATTTTCAGCGTGCTGCCGGCTAAGTGAATGGTAGCGCAGAGAGGTATTACAAAATCGGCAATTTCTTCGCGCACGCCGTTTTTCAACGCTTGCCGCAACGTAACCGGAATAGTGGCTGCCGACGATTGCGTGCCGAGGGCCGTAGCATAAGCCGGGAGCATATTTCGCAATAATACGAGCGGATTCTTCTTGACAATAATTCCGGCTACCGTAAATTGAATCAATAATAACAGGATATGTAGTATAAATATCACCAGGATTACTTTGGAAAACAGTACGGCTATTTCCACAATTTCACCGGAAAATGACAGGTTCAAAAAGATACTGAAAATGTAGTAGGGCAATAGAGGAATAATGACTGCAGTAATCACTTTTTCAATGATATCCTTGAAATCCGTCAATACGTTTTTTAAGCTGTTTCCTTTGATGTAAGCCATGCCGATGCCTAACAAGAACGCCAGTATCAGCGCTGTGATAACCGGCACCGGCGGCGGCATGTCAATGCTGAAAAACGCTTGTGCACCTTTGTTTAGCGTGTCGCTATCGAAAGCCTGTTGCGTACTGCCGCCTATTAACGACGGATAAGTTGCTATGCACGAGAAATAGGAAAAAAAGCCGGCAAACAGCGTGGAGCCATAGGCAATAGCTACGGTTATCAACAATAATTTTCCGGCATTCTTGCCTAAATCGCCGATACCGGGCGCCACCAAACCTAAGATGATGAGCGGAATGCAGAAACTCAGAAAATTTCCGAACAAGCCGTTGAAGGTCATGGCAAGGCGCACGAACCATTCCGGCATAAACAAGCCAAGCACGGCTCCCAGTATAATAGCAATGACTACTTTCCCCAATAGCCCGATGCGGAATCTTTTCTTATTCATGGTAAACGTAATTTTTAAGGCATACAAATGTACGATTTTATTGGGAATAATGAGGGATACATGGCAAATTGTGCAACTCCTGTAATTATATTCATCAAAACCCTACACCGTGCGCAAGTGTACTCCGCTATTTATTCAAATTCAGTCGCTTTGCGACAGTACGAATGTAATTGATTGTACATGTAGAAACGTTGATTATTATCAATATCCTGTTAAACCTTTTTGGCGGGAAAATGTCTTACATAAGAAAGGCTGCCGATATTCGCAGTTTTTTGAAAAACAATCTACCAATCAATAAAAAATAACGTTATGAAAAAAATCGTTCTACTCATTTGCATGGCCTTAGTGGGCTTTGGCGTTACGGCGCAAGACAACAAAACGGAGAAAAAGCGGGAAGTAAAAAAAGTCGTTATTAACGGGGAAGAAAAAACCGTTAGAGAGTATCGCATCAACGAAAAATTGGGCGGAGATATTCGTTTCTTTGGAATTCCCGATTTAACGGAAGAACAAAAAACAAAATGGAAAGACTTACAGACCGCTTTCAGTAAGGAAACCCGCCATACCAATAATTTGATTAACGAAAAGAAAGCGCGCATGAAAACCTTGCAGGACGAAGACCCGATGGATCAAAAATCAATTAATTCGGTCATTGATGAGTTAACGGCTTTGCAGGGAAAATTGATGAAAGCCCGGGTAGATCATAAAATAAAGGTGCGTGCTATTCTGACGCCCGAACAACGGGACGCTTATGATCGCTTTGGCGGCCGTGCTTTCATGATTCAAAACAGTGGTAGGAATTTTAATATGGAACGTTTTCCGGCCTTTGGAGAAGCGTTTCAACTAAAAGATTTCGACACCGATTTTAAAGTTGATTTTGATGGTGATGTATTTACATGGAAATATGAGGAGTAGAAAGATTTTCGGAAAATAAATATAAGAAACCTGCTGTTACATCGAGCAGGTTTTTTTATTGATATCATAGGCTATTTAAAAATAATTCCTTACTTTGCAGCAAAATTTGTACATCGAAACCATATTAATATTTATGAAAAGAATCAGCAAACTAATGCTATTGGCAGCCGGAATGTTGCTTGTGATGCCGCTCTTTGCGGGAGGAATCCTTACCAATACTAATCAAAGCGCAGCGTACGTGCGTATGTTGGCACGCAATGCTACGCTTGAAATCGACGGAGTGTATTATAATCCGGCCGGATTGGTATTTTTGGAAAAGGGCTGGCACTTCTCTGTGAATGATCAAGCGGCTTTTCAAAAGCGCACCATTACGAACTCCTTATCGACACTCCATTTAGGAACATATACAGGAGACTCTAAGTCTTTTCTTATCCCAAGCATTCACGCTGTTTATCGTAAAGGAGATTTTGCCTTTTCTTTAGGTTTGAGTGTAGTGGGAGGTGGCGGCACGTTGACTTTCGATAGGGGCTTGCCTTCTTTTGAAGCGCCTATTTCTCTTCTAAAAAGAAATGTAGCGGCAGCAACCGGACTTACGACTACGAATTATTCGGTAGATCAATATTTGAAAGGAAGCAGTGCAACTTACGGAGGGCAACTGGGAGTTTCCTATAAAATTAACGACATGTTTTCGGCCTCTTTGGGTGGCCGTATCGCCTATGCACAGAATTCCTATAACGGCTACATTAAAAATATTAAAATTAATCCGGTTTATCCCGGGAATCCGACAGGCGCCTTGATATCTGCGGCGACTTTCTTTACTGAAATAGGGCAGTCGGGCATTGCAGAAACATTGGGCGATAAAGTGGTAAATGTGGAGCAAACGGGCTTGGGCTTTACACCCATTCTTGGTGTAAACTTTAGTTATGAAAAACTAAATGTAGCGGCGCGTTACGAGTTTCAAACAAATATGAACTTGAAAAATAACACATCACAAGATGATACCGGAATGTTTCCCGACGGAAAAGAAACGCCGGCCGATATTCCGGCTATTCTTTCTTTAGGCGCGTCTTATGATATCATTAAAACGTTGAAATTATCAATCGGCTATAATCATTTTTTTAATAAGAATGCCGATATGGAAAACGGTAAACAGCAATATTTGAAAGACGGGAATGAATTTTTAGCGGGAGCCGAATGGAATTTCAGTAAACTCTTCCTGGTAAGCGCCGGCTACCAATATTCCAATTCCGGAATTACGCCCGATTATCAAACAGATATGGCTCATTCATTTGTGTCGCATTCTGTAGGCGGCGGCGGCGCTCTGAAAATAGGGCAGAAAGTCCGGATAAACATAGGCTACTTCTTAACGAAATACATACCCAACAGCAAACAAATTACTTATGCAACCGGGATGCCTTGGCAAGAAACGGCCACCGAAACCTATAAAAGGAGTAACCATGTAGTGGCTATCGGCATTGATTTCCGCTTTTAGCCGCCTGAGAAGCGAAGAAGGCAACGCTAACGATTTTCGGAATTGTTAGCGTTTTTTTGTTTATAGCATTCAGGGCATAATGCAACGCTGTAATATACACAGGCTATTCGGCCCTTCATTACAAAGCAAATCAAGAATGCTCAAATCGGGAGCAAATCCGTGGCGCGAAGCAAACACTTGATAATAGGGTTGCGGTTTGAATGGTTCATTTGCTTCTATAGCTTGTATTTTTGGCGAAATAGTATAACGGAGATCATTTTGCCCGTACCGATTTTGGAATGTTTCCGTATAACGGATATCAACGGAAACTCCTATCAACTCGAGCGCTAACCGCAGTATTTTTTCATTCAAATCGAACAGGAAAATTTCCTGTTTTTCGTAGAACGGGCGGAAATCATCGGCATAATATTCAAAAAACGGAGAAGCGTTGTACGACGACACAATGGCCCGCCAATGCAAGTGTTGCCAGTCAGTGGCATAGTCAATCCGCACGTCGCGGATAGGCATTTTCTCGCCGTGGGTTTTTACTACCGGCACTGTGAGCGGCATGATGCCATTGGCGGCATAAATGTTGCAGCGCGTGCGGTAGGTTTGCTTGATATAATGTTCGTGCTGTTCCAAAATGATTTTTTTCGGGAGGATCATTCTTGAAAAATATTGCACCGGCGCCCAATAGGCAGAGGAAAGATAAACCGGAGTATCGGGAGAAAAATTGAGTTCCATTTTTCGGTTTGTGGCTAATAATAAATCCAAAGCAACACTGGCATACGACTGCTTTTCAAACAGGTGCCTAAATATTTCATCATGTCGTTGGACACGACGGGACAGCCGAGGCTCCAACCCATCGGCAAGTGATGCGGATGAATTTCTCCTTCGGGAACCGGTGTGTGCGAATGCAGTACGACAATCCGGTCGAATGCATTACTGTTGCTTTTCTCTAACCCATGAAGTTTATAATGGACGTTGATACCATATTGACTGTAGGCGCTTGTACCTATTTTGTATTTTCCGAGCGACGTGCAATAACTTCCGGGCCGGTTGCTGAAAACCGGCGTCTCGCCGGTGCTTCCGCCGCCGCAACCATGACAGCAAAGGCTTGTGCGGATGGCTTTTTTCTCTTTAAAATTCCATACAAAAAAACGATTTTTACCGGAATGGATTTTCATATCTATCAGGATGCAAAGCGTGGTGTCCAACTTATTTTTCTTGCAATAGGCAAAAGCCGTATCGGCTTTCATTTGTAGGTAGGACGCTTGTTGGGATTTTACTTCAACAGGAGCGCCTTGTGCATGACAAGACGCAAGTCCTGCAAAGAGAAACATTATGAATATATAAAATTTCATTTTATTGTTTATTCTTTTTGATACAGGATGCTTCGGCCTCGCAATGACATCCCTTTTCATCATTTTATCATTTCACGTTGTTCCCTTCTACTTTTTGGGCGTAACATGTTACATCCCTGCTTTACTCATCGCTTCCGCCTTCCGGTTCGATGTGGATGGTGATTTGGGTTTCTTCGCCGAAAGCGTTGCGTAATGCGTTTTCTACTTCTATCACCAAATCGTGGGCTTCTTTCACACTTATTTCGGGAGCCACGCAGATGTCCATGTCAATGGCAATGCACGGCCCGATGCGGCGTGTCTTCAAATGGTGCGGTGTCGATAGCTTGTTCACTCCCGAAGCAATTTGCAGTATTTTTTCTTCTGTTTTTGGAGGCAATGCGCGTTCCAATAATTCTGCCGAGGCATTCCAAATCATTTGTACGGCTACTTTTCCAATAATAATACTGACCACTATAGCCGCCACCGGATCGAGTATTCGCCATGAAGGTCCTAAAAACATAGCGCCCGCAATGCCAATCAATACGCCGATAGAAGAAAAAGCGTCGGAACGGTGATGCCAGGCGTTGGCTACCAACACCGCGCTGTTTACTTTCTTGGCCGTACGCATCGTGTATTGATACAGTATTTCTTTTCCGAGAATCGATAACACGGCGGCAAGCAATGCAATCATCGAAGGGGCTTCGGTTATTTTCCCATTGACAATTTCCACCGCGTTGACCATCCCGCTCCAACAAATGCGAATAGCGACGGCCAGTAAAATTAATCCGATTACAGCGAGGGAAAGTGTTTCTATTTTTCCGTGTCCGTAGCGGTGGTCTTTGTCGGACGGTTTGGCGCCTAAGTTTACGCCGATAAACGTTACGATATCGCTTAATAAATCCGATAGCGAGTGTACCGCATCGGCTATCATGGCTTGGCTTTTCCCTACAATGCCGGCAAAAAATTTGAAAGCGGTGAGTACAATATTCAAAAACAAGCCCCACCATGTGACTTTGTTGGCTTCGCGAAGCCGTTCTTTTTGGTCTATGGAGCGATGTTCGAGCATGGAATAATGTTATATTTTTCTTTTAGCGCCTTAATTCTATTGTAGGACGCATCAATGGTTTCGGGTGAAATTTTCCCCGACTTTACCAGCGTAAAGATAGTATTAATGGCTCTCTCCGCCAAATGTGAATCATAGGTTTTCCCGTTGTTCGAAAGGCACAGCATATCGACCCCTGCATTAATGGCTTTTTCGAGCGCTACTTCTAATTTGTAGTGGTCGGCAATGGCGCCCATGGCCAAATCGTCGGACACAATCACGCCGCCGAAATGCAATTGCTTGCGCAAAATACCGGTAAGCGTGGTTTTCGAAAGCGTAGCCGGAAATTCCGCATCGATATGCGCATTGTACACATGCGAAGTCATGATGATGTCCGCCATATTATTTTCTATAAAATAACGGTAAGGAATCAGCTCTTTTTCACTCCATGTATTGCTTACATCAACTACGCCCAAATGCGTGTCGCCCGTGGCGCTTCCGTGTCCCGGGAAATGTTTCGGGCAAGCGATAATTCCTTGCGCTTGTTGTTCGCGTATCCAAATTCCGGCGTGTTTCACGACTTGCTGCGGGTCGGCGGAAAAGCTGCGTTCCAATTTGCCGATTACCGGACAAGCCGGATTCACATCAACATCCACACACGGCGCAAAATTAAGGTTGAAACCGGCGTTAATCAATGTGCCGGCGGTTTCTTTTGCGTAGCGGGCGGTAGTGTCTTCATGGTCTGTTTTTCCTTGGTATTTGGCCGAAACGGTGACGGGAAATCCGTAGCTATTTCGCAAACGGTTGACCTTTCCGCCTTCCTGGTCAATGGAAATAAATAGCGGAGTAGGCGCAATAGCTTGTAAATCGTCAATCAGTTTTTTTACTTGCGCCGGCGAAGAAATATTGCGCGGGCGCGATTGCGAGGGAACGTCGTATTCAAACAAAATTACTCCGCCGATATTCAATTTTTTTATGTCGTTGTAAATATGATTGGCCGGTGTGAGCGTGGTGCTGCGGAAGCCAACCACCAGCATTTGTGCTATTTTTTGTTTCAGTTCCGTATCATTGTTTTGCGCGGAACAGGCATGCGAGAAAAGCAAAACAGCCACCAGTAATAAAAATATTTTTTTCATACGATTTTCTTAATAAGAAAGAATAAGCCTGCAAATTTAATAAAATTCTTAGCTTGCTTTCATTTCCCGAATTATTGGGTCAGGGCAAACGCATCTAAGTTGGGATTAGTATAGGTGTCGTTATTTTATTCCCGAAGGGGATATATGTTGCTCACCCGTGGTTATTCATTCATATATTACCACTTTGTGGTAAGCAACTTCAAGTTCCACAGAATTTAGATGCATTTACCCCGGCGGCTATTGGGTGCTTACATTTTAGAAAATTTCCCGGTTATACATATTTCCTTTCTTCGGCTTCGCTTAGGATAAACTCTGCGAAGAATTTATAAAAAGAAAGAGATTGCTTTTCCGCCCTGCGGGACAATGACGGGCAGATTCTTCCGCTGTGCTTAGAAAGATAAACTGAAGTTTTATGATGCTCAGGTATAAAATAAATAAGGGCTGGACTTCAAGCCAACCCTTATTCTTAAAATGTTTGCAAAATTTATTTGGTAACTTTTGCATCTTTATTGTGAGGGCATGCGCCGCAGCCGGTCGTATCTTTCGAAGCACAGCCGGTGCTGTCTTTTGAAGCGCAAGCGCTTGAATCCTTCGCGCAGCCTTCTTTATGTTCGCCGCAGCAAGCGCCTTCTTTTCCTTCTTTACTGCAGCAAGCTTCAGTAATTTTCAAGGAAGTAGCTTCCACTGCGTAGCATTTGTTGCCGCTTTCGGGGCAAGTAGTTTCGCTGATAACGCCCACCACTTCTACCGTTTTGCCGTTCCATGTAGAATCAACGGTAACGCCGGCAGGAATGTTCGTCATCATTTTGTTTGCTTTTTCACAACCGGTGAAAACTAATTTTCCGGATTCGGTGCAGAAACCTGCTACATGTCCGGTGATTGTTACTTGTTTTCCTAAGAATTCGGCCGGATTTGCGTAAAATTTATCTACACAAATAGGTTCGGTTTTGGGTGTACAGCTTGCTAAAAAAGCAACGGCAAGTACGGCGAAAGCTAAAATTTTTTTCATAAGGGTTTAATATTTAATTGTTTAAAGATGAAATTTAGATTTTTTGACGCCGCAAAGGTAGTAAAATTTCCGGATAATGCAATTGAGTAGAAAAATTTGAAGATTTTTTTTTAATAATTTTCGGAAACCACCGAAGTTTCTTGTTGTCATTCTGAGCGAAGCGAAGAATGACAAGCAGTATCAAGAGAGGTAAAAATGATTATACTGGTTTAACGATGTTAACTTGTGAAAGCGGAGGTTTAAATTTTATACAGGTTTTTGTAATAGTTCTACACCACGTTCACTTCCATTTCCAATTCGACGGAAAATTGTTCGCGGACGGATTGTTGGATAGCCGAGGCTAATCGCAGCACTTCTTGGCCGTTGCCGTCTCCGTAGTTTACCAGCACCAGCGCTTGATTGGCGTGTACGCCGACGTTTCCCACTCGTTTTCCTTTCCATCCGCACTGCTCGATGAGCCAACCGGCGGGAAGTTTTACAATGTTGTTATCTGCCGGATATGTTTTTACATCCGGATAGTGTTGTTTGATGCGTTCGGCCAAGGCAGCGGGCACAACCGGATTTTTGAAAAAACTGCCGGCATTGCCCAATTCGGCGGGGTCGGGAAGTTTGCGGCGGCGGATGGCGATGATGGCTTCGCGAACAGTTTGCAAATTAACTTCCGGATATTTTTTCAACTCCTCTTCTACATCGGCGTAGTGTGTGGAAAGTTGCACTTGCTTGCGGAGGCGGAAGGTCACGTGTGTAATCACTATGTTGTTTTTCCATTCCCGTTTGAAAACGCTGTCGCGGTAGCCGAATTCGCAATCCTGATTATAGAATGACAAAAATCGTAACTGTTCGATAGCAATAGCTTCTACTTGATGAATGCAGTCTTTCGCCTCTACGCCATACGCGCCGATGTTCTGCACGGGAGCGGCGCCTACCGTGCCGGGAATCAACGATAGATTTTCGATTCCACTCCAGTTTTGCGTTACGCAATACGCCACAAACGTATCCCATTCTATGCCGGCGCCGGCACGGACATAAACGGATTCTTCATTTTCCGATATTATTTCTATGCTTTGAATCTGCGGACGAACAATCAGCCCGTCGAAATCGCCCCGGAAAAGCACGTTGCTTCCGCCTCCTAAAATCAGCCGGGGAAGCGCGCGCAACGAAGGCTCCGAAAAAATATCCAGCACTTCGTCGGATGTTTCCGGCGCGGCAAAATAACGTGTTTTAACGTCGAAGCCGAACGTGTTAAAGTTCTTCAGCGGATAATCCGGATGTAGTTGCATGTTCTTTTTTCTTACGGAATGCGCGGAAACAAACACTTAGCGCAATAGCCAATACTACGAAGCACAGTAATAATATTTGCGTAGTTAGTTTTTCGCGTATTTGGTGTTTCACAATAATTTCTTCCGGCGATTGGCGGATATAATTTTGTTCCAGTTCTTCAACGGAAGGAATATCGAAATGGCTCCATTTGGCAAGGATTGTGCCGTTGTGCAGCAATAGTAATCCGGGATTCGAGCGCACCATGCTTTTCAACGGCTTTTCGTCCGTATTGTAAATCGGATACATCACGTTTGTTTCCAGCGCAAATTTTTCTATTTGCTCGTCGCCCGAACCGCATAATCCTATAAAATTGAAGCCCTCGTTTACCAAGCAATAATCGGCAATAGCGTTGATTTTCGAGATGTTTTTTAACGACGCATCTTCCAAATGCGGCGACACTAAAAAGAATAAATATCCGGGGTGTTGCAGTATGGAATCGGTTACATAACTTTGCGTTTCCGAGGAATAGATTGAAAAATCACGGGCAGGCGGCGTGTAGCCTTTCTTTATCAACTTGCTGTCGGTTTTTACAAAATGCCAACTCGTGTCGTCTTTCGGATAATTCTCCATGCCGAAAGCTTGTGTTTTTCCGCCTTTTTCATAGTATAAAACAACTTCATATTCATCCACCGGCGCATCTTCGGGCATGTGTATGGCTTCGGGAATATTTACGCCTACTTTGTAAGCCATGAAATCAATCAGCGGCAAGTGGCGATAACTATACCACGTAAGTCCAAGCACCATAAGGGTGAAGCAGCCGATGGTTATCAACTCGGCCATACAACAGGAAAGCGGTTTGTAGTTTTTTCGTTGCCAGAAAATAACGCCGACAAAAGGTAAAATAAACAGGTTTTTGAAAAATGTTTGCCAATTGGTGAGTTTAATAGCTTCGCCGAAACAGCCGCAATCGGTTACCAGATTGGTAACGGCCAGTATAAAAGTGAAAATCGTAAAAAATCCCATGAATAGCGCTACGCCCCAGGCAGTAAGCTGCATGCGTAAGCCAATCACCAAACAAATGCCCAATACCAATTCGGCGGTGGAAAGCAATACCCCGAAAGTTCCGGCAAGCGGCACCAAAAAATTCATGCCGAAAGCATGAAAATCTTCGGTAAAAATAATCGAAGAACCCATAGGGTCAATCGCTTTGGTATAGCCCGAAAAGATGAATAAGGCGCCGATCAGTAGGCGGCAAAATATACGTAAGAATTTCATAGTATTAATGAATCAAGGGTTGTATGTTTTGTTTTATTTTTTCGAAAATAATATCGGGCGCCAACATGTGCGTCCCATCGGCACAATCGACAATGTGGAACGTATCGTCGAGTTTTTCCTGTGCCCGGTATTCTTCGCGGACACATTGCTGTAAGTCAAGGCTGGACTCATGAATGTCTTTCTTTCCTTTCAAGTATTCGCGGTCGCCGCCGGAACGCTCTTCGGCCAATTTTTTTTCCACATGATGGAACGGCACATCTAAAAACAGCGTCAGGTCGGGTTTCGGGATATTAAAATAAGTGTATTCCGTATGCAGAATCCAATCGCGCAACACTTTTTTTTCGGCTTGGCCGGCCAGTTTTGCGCATTGGTAAGCAATGTTCGAATACACGTAGCGGTCGGCCAAAACACAATGTCCTTGCGCTATCCATTGCCTGATTTGTGCGGCGGCATCGTAGCGGTCGCCCGCATAAAGCAAGCCCACTACATACGGGTTTACCGATTGCACGTCGCCTAAATCGCCGCGTAGAAATTTAGCAATCAACTCGCCCCACACCGGCGCCTCGAAACGCGGAAAATGAATAAATTCCGACTTGATTTGCCGTGCGGCGAAATATTCCCGGAGCTTTTTCAGTTGCGTGGACTTTCCCGCGCCGTCCAATCCTTCTAATACAATAAACATCAGATTATATAAGAATTACGATGTATGAAATATATTTTTCCGCTCAAAGGTACTGTTTTTATTGTCGTCTTGCAAACGGAATTGTACCTTTGCAGCATGATGAAATTAAAAATAGGAACACCAACGCTTTCATTCGAAAAACCTGTCGTGATGGGCATTGTGAACGCCACGCCCGATTCGTTTTTCAGCGAAAGCCGTGCAACGGATACTATGGCCCTTATCGAACGGGTGGAACGCATGCTCGCTGAAGGCGCTTCGATTATAGATATCGGAGGATACTCCACGCGGCCGGGCGCTTCGCCGGTTTCCGAAGAAGAAGAATGGCTACGTGTGGATGCCGCGTTGAATGTCATCCGTCCCCATTTTCCGCAAGCCGTACTTTCTGTCGATACTTTTCGCGCATCCATTGTAGCGCGTTTATTTGATAAATACGGCGCGTTTATGGTGAACGATATTACTGCCGGAGAAGCCGATGAGGCGATGTTTTCCGTCACCGCAAAAAATCACTTGCCTTATATTATGATGCACATGCGCGGTACGCCGCAAACCATGCAGCAGCTCACGCAGTACGACGATGTGGTGGATGAAGTATGGGCTTATCTGCAACAACGAATGACACTGGCGCGTGAGGCGGGCGTTGAGCAAATCATTATTGACCCGGGTTTTGGTTTTGCCAAGACCGTTGAGCAAAACTATACTTTATTGAAGCAGTTGCACCGCTTTTGCGAAGCGGGTGTTCCGGTGTTAGCCGGCCTTTCGCGAAAATCCATGGTGTGCCGCTTGTTGAATATCTCGCCGGCCGAAGCTTTGCCGGCTACTACGGCATTAAATCTGCAAGCCTTGTTGCAAGGCGTGTCTATTTTACGGGTTCACGATGTAAAAGAGGCGGTGCAGGCAATTAAAATGGCGGGCATGTGGAATAATTGAATTATATTTGCACGAAAATTTTAACTCAAAAAAGTGTTCGATTTTATTCATATAGGCATTTCCGATATACTGGATATCATTGTGGTAGCCGTGTTGTTCTACCAGTTCTATAAATTGATACGGGGTACGGCGGCGATCAGTATATTCACGGGAATCCTTACGCTATACGTGTTTTGGCTGGGTGTTCGGGTACTGAACATGCAACTGTTGAGCACCATTCTCGGACAAGTACTGGGCGTAGGGGTATTGGCGCTGATTATTATTTTCCAACAGGAGATACGCCGGTTCTTAATGCACTTAGGCTCTCGTTACCAGCATTCCAATTTCTTTCAAATGTTGTTCAATACCGATAAAGAAAAATCGGATTGGGATATGGATGCTATTACGCGCGCCTGCCGGAAAATGTCCGAAAGCAAGACCGGTGCGCTCATTGTTGTTGCCCGTCAGTCGCTGTTGAATGTATATGCCGAAACGGGCGACGTAGTCGATGCCCGCATCAGCAGCCGTTTGTTGGAAAATCTGTTTTTTAAAAACTCGCCGTTGCACGACGGGGCTATTATTTTAAAGAATAACCGTATTTGGGCGGCGCGTTGTACGCTTCCTATTACCGATAATCAAAATGTTCCGGCTCACTACGGCATGCGCCATCGTGCGGCTATCGGCTGTACCGAGCAAACCGATGCGGTAGTAATAACGGTGTCGGAAGAAACCGGTATTATTTCGGTGGTGGAACATGGCGCTATACGTACCATGAGCGGTGCGAATGAATTGCGCTTAACGTTGGAATCGGCCCTGAAAAATTAGGATTTTCGCGGTGGAATTTCCACAGAAGGTTTTTTGCGGATTACGATTTTCGATTCTTCTCCTTTCAATAATCGTTTGATATTTTTTCGATGAGTGAATAAAATAATCAACATGGCTACAATGCTGAATATTTTAAGCGTAATGGTTTCCTGTTCATTCAGCCATTCGCCGAATAATACAATTACAATCAACGGGTAGAACAGGGCTGCAATAATGGAGCTGAGCGATACGTAGCGCGTAATCAATAAACAGAGGATGAATATAATCAACGTTATCAGAAAAGCATTCGGATGGATGGCAAGCACTACTCCGGCCATGGTGGCTACTCCTTTTCCTCCTTTGAATCCTGAAAATATGGGGAATATGTGGCCTAAAACAGCCATCATGCCTAATACGATTTGAAAACTTACATAGCCTTCCGTTTCATGTTCCAAACCGGTAAATTTTACCAGCATCACGGCCAGCACTCCTTTCAGCAAATCGAGGGCAAACACGGGAAGCGATGCTTTCCAGCCTAAAACCCGCAGGACATTGGTGGCGCCGGCATTTTTGCTGCCGTGTTCGCGGACATCTACATTATAAAATTTCTTCCCAATCCAAAGGGCGTTTGAAACAGAACCCAGTAAATAAGCAGCCAGCAATAGGCCGGCATACAACAGTATCGTAAAAAACATTATAAATTTTTTAGGTAATGATTTTACAAAGATAGCAAATATATTGACAAAACTAAGCTTATGCTCATTACTATAATCGATAGGGATTGTATCGCAATCATTTATTTATAAAACCTAACGAGAGTATATCCCGTTAGGTCTATAACGTAAGCGCATTAATTAATTTAATCCTGCCGCTGGTATAAAAAACTATTATCACTGCGCAAGCTGTGGCCGTCCTGATTGCTTTCCAGTTTGGTAGAAGCGCCCGGTTGGTTGGTCATCAGCGTGTCTTCGGGTTTAATTTTTTTATTACGGCGCATGTAGGCCGGAGTGGTTTCCAGCGGTGTAATATCTTCGTTCTTTTCAAGCACCAACGCCGGTTTATCCGATTTCCGGGGAGATGCAGGCGGTGTTTTTGCCGGTGTTTTTTTCTCTTCCGTAATATTGAAAATATGGGTGTTCTCGGAGACTTCAAACTCCAGCCGGCCTTGTTCTCCGGAATTATCGTCCAGGTGAATGTTCCCTTGATGAAGCGTATCTTCTAAAGTCACTATTTCGGTATCTTGCTCCTCCGGCCTGTCCGCTATCATTTCGGGAATGGACTGCATGCCGAATCCCGTGGCGACTACGGTCACGGAAACCGTGTCGTTGAGCGTGGAATCGAGCACTACGCCGCGTTTGAAATTGGCAATTTTTCCGGTGCGCGATTGAATGTATTGCATGATTTGCGACAGCTCCGACATTTTCAATCCATTGTTTTCGGAGGAAGTGATATTTACCAACACATTGCGTGCGCCGGAAATATCGCTGTCGTTAAGCAATGGCGACGAAAGCGCTTCTTGCACGGCCTGCAACGCGCGGTTTTCGCCGGAAGCGTTGCCGCTCCCCATGATGGCTACGCCGCTGTTGCGCATCACCATTTTCACATCGGCCAAATCGACATTGATGTAGCCGGGGCGCGTAATGATTTCGGCAATCCCTTTCACGGCAATGTTCAACACATTGTCGGCTTTCGGAAATGCGTCGAAAACCGATAGCTCTCCGTAAATATCATAGAGTTTTTGATTGTCGATTATCAGCAATGAATCCACCTGTTTTTGCATTTCGCGGATGCCGTCGCGGGCGCGGTTCATAAATTCGGGCCCCTCGTCGCGGAACGGCAACGTCACTACGCCCACCGTGAGTATTCCCAGCTCTTTCGCCACTTTTGCAATGACAGGCGCTGCGCCGGTTCCGGTGCCGCCGCCCATACCGGCCGTAACGAATACCATCTCGGTAGAACCTTTCAGCAATTCGGTGATTTTATCGATACTCTCGATGGCGGCTTGCCGCCCTTGTTCGGGATTGCAGCCTGCGCCGAGACCTTTGGTGAGCACTTCGCCCAATTGAATTTTATAGGTGATGGGACTTGTGGCCAACGCTTGCGCATCGGTATTGCAAATCACAAAGTCCACGCCCTGAATACCCATGCGCGCCATGTGGTTCACGGCATTGTTGCCGCCGCCGCCCACGCCAATTACTTTAATTATGGAGCTTTTGTCCATTTCCCAATCCAACGGAAGATATTCTTTCATGGTCTTCATTTTTTAAATTATACATTATCGTCGGCCGGCCCGAAAAAATCGGGGATACGGTCGAATAATCCGCCGATGAAACCGCCTTTGTTCCCTTTTTCGGACGGCATTTCATTTAACGGATTTTCTTTCTTGCTTTCTTTTTTTACTTCTTTTTCTTTGCGTGGAGCGCGCCATTTCGACGACGATTCCGCTTTTATTACTACCGGCTCCAGCAGTTGTGAAGAAGCCGTTTGTAAGGCCGGAACTTCTTCGTATTCGAAACCGCGCATCAACAAGCCGATAACGGTGGAATAGCCGCAACGCTTGGTGTCTAAATTCGAATCGCCGGTGAGGTATATCGGTTTTCCGATGCGCACATCCATGCCTGTTTTGAATTTTACGAATTGCGGCAGGTCTTTCATCATGGCGCCGCCGCCGGTTATTACAATGCCGGCCGCCAATTTGTCGGCATAGCCCGAACGTTCCACTTCGAACATCACGGCTTCCATAATTTCCTCCATCCGCGCTTCGATAATATTGGCAAGCAGTTTGAACGATATCACGCGCGGGTCGCGCCCGCAAATGCCCGGAATGGTAATCATTTTATTTTCCGGCGCCAAGTCGCTGAAACAAGAGCCGCATTGGATTTTCACCTGTTCCGCTTGGCGTTGCAGAATGCCGCAGCCTTGCCGTATATCTTCGGTGATGATATTTCCACCGAAAGGAATCACGGCCGTGTGGCGCACGATGTTATCATAGTAAACCACCACATCGGTCGTGCCGCCGCCGATATCGACCATGACCACGCCCACTTCTTTTTCCTCGTCGTGCAACACGGCTTTGGCCGAAGCCAGGGGCTCCAGTACTAATTTTTTCAGATTCAAGCCCAAGCGATTGATACAACGTTGTGTGTGCTCTGCGGAGATTTTTTTTCCGATGAAAATTTTAAAATTGGCTTCCAGCCTTGTTCCTAACATCCCTACAGGATTTAAAATTCCCAAGTGGTTATCCACATTATAGCTTTGCGGAATCACGTGCAGAATTTCTTCGCCCGGCTCCACTTGCGTTTTATACATGTTTTCTTCCAGCTGATTAATTTCGTCCGCCGAAATTTCTTCGCTGTGATTGTGTCTCATTTTATCGAAACGCGTTTCGAGGCAACGGATGTGTTGTCCGGCAATACCTACGTACACTTCCGAAAAATTAATGCCTGATTTCTGACGCACGTCGTTCAACGCCGGTTGCACCACGTCAATCACTTCCTGAATGTTCAGCACTTCGCCGCGCTGAACGCCTTTCGAAGGCATTTCGCTGTGCGCTATTACATGATAGCTTCCCGAGTCCACTTTTTTTCCAACCAATGTTACCACCTTTGTGGTGCCGAGGTCAATGGCTGCAATATAGTCTTTCATAGTTTATATTTTTAAATTATTATTTTTCTATTTTAATGTGCACACTACTTGATTACTGAAACGCAAATCAAGCGTTTGGTATTTATTCCAACCTTCTACGGGCATGGCTTTTTCGTAGAAAGCGAACAATTTTTCTAATTTATATTCTACGTCGTCCAAGTCGCCTAATTTGATAATTTGATTTCCTACACGCGGCACTAACTCTACTTCACGGTTATTCGTTACGTGAATTTGCAATACTTGCGCCTGCCAAAAATCGTTATCTTGCAGGAAAAGCGCAAATTCGTAAAGTTGTTTTAGGAATTTGTCGGATTTTGGGATTTCCCCGCGATAGCTGGGTTTTATGGACATCGGGATATTTCCGGTGGCAATCGGGACATACGATGTATATATCACCGACAAGGGAAAAATATAACCGCTTTCATCCATGTAGAAATTACCTCCATTCGTCTGTAAGCGAATAATAGGGCTCCGTTGATATACTTTTATATGCAATATGCCGTCGATAGATGGATACACTTCTGCATTTTTTATGACACTGCGAGCGTTCAACAACTGTTCCAAATCGTAGGTGTTTATTTGGTACAGCGGCATATTAACGAGTTTCTTGTTTTCCCTGTCCAGCAAGCTACGGATATCGGACGGGCGCACAAAACGGTTGACGGCGCTATCGCAAATGGTAATGTGAATAGCCCGGCAAATCACATCCTGCTCTTTCTTATCCACAAACGAGGATGTGAAAGCAAGATACGCAATGAGCCCTATCACTACCACTAAACTTGCTATTTTACGCCAAACACGTTTCATTTTTCATTCAATTTTTCTTTTAATAAAGCGCTAATCGGTTTCACAAAGCGGTCGATATCGCCCGCTCCGAAGGTCACCAACACGTCAATATCATGACTGTTCCGTTTATTCAATAAATCCATTAATTCCTCTTTCCGGCACATTGTTTTTTGTGAACAGCTTACTTTGTCGAAGATAATTTTTGAAGAAATTCCTTCAATCGGCTCTTCGCGGGCCGGGTAAATATCTAATAAAATCAATTCGTCCAATAGGCTCAAGCTTATGCCGAATCCGTCCACAAAATCGCGGGTGCGCGTATATAAGTGCGGCTGGAAAATTCCCGTAATTTTACGGTGCGGGAAAATTGTTTTTAAGGAACTGATAGCCGCCCGCAATTCTTCGGGATGGTGCGCATAATCGTCGATATACGTGCAATGCGGCGTGTTGACCTGCACATCGAAACGGCGCTGCACGCCGCAAAAACCGGCCAATGCTTTTTTCACGGCTTGCATATCGGCTCCGTATAAATAAGCGGCAGCCGCAGCAGCCACTGCATTTTCAATATTTACCCAACCGAGCACGTTCAACGTACAATCATTGAGTACGCCGCCCGGATAGTGCCACTCAAATTGCGGATAACCGCCTTCCAACGTGCGAATATTGCTTGCATAAAAATCGCACGGCGTATTGAACGAATAGCGATATACTTTTTGTCCGGCGGTGAAATGTAAAGGCAATGTGACGCCCAGTTTCATTATCAGGCTGCCGTTCGGTTTTAGCTGATGTGCAAAATCGGTAAACGCTCGTTTGAAATTTTCGGCCGTTCCGTAAATATCCAAATGGTCGGGGTCGGCTGCCGTGATAATAGCAATGTTCGGAAACAGTTGTAAAAACGAACGGTCGAACTCATCGGCTTCGGCCACCAATGCCGGCGATTTCGACAACAAAAGGTTGCTGTTGTAATTTTTCGAAATACCTCCTAAGAATGCCGTGCAACCGCCGCCTGCTTGCATGAGTAAATGCGCCAGCAAGGTGGAAGTCGTGGTTTTTCCGTGTGTACCGGCTACGGCCAGCGTGGTTTTATCGGCAGCTACATGTCCCAACGCCGCCGAACGTTTAATCACGTTGAAATTGTGCGATTGAAAATAACACAACTCGCTATGGTCGGCAGGAACCGCCGGCGTGTAAATCACCAGTACTTTTTCGGGCGCTTCGAAAAACGTTTCGGGAATCAGCGCTAAATTATCTTCGTAATGCACAGCAATACCTTCGTTTTCCAGTTCTTTTGTCAAGGGCGAAGGCGTGCGGTCGTATCCGGCAACCAAGGCTCCGGCATGTTTGTAATAACGCGCCAACGCACTCATGCCGATACCGCCGATGCCGATGAAATAGACAGCGCCTTGTTCTCCAAAGGGGGGACGAGGAAAGGAGGATTGTGCTATATTATTGTTTTCGTTCATTGTTCAATTTTTTGCTTTTTTAGATTTGACAAATTTTTAAAATTTGTCAAATCTTTATATCTGTTAATGCCCTACGGGCAATTATTTCGTATATCGTTTTTTCTATTGATATTATTGTCCTACGGACAAAATTTTATACCCTTTTTTCTATTAATATTCCAATGGACAAAATTTCCGTGTTACATTATTAAGTCGTTTTTCGTATTCTATTTTCTTCTCCCTCTTAATGCTGTATCTTACAAATACACGTTGCTTATATTTTTTACTTTGCCCATAGGGCATTGATATTAATAGAAATACCATATAAAAACACCTTCTTTCCCCGTAGGGGATTAAGATCATTCTATCGGTTTAAAAATATATTGTTCATCGTAATCTACCTCAAATTTTTTCAGCATTTCTAAATATTCTTCGCGAAATGTACGCTTCTTATGATGTTCTTTTTGCTTTTCTATATATTCTGCAAGTATTGCTATTTGTGATTTTCCATAACTAAAGCTGCCAAATCCTTCCTGCCAAGAAAACCGCCCAAGACATAAACGATTGTCATTTATCCAAAGGGAAGAACTTCGTTTTATGTGATACATCAAATCAGAAACAGACTGGTCGGGATGCATGCTAATCAATGTATGAAGATGGTCGGCAGTTCCTTTTATTACCATCATTTTATGTTTCTTGGCTTGTACAATTCCAGTTATATATTTATATAAATCATCTTCCCATTTTTCATTAATCAAAGACAAACGGTTTTGTACAGCGAATACAAAATGGATGTATAGTTGTGTATAAGTGTTTGCCATTGGTCGTTTTTGTTATTCTGTTAAGCCCTATGGGCAATTTTTTGTATTTCCGTTTCTTCTTCTATGATATTATTGTCCTACGGACAAAAGCTTAAAATTTCTTTATTTCGTGTTATTAATTAGAGAGAGCAGTTGTGTTGTTATTTCATTAGCGGCATTGGGTTTTGCCAATGCAGCCATATTTTGCTCGAATGTTTTTTGTTGCGCTTCGTCTTTTACCAGACGCAATGCTTCCTGAATTAATTCTTGCGGCGCTTTATTATCACTAATCATTATCGCCGCGTTTTTATTTACCAATGCCTGCGCATTTTTTGTTTGGTGGTCTTCGGCGACATTCGGCGAAGGCACGAAAATACACGGTTTGGCTACCACACATAATTCCGAAATGGTGCCGGCACCGGCGCGCGAAATTACGACATCGGCCACGGCAAAGGCATAATCCATGCGGTAAATAAAATCGAACGCTTTGACAAGCGAACCGGCCGTATATTCCTGCACGGTGGTTTTAGCCACTTCGGCATACGTTTTGCCGGTTTGCCAAATAAATTGCACATCGCCTTTTGCTAATTCCGGCAATGCTTGTGTCATGCTTTGGTTAAGCGTGCGCGCGCCTAAACTTCCGCCGACCACCAGCACTGTTTTTTTCATCGGGTCAATATCGAAATACATTGCAGCATCGGTACGCAGCGAACCGTCGTTGCGGCGTAAATCCTGCCGTACAGGATTGCCGGTCAGCACGATTTTTTCTTTCGGAAAAAAGCGTTCCATTCCTTCATAGGCCACGCAAATTCGCTTGGCACGCTTAGCCAGCATTTTGTTGGTAACGCCGGCATAGGAATTTTGTTCCTGCAACAAAGTCGGGATTTTTTCCCGTTGCGCCGCCCACAATACCGGCCCGCTGGCATAGCCGCCGACGCCCACTACGGCATCGGGTTTAAAGTCTTTAATTATTTTCGATGCTTTGCGAACGCTCTTCCAAATTTTGAAAGGCAATGAAAAATTCTTTCCTATATTTTTCCGTTGAAAACCTGCTACCGGCAAGCCTACAATGGGATAACCCGCAGCCGGCACTTTCTCCATTTCCATGCGGCCTTCGGCGCCGACAAATAGAATATCGGCATCGGGATAACGTGCTTTCAATGCATTAGCTATGGATACCGCCGGATAAATGTGTCCGCCGGTTCCGCCTCCGCTGATGATTATTCTTAGCTTCATAATGGAGAATTGAAAGTGGAAAATTGAAAATTATTTTTTTATAGATGTTTTTGTCGTTTTCACAATACTCACTAATATGCTGATAATTTCACTACAGTCTGTACTAATCGAATCATATTCCCGTTTCGATATATATTCACTATCTTTTAATAACATTAACCAATAGTCAGTTTCATTTGCTTCTTTTAAGGCGATATTCATTTTGCTCAGGAAGTCGGCTTTCGATTGAGCATGCTCCGCTTCTTTTACCAATGCTCCTATTGCTGTACCACTGCGCAATACTTGCTTTGTTAATACATATTCTTTTTTCTTTTCGCTTACAACGCGAAACAACTTAATAATGCGCAATGCAAATGCATACGCTTTTCTCATTATCGGATTGTCTTGTTTCATACTCATATGTATTTAAAATTTTCAATTCTCCATTCTCCATTTTCAATTTGCTGCGGCCGCTTCATTCTCCATTTTCAATTTTCCATTCTCCATTTGTGTCGCCGGCATGTCGCGTTCTTCCGTAGCGCGGCTTACCGATAATATAATTCCTAATGCCAGACTGGTGGCAAACAGCGAGCTCCCGCCCAAGCTGATTAAGGGCAATGTTTGTCCGGTTACGGGAAACAACCCAACTGCCACAGCCATGTTTACCATCGCTTGCAACACTAACAAAAGCATAATTCCTAGAACAGTTATCATCGGAAAAATGCGTGTGCACGATCTGGCAATGGCAATGGCGCGGTACAACAAAATCCAATACAGGAAAACGACAACGATTGCTCCCATTATTCCATATTCTTCGACAATGATGGCGAAAATAAAATCGGAATAAGGATGCGGCACAATGTGGCGTTGCGTGCTATTACCGGGGCCTTTCCCCGTAAGCCCGCCGGTGGCAATGGCTATTTTTGCCTGGTCGGCCTGGAACGTGCGGGCATCTTCTTTTTTATTTCTTTCGGCGCTTTCCCCTTCGCTGTTCGACGACACGAAAGTTACTAAACGACTCCGCACGGTTTCCGCACGGGGCGTGAGGCCGAGCGCAATGACCAACACCACGGCAATCATCCCGAGGCCGGCAAAACGCATTAAATAACTTGGCTTTATTCCTCCAATAAATAAAATCAAAAAACAAGTTCCACCCAGCAATAATGCAGTGGATGTGCCGCTCCACAAGATAAGCCCACAGACGACGGAAACGGGTAACATAATGCGGAGGGCAAATTCACGGAACGAAGTTACGGTACCTTCTTCCAATACTTTGGCAAGATAAAGCACCAAGCCGATTTTTGCGACGTCCGACGGCTGGAACGTGAATCCGAAAATACGAATCCAACGTGTTCCTTCGTTCAACGTGACGCCGAAGACGAATAACGCCAGCAATAAAGCAATTGAAATATACAAGGCAGGATGCGCCATCCGGCGAAACCAACCAATCGGCACATTATGTACGGCGTATAAAATTGCCAATCCGATAAGCACAAACATCGTTTGCCGGAACAAATAGGAAAACGCGCCTTGCCCTTGGCGGTAGGCCAGCGAGCCGGTGGACGAGAAAATGGCGATGATGGATATCAATGAGAGGATACCGATAACGAACCAAATTATTTTGTCGCCTTTGATGCTATTGCGAAACGGATTTGCCATGCTGTTACAGGTTTCTTACGGCTTCTTTAAATTGCCGGCCGCGGTCTTCATAATTTTTAAATAAATCGAAACTGGCGCATGCCGGCGACAGCAACACGCTTTCGCCCGGTTCGGCCAATTCGTAAGCGGCTTTTACCGCATCGGCGGCCGAGCGTGTATCCACCATTACCGGCACCATGTTTCCGAATGCCTGATGAATTTTTGTATTGTCCACACCCAAACACACAATGGCTTTCACTTTTTCGCGCACCAAATCGTTCAGCGCGCTGTAGTCGTTGCCTTTATCGGTGCCGCCCACAATCCACACCACTTTTGTTTTCATGCTTTCGAGCGCATACCAGGTCGAATTGATGTTGGTCGCCTTCGAATCATTTATGTATAGCACGTTGCGCACTTTCAACACCGGCTCCAAACGATGTTCTACGCCTTTGAAAGTCATTAAACTTTCACGAATCGTTTCGTTACGGATGTTAAGTACCTGCCCGGTAATAGCCGCTGCCATGGAGTTGTACACGTTGTGCTTTCCCTGCAATGCCAACTCGTTGATCATCATGAAGAATTCTTTTTCTCCATAATTTGCATGCAGCGCTTCGTCTTCCACGTAAGCGCCTTCAGCCGGTTTTTCGGTTTGTGTGAAAGGCAATTTTTTAGCCTTTGAAACAATTTTGTTGATGTGTGTCATAGTTACTTCGTCGTCTGAGCAAAAAATAAAACAATCGTCTTGCGACATATTTTGAATGATGCGGAATTTTGATTTCGCATAATTTTCCAATTTATATTCGTAGCGGTCCAGGTGGTCGGGCGTGATGTTGAGCAACACGGCGATATCTGCTTTAAATTCATACATACCGTCCAATTGAAAACTGCTTAATTCCAACACATAATAATCGAAGTGTTGTGTCGCCACCTGCAGCGCATAACTTTGTCCGATGTTTCCGGCCAAACCCACATTCAGTCCCGCTTTCTGCATCATGTGATAGATGAGCGAGGTGGTCGTCGTTTTTCCGTTGCTGCCGGTGATGCACACTTTTTTAGCATCCGAATAACGTCCGGCAAATTCTATTTCGGAAATTACCGGAATGCCTTTTGCCCTTAGCTTTATGATGATAGGAGCGGTTTCCGGAATGCCGGGACTTTTTATGACTTCGTCGGCATCTACGATCGACTCTTCTGTATGTTGTCCTTCTTCGTACGGGATTTCATATTGCATAAGCGTTTGCTTGAAATTTTCTTTCAGCATTCCCATCTCCGAAAGAAACACATTAAAGCCTTTCACTTTCGCCAATACGACAGCGCCTACGCCGCTTTCGCCTCCTCCAAGAACAACTATTCGATTCATTTTTTATTGTTTTTTTTGAGCGGAACATATTCCGCCTCCTACGTTATCTTACTTTTAATGTAACAATGGTTATCACGGCTAATAATATGGCGATAATCCAAAACCGCGTTACGATTTTTGCTTCGGGAATCGGCGTAATCGGTTTTTGAATGAGCGCCTGAATGCCGGCATTTCCCTGCTTTTGGAAATGATGATGCAACGGTGTCATTTTAAACACGCGGCGGCCTTCGCCGTACTTGCGTTTGGTATATTTGAAATAGGCCACTTGGATTACTACCGATAAACTTTCGACGAAGAAAATGCCGCACAAAATCGGAATCAACAATTCTTTCCGAATCATGACGGCGAATACGGCAATAATACCGCCAATAGCCAAACTTCCGGTATCGCCCATAAATACTTGAGCAGGGTAGGAGTTATACCACAGGAAGCCGACTAATGCGCCGATGAATGCCGCCATGAACACGACTAATTCGCCGCTGTTCGGGATATACATAATGTTCAAATAGTCGGCGTAAATAATGTTTCCCGACAAATAAGCGAGAATGCCCAATGTTGCGCCTATCACAATAGAAATGCCCGACACCAATCCATCCATGCCGTCGGTCAGGTTGGCGCCGTTCGACACTGCGGTGATGATGAAAATAATAATGATGATATAAATGATCCATCCTACAATCTCTCCGCATTTCCCGCCAACCGGCGAAAGCCATGCGTAGTTGAATTCGTTTTCTTTTACAAACGGAATACTGGTAGTGGTCGATTTCGTATCGGCTACGTAGCGCGGAGCCACTTCGCCTTGTACTATTTCGGTGCGGGCGTTCGGGGTATTGATGCTTACCGGTTCGCGCACTACCACGCTGTCGCTGAAATACAAGGTCAATCCTACAATTAAGCCTAATCCTACTTGTCCGATAATCTTGAATTTTCCTTCTAATCCTTGTTTATTTTTCTTGAAAACTTTGATATAGTCGTCAATAAAGCCAATCATGCCCAACCATACGGTGGAAACAATCATCAGGATAACATAAATATTCGTTAGGTTCGCAAACAACAATACCGGCACTAAAATGCCCAAAAGTATAATAATACCGCCCATCGTAGGCGTTCCTTTCTTTTGCATTTGTCCTTCCAGCCCGAGGT
Organism: Bacteroidales bacterium; assembly: GCA_031551045.1. Classification (GTDB taxonomy): domain Bacteria; phylum Bacteroidota; class Bacteroidia; order Bacteroidales; family UBA932; genus JAVBOD01. The sequence goes on from JAVBOD010000023.1 coordinate 26,477, forward strand.
CGCGGATTTCTTCGCCGATTTGTCTTTTCTGTAATCGTTTGATGATTTTTCGTCCGAAAATAGCGCCGATAATCAGTGCGAATATGATCGCCATGGCCGAGCGGAACGAAAGATATTTAAACAATCCTCCGCCGGGGATGTCGAAATTGCGTTGTATGAAGTCGAATAAGTGATAGAGCATAGCCTTACAAACTAAAAATGTTCAATAATAAAGTTGTTTATTTTTATTGTTACAAACCGCCTCTGCGCCCCAAAGGGGCAGTAGCACATAGCGTAGGGCAAAGCGTAGCGGCGCCCTACGGATACGAAATAATCATCCGTTTCGCGCGGAGCAAAATATTTTTTTAAAAAACAGGCTATCTTCCGCGCGAAAGAGTAGTCCTGCTCTTTATTCGTAGGGTATTTCCCTACGCTATATGCTATCAGGCTTTTAGCCTGCTCTGATATTTTATATAAAATCATTTTACTTTATTATTCTTTTTTAGATTGCTTCGCTTCGCTCGCAATGACGGGCGCTTTATTCGCAATGACGGCAGCTCTCCTTTTACCCTTGTTCCCTTTTATCTTTTACCCTTGTTATTGCAGCATTTCCGAAATAACTTCCTTATCATCAAAATGTGTTTTCACGCCCTTCACTTCCTGATAGTCTTCATGGCCTTTGCCGGCAATCAGAATAATGTCGCCGGGTTGCGCCAACATGGCTGCCGTGCGGATGGCTTCGCGGCGGTCGGTTATCATCAACATTTTGCTGCGTTGCGCGGCATCCAAGCCTGCCCGCATGTCTTCCAAAATAGCATCGGGCTCTTCGAAACGCGGATTGTCCGACGTAAAAATCGCCTTGCTGCTATTGTCCACCGCAATGCGCGCCATAATCGGTCGCTTGCTGCGGTCGCGGTCGCCGCCGCAACCTACCACGGTAATCAGTTGTTCGCCTTTGCGGATTTCGTTAATCGTGTTCAACACATTTTGCAACGCATCGGGCGTGTGTGCATAATCCACAATGGCAATCACGTTATTTCTTCCACGCACATATTCAAAACGTCCGGAAACCGGTCCCATGCCGCTGAGCAAGCGCAGGGCTTCTTCTTTTTCAATGCCCAATAGCTGCGTGGTGGCGTAAATGGCCAGCAGGTTATAGGCGTTGAACGTGCCGATAAATGAAGTCCAGAACTCCAGCCCATCGATATTGAGTTGCATGCCGTCGAACGAACTTTCGACAACACGACAATGAAAATCGGCTTGCGTGCGCAACGAATAACTTTTTATTTTCGCAGCGGTATTTTGCACCATCACCCGGCCGTTGCGGTCGTCGATATTGATGAGTGCAAAAGCATCGGACGGTAAATTATCGAAAAACATTTTTTTAGCGCGGATGTATTCGTCGAATGTTTTGTGATAATCCAAATGGTCGTGCGTAATGTTGGAGAAAATGCCTCCGGCGAAATGTAATCCGCCGACACGTCCCTGCACAATAGCGTGCGAGCTTACTTCCATGAAACAATAACTGCATCCGGCTTTCACCATGTCGGCCAGCAGACGGTTTAATTGAATGGCGTCGGGCGTGGTGTGCGTAGCTTTTACTTCTTTCGTGTCGATAAGGTTTACCACGGTGGAAAGCAATCCTGTCTTATGGCCAAGTGCACGGAACAAACGATACAGCAAGGTTACTGTCGTTGTCTTTCCATTCGTTCCGGTAATGCCTATCAACTTTAATTGCTGCGACGGGTTGCCGTAAAATTCCGAAGCGATTATACCCACGGCGGCATTGCTATCGGCAACTTTCACATAACAGATGCCGGATTGCAGCGTCTCGGGAAACCGTTCGCACACAATGGCTGTGGCGCCGCTTTCTATTGCCTGGTCAATGAATTGATGCCCGTCCACACGTGTTCCCGAAAGAGCGATAAATAATTGTCCCTTCACAATATTACGGGAATCAAATCCCACGGAAGCAATGTTTACCGCGCTGTTGCCTTTTATTTCCGACACGCGGACGTTTTTTATAAGTTGATCTACTTGTATCATTACATGTCTAATTCTAAATGAATATGTTGCCCTCTGCTGAACGGCGTTCCTTCGGGCAACGATTGCGCCATCACACGCCCTTTGCCGGAAAACGAGACGTTCAACCCTAAATTCTCCAGCACAAATAAGGCGTCTTTCAAACCCATATTGAACACCGATGGGATAGTGCTGGTGGGCATATTGCGCGGCACTTCTTCCACATGGTCATCATAAATTTTCACGCCAATCCACGCATTATCTTTTGAAATGCGTTCAGCTGGAATTTTCAATCCGCTCAACACTTCGTCCACTTCCGCTTTCTTGCCGCTTTTCACTACCGGCATATCGGCATATTGTTTGCTTTCCGGCTCTACCGGATTATTCCAGTTCGGATTGGAAATATAAATCTTATCGGCTATTTGTTTGAATACCGGCGCCGCCCATGTTCCGCCGTAGAAATTGCTTTGTGTTTTCTCGGAATACAATACGACAATTGCCGTATATTTCGGCTTGTCCGCCGGGAAAAATCCCACGAACGATGCTTGGTGTTTCCGGTATCCGTCTCTCACGTACACGCCGTCGAACGCAATTTGCGAAGTGCCCGTTTTTCCGGCAATACTGTAGCGCGTAGAGTCTTTAATATTTTTAGCCGTGCCTTCGTTTACTACGCCTTCGAGCGCCTTTTTCGCTTTCTTCAATACGGCCGGCGAGCAAATGGAGGCCGATATAATTTCCGTCGGATAACGTTTGATGACGGAGCCTTGGCGGCGAAGCTCCTTTACAAATTTCGGCTTCACCATTTTTCCGTCATTCGCCACGGCATTGTAGAACGCGAGTGTTTGCATGGGCGTAACCAATACCTCGTATCCGAAAGACATCCACGGCAACGACACGTCCGACCACATTTTATCGCCGGGGTAGCGCACGGTGGGTGCCGCTTCGCCCATGATTTGCAAGTTCAGTTTTTCGTTGAATTTAAAAGCGTACAAATGATCCACAAATTGTTTTTCGCGGCCTTTGTAATAATCTATCGCCATTTTGGCAAAGCCCACGTTCGACGATTTTTCAAAAACTTTGATTACCGGAATCGTTCCGTAACCTCCCGGAGTAACATCGCGCACCGTACGCCCTTTGTAGGGAAGCGAGCCGTTGCCGGTATTTACCAAGGTGTTTAATTCTACTTTATTATCTTCCAACAATGATATCAACGTGGCTAATTTGAAGGTAGAACCGGGTTCCGTGGCGCTTCCGATGGCGTAGTTGAACGCTTCGTCATACGTGCCGTCGGCATTGCGTTTCATGTTGGCAATGGCGCGTATTTCACCGGTTTTCACTTCCATCACAATGGCCGTTCCGGCTTCGAATACCGTGGAATTTCCTAACTGACGCCGCAAAGCGGTTTCCGCCGCATCCTGTATATCCACATCGATACACGACACCACATCGTCGCCGTCGCGCGGGGCGATGTCCACTTCGCTGTTCACCGGCATCCAATCGCCGCCGGGAATACGTTTCACCATGCGGGCGCCGGGCGTTCCGCGTAGATAATGGTCGAAAGCGCCTTCAATTCCCACCGCAACACCTTCGGTATTGGTCCATCCGATAGTACGGAAAGCCAAACGGTTGTAAGGGTTTTTACGTATATGGCGCTGTTCCGGAATCATCCCGCCTTTGTTGCTTCCCAACTTGAAAATCGGGAATTTCTTTATCTGTTGCAACTCGCTGTAATCGACCAAACGGTTGCCTATCTTTTTATAACGCCCGTTGTTACTGCGGGCTTTTGTTATTTCCTCCCTGTATTGTTCGGCGCTTTTATCGCGGAAGAAACCGGCCAATGCCCCCGACAATCCCGAAATATTTTTTTTGAATACGCTGTCGGGCGCCACCGTGCAATCCATCCGGATTTCATAGTAGGGGAGCGAGGTGGCCAATATCCGCCCGTCGTTGGCCAAAATATTACCGCGGACAGCCGTCAATTCTTCTGTCCGGTAACTGATTTTGATACCTTCGTCTTTAAGCTCCGTATTCAATTGCAAAGCCACCACCTGTATGATGATGAGTATTCCCAACAGAATAATCAGCCAGTAAAGGATACCGATTCGTTTGATAATATTTTGAGTCTCGGGATTCATTCGTTTAATCCATCGTTATTTTTTTAGGAGGATGATTAGGCTCCTGTAAATTCAAATTGCGTTGTTGTATTTGTTTCAGTACTTCCGAGCGCTTGCTGAGGCGCATCAATGCTGCCGATTTCGTTACATATTCGGCATGCAGGTTTTCTATTTCGCGCTCCAGTTTCCGCGATTCGCGCACCGTTCGTTCAATCCGGTAATGTATGCTGATGTAGGCAATACCGAGCAGAAAGAGGAAAAAGGCATACCAACGTTGCCGGCGCACAAAGTCGCTGGTGAGCAAACGTCCCGAAAACATTTTCTGAACGAAATTCATAGAACGCCCTCCCTGCTCCCAAAGAGGGAGTTTAGAAAAACACTATATAATTTTACATTTCCCATTCAGCTATTTTTAAACATTTTCTATTGAGGTTATTTTTCTCCTCCTTTGGGGGTCGGGAGGCCGGGTTTTTCTTTCTTCTCCGCCACTCTTAATTTGGCGCTGCGTGCCCGTGTATTGTTTGCAACTTCTTCTTCGTTCGGCGCAATCGCTTTTTTCGTAATCACCGTAAAAGGAGAAAGTTCGTTGCCGAAAAAATCCTTTTCAACCTTACCGTCCGCATTTCCGGAGCGCATGAAATTTTTTACCATGCGGTCTTCCAACGAGTGATAAGTGATTACCACTAAACGCCCTCCTTTTTTTAAGATTTTTGCCGACTGTTCCAGCATTTGCTGTAATGCCGACATTTCGCCGTTCACTTCAATGCGCAAGCCCTGGAATACTTTTGCCAGATATTTATGTTCGGCAAATTTCGGAGTGCAGGGTTTCAATATTTCAACAAACTCGCCGATGGTTTCAATGGCTTTTTCTTCTCGGCCTTGCATTATCTGCTTGACTACTTTTCCGGCGTTTTCCACTTCTCCGTATAACCGGAAAATGTGCAGCAACTTTTCCTCCGTGTAAGTATTCAATACCTTTGCGGCTGTAAGGCTTGCCTGTTGGTTCATCCGCATGTCTAACGGGGCTTCAAAGCGGAATGAAAAGCCTCTTTCTCCCGTATCGAACTGGTGCGACGACACGCCTAAATCCGCCAAAATGCCATCTACTTCTTCAATCCCTTCGTTGCGCAAACAGGCGCGCATGAACCTGAAATTATTTTGTATAAGGGTAAACTGTGGATGCTTCAAGTTATTTTCCGCGGCATCATCATCACGGTCGAAAGCCAAGAGGCGTCCTTTCTTCAAGCGTTTTAGAATTTCCCGCGAATGTCCGCCGCCTCCGAACGTTGCATCTACATAAATTCCGTCGGGCTTTATCTGCAGGGCGTCGATGCTTTCTTCCAACAACACGGGGATATGATATTCGACGGGCATGGCTTCATTATCCTAATAATTTATCGAACAAATCGGCCGCTTCGTCGTCGCCCATTTCGCGGGCATCCCATTCTTCTTTTGCCCAAAGTTGTATCTTGGTATCCATTCCCACAAACACCACTTCTTTTTGCACGCCGATTTTTTCCAAAAGTTGTTTCGGAATTAAGATTCGCCCTGCTTTCTCGTCAGGTGTCACCAAGGCCCGGCCGCGATTGAATTCTTCCCACGCGCGGCTTCCCTCGCGAGAGAGGATATTTAATTTCGATTTTACATTATTGGCATACTCATCCCATGCCGCCGGCGGATACATTTCCAACACTTTGCTGTAAAGGTCTTTTCTTACCACGTAGCGCGAACCTGCAAACGGAGACGCTTGCGCACGAAACTCCGCAGGAAGCACCAAGCGCCCTTTGTCGTCGAGTTTAGCAATATGTTCACCTACGAATTCCGCCATGTTTTTAATCGTGTTTAAAGCGAATTTTTAATTCACGGACAAAGATACGGTTTTTTCTTCCACTTTCTTCCACTTTTTCCCACTTACTGTCCAATAGATTATTATATCTTGATATTCAATAATTTAATAAATCAACAAGATGTTAACAAAAAGCTGTTGAAAACTACTTGTGGAATAGTCGAAAAATCTTGAATCATTTATCGGATAAGCAAAACGATTAAAGAGGCTTAAAGAAAAGGAAAATAATGAGGCCGTGTAATGGGAGCAGCTTGTTAAATTTTTAAACAGCTTGGAGCATAAAGATGCTGTTAATATTGACAGGGAATCTTTTGAATTTATGTGACGAAAAAGAAGCTATTCAAAAACAAGTAACCACAAAATCCGCCAAGCGCCGATAGCTGCCGGGATTATGCAAAGAACCTGCCCGAATACATTCATTCAGGCAGGTTCTTTGTGCGATTAAAAATTTTAGTAGCTCCTTGAAATATTTGTATGTTTAGAATCGGTATCGTACACCTAAGGAGATACCCCAGCCGAAACCGTCAGTGTCAGCCAAGACATCAAACATAGGGCGGGTGTCTAATGTCAATTGTAATGGGATGTTGAAATTAAATCCAAGGCCGACTTGTCCGCCTATTGCTAATCCAAAATAATTGTCATAATTGTCTTTCCCGGAGTTCATGGCCAGTCCGGCGCCGGGGCCTATAAACCAGTTGAAGCCGTCGTTTCCGATATTCCACACCCATTGGTATATTCCTACTAATCCTATACGTGAATAATGGTTGTTTCCACCAAATCCGAGGTCTAATTCTAATCTATTGTCGCTGCCGAAGCCGTGTTGGTACGAGAATTCTACGCCATAACCCGAGCCTCCTCCTAAACGAAGGCCGATAGCATGAGGATCTACTTGTGCACTTGCCGTGTAGCCGGCAAGGAGTGCTAAAATAATAACTGTAATGTGTTTTTTCATATAAAAAGAAATTAGTGTTTAATTGGGAAAATGTCGCAAAAACCATACCAAACAAAAATTTAATCATATGGTATAACTTGTAATACCGGTAGTGCATTTGGAGAAGAAATGCTCCATCAAAATTTGGCTAAAGCCTTGTTAATATATTGTTTACCATCCGTTGGATTTATCCAACAGCAATGAATGTGATGGCTTTCATAGCCGTCTATCTTTAGCCAAAACAATAAATAAAACTCATTTTCTAAATGCACTACGGATTTATAATATTCCGGTTTATCAAATCTATTTGTACCTTTGGTCAAATTTTTTTTTGATGAAAAGGCTTTTCATTTCATGCGTGGTAGGTTTGATTTTTGGAACAGGGCTTTCTGCTCAGCAGAAGAAGCAAACGCCCGCTGCAATTATGTTTTTCAATGTTGAGAATTTTTTTGACCCCCTGAACGATCCTTCTACGCAAGACGAGGATTTTACGCCGGAAGGGAAGAATCATTGGACATGGGGAAAGTTGAAAATAAAACGTGACGGTATTGCTAAAACCATTATTGCTGCGGGCAGGGGAGAGGCTCCTTTGTTAGTAGGTTTGTGCGAAGTAGAAAATCGATTGGTATTAAATCAACTGATACGGGAAACGCCGTTGGCAAAATTGAATTATGGCATTGTACATCGCGAATCGCCCGATCCGCGAGGAATTGATGTAGCGCTGCTTTATCGCAAGGATTACTTTAATGTGTTGCAACAGCGCTTCTATAAAGTCTATTATGAATCGGGAAGTGCGCGTACTCGTGAAATTTTATATGCAAAAGGAGTGTGGAATTCTTTGGACACTTTCCACATTTTTGTGAATCATTGGCCGTCGAAGCTCGGTGGGGCAAAACAATCGGAGCCACGACGCATGCGGGCTGCCGAGACATTGCGTGTAGTGGTGGATTCTATTTTTGCCACGAATAGCCGGGCAAATATTATGATACTGGGCGATTTTAACGATACGCCCGATAGTCCTCCGGTGAACGAGGGCTTACGTTCGCTGCGTGTGTCCGATACGTTATGTAGCAACTGCCTTTACAATTTAATGCTGCCGCTATCGGAACGCGGCGAAGGTTCGTTGAAATACCGTGGCGAATGGGAGTTGATTGATTTGTTCTTTGTGTCGGGAAATTTACTCAATAGAAAGGAGCCGATTTTTATAGAGCCTAAAGAGATAACTATTTTTCACGCCCCATTTTTGTTGGAGCCGGACGAGCGTTACGGAGGAGAACAACCCAAGCGGACCTTTATCGGGCCTAAATACCACGGCGGCATCAGCGATCATTTGCCGGTGCTTATGACACTTAAAACGAATGAATAAAAATCAACCGATATATGTGAAACCCAAGAAAGCGTTGGGGCAGCATTTTTTGAAAGATAAAAATATTGCGCGTCGTATTGTCGATAGCCTTTCGGCTCCTTCGGGTTTGGCGCTTGAAGTGGGGCCCGGCACCGGCGTGCTCACGGACTTATTGTTGCAACGTAAGGATATTACGCTGTATGCGGCAGAAATCGATCGAGAATCGATTGAGTATTTGCGCTCCGCTTATCCGGCGTTTTCTCCGCGCCTGTTGGCCGGCGATTTTTTAGAAATGGAATTGGGAACATTGTTTCCCGGAAAATTCTCCGTGATCGGCAATTTTCCTTACAACATATCGTCTCAGATATTTTTTAAAATTTTGGATTATCGTACACAAATCCCGGAAGTGGTGGGCATGTTACAGAAAGAAGTGGCCGAGCGTATTGCCTGTTCCCCGGGCAGTAAGACGTATGGCATTTTGAGTGTTTTGTTGCAAGCCTATTATGATATCGAATACTTATTTACCGTTGACGAACATGTATTTCAACCGCCGCCTAAAGTAAAATCGGCCGTAGTGCGTTTGCGGCGTAACGAGGTGGAAGCATTGGATTGTGATGAAATTCTTTTTAAGAAAATAATAAAAGCGACTTTTAATCAGCGTCGGAAAGTGATTCGCAATTCTATAAAAGCCGTTACCGGTGATGCTGTTTTAGGCGAACACCCATTGTTATCCAAGCGTCCGGAGCAATTGAGCGTGGCCGGCTTTGTCGAACTTACCAACTATGCAAGCGCCTATTTACACTAATGTGCAAAAACAGTGTGGGTTGTGATATTTACCGGGAATTGATAGCCACTACCGGATCGAGCCGTGAAGCCGTAAAGGCCGGCATAAACCCGGCAACAATGCCTATAGCGGCAGAGCCGAACATTCCTACAAAGATATTTTTTAAAGAGAGGGTGATTGGATAGTCCATAGCTATACTTACTAAAGCTGTGCCTCCATATACCAATAGTAAGCCCAATATACCTCCGGCTATAGCCAATAGTACGGCTTCATATAAAAATTGTGTGAGGATAAAATAATTTTTAGCGCCTAAAGCTTTTTGAATGCCTATAATGTTGGTACGCTCTTTCACGGATACAAACATAATGTTCGCCACGCCAAATCCGCCGATAAGTACTGAAAATCCGCCGATAATAATTCCTACAATGCTCATAATAGAGAAAACCGGTTCAAATTCTTTGGTAATAGCCGTCATTTCGTTTAACGAGAAATTGTCTTTTTGAGTCGGTTGTAATCGGCGTTGCGTCCGCATTATCATGCGCAATTCGGCCTTTATTTCTTCATTGTCGATGCCTGTTTGAGCCTTAATGGCAATCATAGGTTCCGACCTGCGCGTGTTGACAAAAGCCCGGGCGAAATTAAACGTTACGCCGACCAGATTATCATAATCCATCATGTTCACGATGCTGCTTCCTTGTTTCTTCAAAACGCCGATAACCGTCACTTTGGATCCCCCGATTTTGATGGTTTTTCCGATCGGGTCTGCACCTTCAAATAACTCTTCCCAAACCTTGTAGCCTATTACGGCGACATTCGTCCCGCTGTTGTATTCCATCATAGAAAACATGCGTCCAGAGCCCACTTCAAAAGATGCGCTGATGCTTTCCCATTCCGGGGTACAGCCAATGACTCCCACATCGGGGAGCGTATTGTTCTTATATTTTATGGGACGGGCAAATTGCGACAGCATAGCCACTGCTTCGGCCGATTGGCAATGGTCGCGCAGGTACATATATTCTTCGTATTTATTATTCGGCCTTTGCCAATATTCCCACCATTTATATTCTCCTCCGTCTTCGTTCGTCCATGGCCACTTTTCAATGTAAATCACATCGCTGCCCAACTCGTTAATGCCCGTACGTATATTGTTCTCCAAAGCATCGAGCATGGTAAGTACGGTGATGATGGAGAAAATGCCGATAGTAACGCCCAAAAGCGAAAGGAAAGTCCGTACTTTATTGGCTTTTACAGAAGTGTAGGCGAAATTAAAACTTTCCCCTAACAATTTGAATAGTATGTATATGCTTCTAAAGTATTTTTTCATATGCGACACGAAACAAAGTGCAAGGTACTATATTTTTATGAAGAAAAATAAATTGACGGGAAAATTTGTGTACATGCTAACAATTGCATACCTTTACAAGCTAATTATTTTCTTGTAGTAAATATCATAAATATTTGGATTGTAGTAAGATGGAAGATGCAACACAGCGAAGAATCCAGCGGGCTTTGATTTCAGTCTATTATAAAGACCGGTTGGATGAAATTGTAAAACTATTAAATCAATTAGGAGTAAGTATATATTCAACCGGAGGAACGCTTGACTTTATTGAGAAGCAAGGAGTGAAAGCACACTCGGTAGAAAGCCTTACAGGTTATCCCTCTATTCTCGGAGGACGTGTAAAAACCTTACACCCGAAAGTGTTCGGAGGTATTTTGGCTCGACGGAATAATAACCAGGACGGCGACCAGTTGCAGGAATATGAAATACCTCCTTTTGATTTGGTAATTGTCGATTTATATCCCTTTGAAGAAACGGTAAAATCGGGAGCCGCAGAACAGGATATTATTGAGAAAATCGATATTGGCGGAATTTCTTTAATCAGGGCGGCAGCCAAAAATTTTTCCGATGTACTGATTATTTCATCCCGTGAGCAATACGGACAGTTGCTGGAATTATTGCAGGAGAAGAAAGGCTTTACCTCCATAGAAGAACGCCGGCGGTTTGCGGCAAAAGCTTTTCTGCAATCGTCGGGCTACGACACGGCCATTTTTAATTATTTCAATACTACGGAACAATTACCTGCGTTTAAATATAGCGCTGTGGGCAGTATGCCTTTGCGTTATGGCGAAAACCCGCATCAAAAAGCACATTTTTTCGGGCGCATGGAAGAAATACTGGAGCAGAAGCATGGCAAGGAAATTTCATATAACAACCTGTTGGATATTGATGCGGCAATGGCTTTAATAGCCGATTTTGACGAACCTACATTTGCTATTTTGAAACACAATAATGCATGCGGATGTGCCAGTAACGAACACTTATTGCAAGCATGGAACGATGCCTTGGCCGGCGACCCGGTGTCGGCATTTGGAGGAATTATTGTGACCAATCGGGAAGTGGATAAAGCATGCGCAGAAGAAATCAATAAATTATTTTTTGAAGTAATTATAGCGCCTTCGTATGTGCCGGAAGCGATGGAGATATTAAAATCGAAGAAAAACAGAATTATTTTGGTAGCGAAAAAGCAGGCGTTACCGGTGCAGCAATTCCGGACATTGTTAAATGGCGTGGCCGTGCAAGACCGTGATACGGCGGTAGAAACGGCAGCCTCCTTCCGTCCGGTGACTAATAAACTGCCGGCAAAAAAAGAAATAGCCGATTTGCTCTTTGCCAACAAATTGGTGAAGCATTCGAAATCGAATACGATCGTATTGGCGAAAGACAAAAAATTAATAGCAAGCGGAGTCGGGCAAACGTCGAGGGTAGATGCCTTGAAGCAGGCGATTGAAAAGGCGCATTCATTCGGTTTTTCGTTGCAAGGCGCTGTGATGGCGTCCGATGCCTTTTTCCCTTTTCCGGATTGTGTGGAAATAGCCTATAATGCGAGAATTATGGCGGTGGTACAGCCCGGAGGCTCGGTGAACGACCAGAAATCCATTGATTTTTGTAACGAAAAAAATATAGCGATGGTATGCACGGGCGTCCGTCATTTTAAACATTAATATTTTAGTAAACTGTAATTTATTTTTTATATGGCATTTTCATTTTTAATGCAAGAATTGGCGATGGACTTGGGTACCGCCAACACCATTATTATTCACAACGACAAAATTGTGGTGGACGAGCCGTCGATTGTCGCTATTGATCAAAATACCGGAAAGCCTATTGCTATTGGCGAGAAAGCGCGGCAAATGCACGGTAAAACCCACGAAAATATAAAAACCGTCCGCCCGTTGCGCGACGGTGTTATTGCCGACTTCGATGCGGCAGAACAAATGATTCGCGGCATGATTAAATTGATTGGCCCCAAAAGCCGTTGGTTTACACCGAGCCTGCGGTTAGTGGTGTGTATCCCTTCGGGAAGTACCGGCGTGGAAATCCGCGCGGTACGCGACTCGTCGGAACATGCCGGAGGGCGTGACGTATATATGATTCATGAACCGATGGCTGCCGCTTTGGGAATTGGTATCGATGTACAGGCGCCGGAAGGAAGTATGATTGTAGATATAGGAGGAGGTACGACTGAAATTGCCGTTATTGCTTTAGGCGGTATTGTTTGTAACAAAAGTATCCGCGTAGCCGGCGATGGTTTCACGGCCGATATTCAACAATACATGCGCCATCAGCACAATATCAAAATTGGAGAGCGCACGGCGGAAGACATTAAAATATCCGTAGGCTCTGCCTTGTCGGAAATAGATAATCCGCCATTAACATTCACCGTGCGTGGCCCGAACCTGATGACCGCGTTGCCGGTAGAAGTGGCTGTTACCTATCAGGAAGTCGCTCATTGCCTGGATAAATCACTGGCAAAAGTAGAAGCCGCTATCATGGAAGTGCTCGAAAAAACACCTCCCGAATTGTATGCGGATATTGTACAACGCGGTATTTATTTAGCCGGAGGAGGCGCTTTGTTGCGTGGGTTAGACAGACGGCTACAGGAAAAAATTAATATTCCTTTCCATGTAGCAGAAGATCCCTTACATGCAGTAGCTCGCGGGACAGGTATCGGATTGAAAAATATCGGAAAATTCCCCTTCTTGATGCGTTAACCGGTAACACATGGAAAATGTCTTTCGCTTTTTAGCTCGTTCACGGGTATTCTTCCTATTCCTGGTTATAGAGGTAATTGCCTTGTTCATGATAGTGAGAAGCAGTTATTATCAAAGCACTAAGATAATGAACAGCGTGCGTTACCTGCAAGCTATGTGTGAAGAACAAGTGAACAGTTGGGAGCAGTATTTTTCATTGAAGAATATGAATGCCGATTTGGCGGAAGAAAATAATCGATTGCGAAAAATATTAAGCTATTATCAATCCGTCGATACCACGAAATCTTTTACGGAGAAACTTCCGCTGTATCCCGATTATGAATATACCTTGGCAACAGTTATTGATAACTCCGTGAATCGCCAGCATAACTATATCACGTTGAATGTCGGTAAAAACCATCAGATAGAGCCCGATATGGGTGTTATGGTAGATAATGGGGTCGTCGGAATTATTACGTCGGTTACCGGCCGGTATGCCTTAGTAAAATCATTTTTGAATACGGACTGGAAGGTAAGCGCCCGTTTGTTGCGTAGCGGCGCTTTCGGCCCTCTTCATTGGGATGGAAAAATATATACGGAAGCTTTATTGTCGGAGATACCGCAGCATATTGATGTGCAGGTGGGCGATACGGTGGTCACAAGCGGCTATTCGTCGATATTCCCTCCTGATATTCCTATCGGCATCGTGAAATCATTTCAGGTAAAACGGGGGAATTTTTACGAAATAAAAGTCGCGTTACTGACCGATTACAAGCGTTTGCGTTATGTAACCGTCGCTCGTTTTACACAACGGGATGAAATAAACCAATTAGACTCAAAAACACATGAATAATTCTTTCTTTAGATATTTGTTGTGGCTGTTGTTTTTTGTCTTATTGCAGTCACTTGTCTTTAGTCAATTACCACTGGGAACATATGTATATCCGATGGTGTATGTCTTGTTCATTTTAATGTTGCCGATTGGTTACTCGCGAATGGCCGTATTGCTTTGGGCATTTTTAACAGGGTTGTGCATAGATATTTTTACACATAGCATACTGGGCGCTCACACGTCGGCCACAGTGGCAATGGCTTATGCCCGTCCGTTTATCTTAAAATTGGTAACATCTAAAGAAGACCGGGAGAATAACGTGCAGCTTATTACAAAAAGAAACTTGGGGTCCCGTTTTTTTCTTACCTATATTAGCTTGGCAATACTCCTGCATCACACGATATACTTTCTGATAGATACCTTTAGCTTCTTTGATTTTATACATACTGTTTTATTGATTGTGTGCAGCGCTCTGTTAAGCATTCTCTTTGTTTTCTTTCTGTCGTCCTTAATGCCGACATCATGGAACAGTGCGTCGAATTAAATAATTATGGATAATACGCTATCTTCCAAAAAAAATATCATTATTGGCGTAATGACTCTTTTCGCCATCGTGTTGATAGTGCGTTTATTTGTTATCCAAATACTTGATCCTTCTTACAAGGTCACTGCCAGTAATAATGTGTTGCGTTATGAAGTACAATATCCGGCACGCGGTTTGATATACGACCGGAACGGGAAATTATTGGTAGAAAATCGCACGGCTTATGATATTAATGTCGTAGCAAGGGAATTAGTGGCGTTTGATACAACGGAATTTTGTAATATTTTTAATCTTTCAAAAGCATCTTTCAAAGAAACGATTGATGATATCTATCGTCGTCGTCGCAGCTTGGGCTACCAAGCAGTTATTTTACTAAAGCAGATGCCGGCGGAATATTATGCCGTTTTTCAAGAAAAAGCCTTCAAATTTCCCGGATTTTATGCACAAGCCAGAACCTTACGCATGTATCCGCGGAACCTTGCCGGCAATATGTTAGGATATGTTGCGGAAGTCGATACGGGGACTATTCGCAAAAATCCGTATTACAAAATGGGCGACTACATGGGAAAAAGCGGAGTGGAATATGCCTACGAAGAAGCGTTGAGAGGTACGAAAGGGGTAAGCATTTATGTACGCGACGCCCATAACCAAATCAAAAATTCGTACATGGACGGAGAATACGATTCCTCGGCTGTGGCTGGAAAGAACTTGATTTGTACTATCGACAGCGATTTGCAGGAATACGGCGAACGTCTGATGAGTAATAAGGCGGGCGCTGTCGTAGCTTTGGAACCTTCTACCGGCGAGATATTAGCCATGGTTTCCAGCCCCGGCATCGACCCTCGCTTGCTGGTAGGTATCAACCGGAACTTTCAGCAAATGCAGCTCGACCCTTACAAACCTTTATTCAATCGCGCTATGATGTCGCCCTATCCGCCGGGTTCTGTCTTTAAAGTGTGCAATGCATTGATTGGTTTGCAGGAAGGTGTCGTGAGGCCCGAAACACGCTATGGCTGCTCTATGGGTTATCATATCGGCGGATTAACGGTGGGTTGCCATGCACATCCCTCTCCTTTGGATTTGCGGCAATCTATCCAAATGTCGTGCAATGCGTATTATTGTGCCGAGTTTCGTAGTATTATTGATAATCCGAAATATGGCAATGTACAAGAGGCTTTTGAGAAATGGCGCGAATACGTAAAAAGTTTCGGCTTTGGGACTAAGTTAGGAACCGATTATCCGAACGAATTGGCGGGCTCCTTGCCGTCGGTTGCCGGCTATGACCGTCTTCACGGAAAAGGCCGTTGGAAATCGGCGTCTATTATTTCCCTCTCTATCGGCCAGGGCGAAATGGGCGCTACTCCCATGCACTTGGCCAATTTTGCAGCCACCATTGCCAACCGCGGTTATTATTACATGCCGCACATGGTGAAAACGGTAGGCGATTCGTCGATTGCCGGAAAATATACCAAACGCCATTATACGATGGTAGATTCTTCCTATTTCAATGTCATCATTGACGGGATGGACTTGGCGGTGAACGGTGGCGCAGGTTCCACCGGTGGACGGGCAAGGATTCCCGGAATTACCGTATGCGGGAAAACCGGTACGGCTCAGAATCCGCACGGGGTGCATAAAGAAGACCACGCCGTGTTTATCTGTTTTGCCCCGCGCGACAACCCGAAAATTGCGATTGCCGTGTATGTGGAAAATGCCGGATTCGGCGGTACTTGGGCGGCGCCCATCGCTTCGCTCATGATGGAGAAATACCTGCAAGGCGAAGTGGACCCGCAGCGTTTGTGGTTAGAGGAATTTGTGCTAAGCGGCGATTTGTTGAAAAATATCAAAATAAAAAAATGAGAGGACGCTCGAATATATTCGGTTCGCTTGACTGGATTACGGTGTGGATTTATCTTTTCCTGCTGGTAGCCGGCTGGCTCAGCGTGTGCGGCGCTGTGTATGGCGATGAACCTTTCCGGATTTTCGACTTTTCGCAGTACTACGGAAAAGATTTATTGTGGATTTTAGCCGCATTGTTTTTGGCGTTTGTGGTACTGTGTATCGATAGTAAATTTTATTCGGTGTTTGCCTATCCGATATATTGGGGAGTGATAGGTTTGCTCATGCTGGTCTTGGTGTTTGGAGTTACGGTAAACGGGGCGCGGGCGTGGTTCGAAATAGGCTCTATTCGCTTGCAGCCTGCGGAGTTGGCTAAAGTGGCTACTGCTCTTGCCTTAGCCCGATTGATGAGTACCTATGGCTTTTCTATGAAGCGGACGAAGAATCTTGTCAAAATAGCCTTCACCATCCTGTTGCCGGTAGGACTCATATTGTTGCAACCCGACCCCGGCTCGGCACTCGTATTTGCTTCGTTCTTATTGATGCTTTACCGCGAAGGCCTGTCCGGTTGGTTTGTGAGCATTGTGTTGTTCATGGCTATTCTCTTTATTTTGGCCATTCTTTGGACACACGTATCAGTGCTGATATTGCTGTTGGTGCTTTGTTTGCTGGTATTTGCTTTGTTGAGCCGTCGTTATGGGGTCGCATTTATTCTCGCTTTATCGGTTTTTGGCTGTTACTTGGCGCTTCGCGCGTTGCTGCCTAAAATGGGCGTACAATTATCGAAAGATAGTGTGTTTTTGATTCCCTGCCTTGTGTTAATGATAGCGGCAGCCGTTTATGCCATTCGAAACAAGTTGCGGTATGTGTGGCTGATTATGGCATTTTTCTTCGGCTCGGTAGCCTTTTTATATTCCATGGATGTGGTCTTCGAAAAAATATTGAAACCGCATCATCGCGATCGTATTGAAGTATTATTAGGGCTGAAAGACGATGTGCAAAACACCGGCTACAATGTCAACCAATCGAAAATAGCCATTGGCTCGGGTGGTTGGTTGGGCAAAGGCTTTTTGCAAGGCACTCAAAATAAATACGACTTCTTGCCCAAGCAAAGTAAACACACCGACTTTATTTTCTGCACCATTGGTGAAGAATGGGGCTTTGTGGGCGCTTTCACGGTGCTTATTGCATACTTCTTCCTGTTGATTCGATTGGTGATTATTTCCGAGCGGCAGAAAGATGTATTTGGCCGGGTGTATGGTTATTGTGTAGTATCTATGCTGTTTTTTCACTGGTTGATAAACATCGGCATGACCATGGGACTGGCCCCTGTTATCGGCATTCC
>JAVBOD010000103.1:0-11288 GCA_031551045.1 Bacteroidales bacterium
TCCATCCAATACGGATTATCTTCCTGATCTTCCGTACTTTCATTTTCATCCTCACCTTCAAAAGGATCAGAAGGTTTTTGCGGACCTTTCTCCCGAAAAACAACCGCCCACAGCAACCCACTGACAGCACCCGAAAGATGCCCTTCCCACGACGTTGCATCATCTACCAGCTCCGAAATCGGAAACATATTCCAGACCGTACTGCCATAAAGGAATGCAACCAACATGGATATAGCCAGTAAGGGTATGGATTTCCTCAAAATACCACTAAAAAAGAGGAAAAAAGACAATCCGTATACCAACCCGCTGGCCCCTATATGCCAGGATTCCCGCCCGATCAGCCAGGTAATCCCTCCGGCAACTATCCATATCAGAGGAAAAACAAGATAGCCCAGATCCTTATAAAAATACATCAAACACCAGCTCAAAATTACGAGGGGAACTGTATTCGACAAAAGGTGTTTAACATTTGCATGAATCAATGGACTTGTCAATATTCCGATCAATCCGTCCATCTTTCTTGGATAAATTCCCCATTGAACCCATTGGGTATCCAATTCCCATTCAAACCATAGGATTATCCAAAGGGCAAGGACAAAAAACAATGGAAAAAATAATGCATAAAGCATCCGTTTTGATTCTATCTTCATTTAATTTACTCCTATTTTCATGTATTAACTTTCGAATCGGACATGCATCGATATCCGAACCAAACTTAAGTATCGGCCGGAGAACCGAAGAGAACTATAATAATCTGAACCAATTGCAGATATGGATTGTTCATATAAGCATAAATCAAAAGCACGAAAGTAACAAAACTTAAAACTATATCCAATTAAATATACGAAAAACAAAAATATTGAACTTTTACTTTGAATTTAAAAAAATATTCCGTAATTTGCGTCTTTATATTAAGTCTTAGTGTCAGAAGCCTTAAAAAAAATAACATGAGTTACTTGAAATTTGATAAAACCTTGATGATTAATCTGGAAGATTCTTTAAACAAAGAAATCCTCAGGACGAATCGAAACGGAGCATATCATTGTACAACTGTTGTTGATTGCAATACTAGAAAATACCACGGATTGCTTGTCATGCCTGTCCCTGCATTGGACAGTGATAATCACGTTATTTTATCTTCCCTGGATGAAACAGTTATTCAGCATGAAGCAGAGTTCAATCTGGGTCTCCATAAATATGCAGGAAACAACTACAGTCCGAACGGACATAAATATATCCGCGAATTCAGCTGCGATTCCATCCCGAAAACCATTTACCGGGTGGGTGGTGTATTGCTGGCCAAGGAAAAAGTTTTTATCTCCTTCGGGAATATTGTTCTTATTAAATACACCTTATTAGAGGCTCATTCCCCGACAACACTGCGGTTCAAACCTTATCTTGCTTTCAGGAATGCAAACAGCCTCACGGTAGAAAACAATACCGTAAACAGGAATTACTCTGAAATTGAAAACGGAATTAAAACCTGTATGTACGAAGGATATCCCGAATTGCATATGCAATTCAATAAGAAATGTAAATTCGTTTACCAACCCAACTGGTATAAAGGGATTGAATACCCCAAAGAAATGGAACGCGGCTTTCCGTTCAAAGAAGATCTTTATGTGCCCGGATATTTTGAAATGCCGATCACGAAAGGCGAATCCATATACTTTTCCGCCAGTGATAAATTGATCGAAACAAAAACGCTGAAACAATTGTTTGATAATGAAGTTGAGGCGCGTATCCCCCGCACCAGCTTTATCAACTGCCTGAAAAATTCAGCCCAGCAATTTTATTACAGGCCAACGGAAAACGAAGCTTATTTGCTCGCCGGATATCCGTGGTTCAAAGTAAGGGCTCGCGATTTATTCATCGCCCTTCCCGGATGTACACTGGGACTGAATGACCCTAAGCGGTTTGAAAAAATATTTTCTACGGCAATCCCCGCTTTGAAAAATTTCATGGAAAACAAAAGCCGGGACAAAGTCATCCAGGAAATTGACCTTCCGGATGTTTTACTTTGGGTTATCTGGAGTTTACAGCAATATTCCAAACAGGAAAGCCTGGAGAAATGCATCGAATTATACGGAGACTTCATTCTCGAAATAATTGATTACATCCTCTCAAACAAGCACGACAACCTGATCCTGACGGAAAATGGATTACTCTATTCCAATGGGAAGGATAAAGCGATCACATGGATGAACTCTACAGTCAACGGCAAACCGATTGTTCCCCGGACAGGATTTATTGTTGAGTTCAATGCATTATGGTATAATTCACTCCGGTTTGGCGCTGAGATCAGTAAAATAAAAAATAATAATAAACAAGCTGCAAAACTGGAAACAGTAGCTGAGAAAGTAGCTGTCTCATTTGCAGAAACATTCATTAACGGATATGGTTATCTGTTTGACTATGTTGATGGCTCCTACGCAGATTGGAGTGTACGGCCCAATATGTTATTTGCAGTTACATTGGATTATTCTCCTCTCGACAGGACCCAGAAAAGGACAATAATGAATATTGTCACCAAAGAGCTGTTAACCCCCAAGGGAATACGGTCACTCAGTCCGAAAAGCGAAGGATACAGGCCCTACTATGTCGGTCCCCAATACGAAAGAGACTTGTCCTATCATCAGGGCACGGTATGGCCCTGGTTGCTGGGATCATACCTGGAGGCCTACCTGAGATTATACAATTTGAGCGGAATTTCTTTTGTCGAAAGAATGCTGATCGGACTGGAAGAAGAAATAAAAGTACATTGCATCGGCTCCATTTCCGAATTATTTGATGGTAATCCGCCATTTCAGGGCAGAGGAGCAATCTCCTTCGCCATGAATGTAGGCGCAATCCTGCGGGTATTAAAATTACTGGAATCTTTTAATCCGCAAAATTAGGAGTACGATTAATAAAATCTATTAACGCATGAAAGCATTAATGTTCGGATGGGAATTCCCTCCACACATAGCCGGCGGTTTAGGCACCGCATGCTATGGTTTGACGAAAGGATTGGCAAAAAATAATGTCGATGTGACGTTTGTGATGCCGCGTGCGTATGGCGACGAAGACCAGCGCGCTGTGCGCATCGTGAATGCCAGCGATGTGGAAATGTTGGATACTATTTCTATCACGGAAGATTTTTGGAAACATATCAATTTTGTGGAAATAGGCTCGAACCTGATTCCGTATCTCACGCCCGAAGAATTTGCCACGATGGTAAACGAAAGTACCAAAGAGACCAAAGAACAAAGCCGTATCAATTTCAAAAATAAATATACGTTCTCCGGGAAATACGGGGCAACTTTAATGGACGAAGTCGCGCGTTATGCCATGGTAGCGGCCACCGTTGCCTTGCGCGAAAAGTTCGATGTGATACATGCGCACGACTGGTTGACGTATGCCGCCGGAATCGTAGCCAAACGCCTTTCGGGAAAACCGCTGGTGATTCATGTGCACGCCACCGAGTTCGACCGTAGCGGCGAAAATGTCAACCAAGTGGTGTACGATATCGAACGGATGGGCATGTTGGCTGCCGATAGAGTTATCACGGTAAGCAACCTTACCCGTAATATAGTTATAAGTAGGTATGGTATAAATCCCGAAAAAGTAGTTACGGTTCACAATGCCGTCGATTTCCAAGGGCAATCGAATATGGAAGTGACGCGCGGTGTGAAAGAAAAAGTAGTGACTTTCCTTGGACGTATCACTTATCAAAAGGGGCCGGAATATTTTATCGAAGCGGCGAACAAGGTGCTTAAAAAATATCCGAACGTGCGTTTCGTCATGGCCGGTAGCGGCGACATGTTGAACCGTTCTATCCGCCGGGTGGCCAAATTGGGAATTGCCACCAGATTCCACTTTACCGGATTTTTGCGCGGCGCCGATGTACAACGCATGTTTTCGTACAGCGATGTGTATGTGATGCCCTCCGTTTCGGAACCTTTCGGGATTTCTCCGCTCGAAGCCATGCGCTCGAATGTGCCGACGATTATTTCGAAACAATCAGGCGTGGCCGAAGTATTGAAACATGCCATTAAAGTCGATTTCTGGGATGTGAATGCCATGTCCGACGCCATTTACGGATTATTGGCCTATCCGGCGCTCTCGACCATGGCGGTGCGTTGCGGATTGGAAGAAGTAAATTCGTTGAAATGGGACCATGCAGCCTTCCATATCAAAAATGTGTACGAGTCGGCTGTCACCGGAAAACCTTATGATTATTAGTAATTGAGACTTAAAACAGCTTGCCTTATGAAAAAGACATTATGCCTTTATTTTCAAGTTCATCAACCTTTGCGTTTACGCCAGTATCGCTTTTTTGATATAGGAACCGACCACGACTATTACGATGAATTTGCCAACCGCTCCATCATGCGGAAAGTGGCAGACCGTTGTTATTTACCGGCCAATAAATTAATGCTGGAACTGATAAAAGAACATGGGGGAAACTTCAAAATCAGTTTTTCCATTTCGGGAATGGCTATCGAGCAATTTGAAAAATATGCGCCGGAAGTGCTGGACAGTTTCCGCGCTCTGGCGAAGACAGGTTGTGTGGAGTTTCTTTCCGAAACCTATGCGCATTCTTTAGCTTCGCTGAAAGATCCGAAAGAATTCCGCGCGCAGGTGGAAGCACATTCGGAATTGATGCAAAAACATTTCAAACAAAAACCGGAAACGTTCCGTAACACGGAATTAATTTATTCGGACGACATCGGCGAGATGGTGTTGAAAATGGGCTACACTACAATGCTTACCGAAGGCGCACGCCACGTGATGGGATGGAAAAGCCCGCACTATGTTTACACGAACGCCATCAATCCGAAATTGAAATTACTGCTGAAAGACTACCGCCTGAGCGACGATATTGCGTTCCGTTTTTCGAACCGCACGTGGAGCGAATGGCCGCTCACGGCCGAAAAATATGTGGGCTGGTTGGACGCGGCTGCAAAGAAAGGCGAAGTGGTGAATCTATTCATGGACTACGAAACCTTCGGCGAACATCAATCGATCGATACGGGAATTTTTGCCTTCCTGCGCCAATTGCCGGCACAAGTTTTTGCACATTCCAATTTGGAATTTTTGACGCCGAAAGAAGTCGTGAAGAAACATCAGCCGGTGGCGATTCTGCACGTGCCGTTCCCCATTTCGTGGGCCGACGAAGAACGCGACGTGAGCGCATGGCTCGGAAATGAATTACAAAACGAAGCATTTAATCAACTTTATGCGTTGCGCGAAAAAATTTTCGACTTGGAAAACGAAAAAATTACACGCAATTTTTGGACCCTTCAGGCAAGCGATCACTTCTACTACATGTGCACGAAATTCTTCTCGGATGGCGCGGTACACAAGTATTTCAACCCATACGATACACCCTACGAAGCGTTCATAAATTACATGAATGTACTAAGTGATTTTATTATAAATGTTGAAAACACTGTTGAAAAACAATTGAAGAAAAGAGGTGTAGGTCAAAAAAAATTACTAAAATTGCAGCCAGATTTTAAATCTGAAATAGCAAAAACGATTAAAAAAATTAAAAACAGCTCTCCAATGAAAAAACAAATTGAAACCCCGATGGGGGAAACTGCAGCTCCGGAAGTAAAGCCTGCTGCTAAAAAACCAGCTGCTAAGAAAGCAGTGAAAAAAGCTGCTCCTAAAAAAGCCGCTGCAAAGAAACCCGCTGCTAAAAAAGTAGTGAAAAAAGCTGCTCCTAAAAAAGCTGCTGCAAAGAAACCCGCTGCTAAAAAGGTAGTGAAAAAAGCTGCTCCTAAAAAAGCTGCTGCAAAGAAACCCGCTGCTAAAAAAGTAGTAAAAAAAGCTGCTCCTAAAAAACCAGCTGTAAAGAAGGTAGTAAAAAAAGCCGCTCCTAAAAAAGCTGTTGCAAAGAAAGTAGTAAAAAAAGCCGCTGCTCCTAAAAAAGCCGCTGCAAAGAAAGTGGTAAAAAAAGTTGCTCCTAAAAAAGTAGTAGCTAAAAAACCAGTTGTAAAAAAAGCCGTTAAGAAATAGTGAACAGCTTATTTGACAGAATTTGAAGCAAAGTCACAGTGTGTTCCACTGTGACTTTGTTCTTCTAAAGCGGAATCGTTTTTGTAGGAGATTATTTAAACATTAGCTAATATGAAAGAAAAATTAAACCCGGACTATTTATTCGAAGTGAGTTGGGAAGTGTGCAACAAAGTAGGTGGTATTTACACTGTCGTTTCCACCAAAGCCCTCAACATGTCGCACGAATTAAAGAATAATCACATTCTGATAGGCCCCGATATTTGGCACGACACCGACCGGAATCCCGATTTCATAGAGGACACGCGCTTACTTCGTTCGTGGCGCGAGAAAGCCGCACAAGAAGGCTTGCGTGTGCGTGTAGGGCATTGGAATGTGGCCGGAAACCCGATTGTAATTTTAGTCGAATTCAAATCGTTCATCCAAAAGAAAGACGAGATATTTTCCCGCTTTTGGGAAACCTACCAGCTGGACTCTATCAGCGGGCAGTGGGATTATATCGAGTCTGCTTTATTCGGATATGCCGCAGGAAAAGTCATTGAAAGTTTTACGCATTTTCATATCTCGCTTTCTCATCGAGTAGTGGCGCAGTTCCACGAATGGATGACAGGTACCGGTATTTTGTACCTGAAAGAAAACATGCCGCAAATCGGGACGACTTTTACCACACATGCTACGGTAATGGGGCGTTGCATTGCCGGGAATAATCTTCCGTTGTACGATAAAATGGAAAGCTATAATCCCGATGAAAAAGCACGGCAGTTTAATGTTATTTCCAAACATTCTTTGGAGAAAATTTCCGCGCAAACGGCCGATTGCTTTACCACAGTGAGTGATATCACGGCTCGGGAATGCAAGCACTTTTTGGGAAAAGAAGTCGATATTGTCACCCCGAACGGTTTCGAAAATACATTTACGCCGTCTGAAGATGAATTCTCGGGAAAGCAGGAAGCAGGCCGTAAGAAATTATTACAGGTGACGCAAGCCATACTCAACCGTCCGGTGGCCGACGATGCTTTATTAATAGGTATAAGCGGGCGGTATGAATTTAAAAATAAAGGCATCGACGTATTTATCGAAGCGCTCGGAAAACTCAACCGGATGGAGTCTCAAAGACGGGAAGTGCTGGCCTTCGTTTTAATTCCGGCCGGGCATCACGGGCCGAATAAAGAGCTGTTGTATAATTTGCAGAACCCGGATAAGGCACAGGATTTAGCGAACAAGTATTTGACGCACTACCTTAGCGATACCGAAAGGGATGCGGTGTTGAACGCTATCAAACAACAGGGACTGACGAATGAGGAACGGGGAAAGGTCAACATTATTTTTGTTCCGTCTTATTTAAATGGAGTTGACGGCATCTTCAACATGCCCTATTATGACTTATTAGTGGCGCTCGATTTGTCGATATTTCCATCGTATTACGAACCGTGGGGATATACGCCGCTGGAAAGTTTGGCCTTTAAGGTGCCTACCATTACTACCTCCTTAGCCGGTTTCGGCATGTGGGTCGAAGCTCGTTACAATCGTGTGCATCCAAGCATCGAAGTCATTATGCGGAACGACAGTAACGCTTCTTACGTGGTGGATGAAGTTGTGAAAAAAGTGCAAGAGATATCTTTGATGAACGATGCGGAACGGAAGAAAGTGAAAGAAAATGCCGAAGATGTATCGAAAATCGCGTTGTGGGAAAATCATATAAAGTATTATAAGAAAGCCTATCATATTGCCTTGGAAAAGGTTGAAGCACGTGTGACGGAGCTTCCGGCGCCACAGAAAGAACAAATATCTTATATCGGAAAGCAAATGGCCATTACCCGTCCCACTTGGTCGCGAGTTATGATTCACCGGCAGATACCGGAATCATTAAAAGTGCTTGAAGAACTTTCAAAAAACTTATGGTGGAGTTGGAATCAGGAGGCGGTTGATTTGTTTAAATATATCGATCCGGAACTTTGGGTTAAAGTACGCAATAATCCGATAGCCTTGTTGGATAAGGTCTCTTATAAACGTTATCAGGAATTGGAGAAAGACAAACAGTTTCTACAGATGCTTACGGAAGTGCATGAAGCCTTTTTCGCCTATATGGAGGACAAAAAACACCTGACGGGGCCGCGGATTTCCTATTTCAGTATGGAATACGGTTTACATTCTTCCTTAAAAATATATTCCGGCGGCTTGGGAATTCTGGCGGGCGACTACTTGAAAGAAGCCAGCGACAAAGGCGTGCGCATGACAGGGGTCGGCTTACTTTATAGCTATGGCTACTTTACGCAAAAACTTTCGTCGAACGGCGATCAGGAAGCCGAATACGAACTACAGGATTTCTTGAAAATTCCGGCATCGCCGATGCGTGACAAAGACGGCAATTGGATTACTGTGGGGATTGCTTTCCCCGGCCGTATTCTTCGTGCGCGTATCTGGCGGGTGGATGTCGGGCGTATCGAACTTTACCTGCTCGATACCGACTATGAAGACAACACGCCGGAAGACCGTACGATTACCTATCATCTGTATGGCGGCGATTGGGAAAACCGCCTGAAGCAGGAAATACTGCTGGGTGTTGGCGGTATCCGCGCCTTGCGGGAGATAGGAATTGAAGCCGATGTATATCACTGCAACGAAGGCCATGCCGCATTGATTGGCATGGAACGTTTGCGCGAATTTATTATGAACGATAATCTCACGTTTGCAGAAGCCATGGAAGTGGTGCGTTCGTCGTCGTTATTTACGACACATACGCCGGTGCCTGCCGGACACGACGCTTTCTCGGAAAATATGCTGAGAACCTATATGTCGCATTATCCCGAACGCTTGAAAATTACTTGGGAGCAAATGATGGCGCTGGGTAAAATAAATGCGAACGACCCGAACGAAAAATTCTCGATGAGTTATTTAGCGTCGAATCTTTCACAGGAAATTAACGGAGTGAGTTGGTTGCATGGAAAGGTGAGCCAGGAAATTTTAAAAGACTTGTGGCCGGGTTATTTGCCCGAAGAATTGCATGTGAGCTATGTGACAAACGGCGTGCACTATCCTACATGGACAGCGCCGGAGTGGAAAGATATTCACAAATGTGTATTCGGCAATGCGTTCGGTACGCATAATTATGATAAATCCTGTTTCGACGGAATATATAAAGTGGACGATAAAGAAATATGGGACGTTCGGAATAAGTTGCGGAAACGGATGATGAATGCGATAAAGCATGAACTTACCCGTCCGAATACGCAAAGTTATTTTGCGCCGCGCGACATTGTGGAAATAAAAGAATCGTTGCGCGACGATGTGCTGACGATTGGTTTTGCCCGCCGTTTTGCTACGTACAAACGGGCGCACTTATTGTTCAGCAACCTCGACCGTTTGGCCGAAATAGTGAATAACTCTAACCATCCGGTACAATTCCTGTTTGCCGGGAAAGCGCATCCTGCCGACAAAGCCGGGCAGGATTTGATTAAGCGTATTGTAGAAGTATCCAAGATGCCCCGCTTCCTTGGAAAGATATTGTTCTTGCCGAATTATGATATCGATGTGGCTAAAATGTTGGTGCAAGGCGTGGATATCTGGATGAATACGCCGACACGTCCGTTGGAAGCGTCGGGCACCAGCGGCGAAAAAGCCGTGATGAACGGCGTAATGCACTTCAGCGTGCTCGATGGTTGGTGGGTAGAAGGCTACCAGCCCGGCGCCGGGTGGGCTTTGCCGATGGAGAAGAGCTATGAAAGCCCGGCTTACCAGGATGAATTGGATGCCGAAACTATTTACTCTTTACTGGAAAATGAAATTGTTCCTTCGTTCTATCAACGTAATAAAGATGGTATCTCCGAGTCGTGGATGAATCATATTAAAAACACGGTAGCAAAGGTCGCTTGTAATTTTACCACCAATCGTATGTTGAACGATTATGAGGAAAAGTATTACAAACCACTGTCTAAGCGCCACCAGAAAATGATTCAGCATGATTATGCCGAAGCTAAACATATTGCCGAATGGAAGAAAAAAGTGGAACGCGAATGGGACAATATTGAAGTGATATCATACGTGCAGCCCGATAATGTGAGAGAAGAACTGGCTTTAGGCAAAGAATATAGCGCAGAGGCGGTCATTCATATCGGCAGTTTGCAGCCGGAAGATATTGGCGTAGAATTAGTGCTGGCCGAAGAAACAAAAGATAATACCTATCGTATTCTTGCCAAACACGAATTCGAATTGGTTTCGCAGCAAGGCAGCGCGGCGACTTATCGTGTAAAAGTAACGCCCGACACACCTGGTACTTATTTTATCTCCGGCCGCATTTATGCGAAAAATCCGAAGCTCCCGCACCGGCAGGATTTTGCATTGGTGAAGTGGATGTAAAAGGGCACAAGGGCGCAATGATAAAAGATGAAAGGTAAAATGCCGTCATTGCGAGCGACGCGAAGCAATCTTAACAAAAAAATCACTGCAAGAAATTGTAGTGGTTTTTTGTTGTTTGTCAAATCGGCATCACCTGCTTCTTTGACATGTAAGGACGCTTAATGCAAAAGCGGCAGCGGCGGCCGAAAATACGGAATAATCGAAAGGCGCTTTTATTCCCAAGCTGATGGCCATTGCTAAAGCAAACACGAGCAATAGCACCCCACTGCAAAACGCACAGAAGGATGTTTTGTAGGTTGTAAACAAGGCAATGCCAAAAGTAATTTCCAACGCAGTGGCTATAACAGCCGAAACGGTAATGAAGCTGTTCGGCAAGAAAAACAACAGTGTCCCGGTATATTGCACAAACGAACTCCAATTCCCCCACACGGAAACATCAGCCGGCCATAATCCGAACCTGTCGGCAACGGCAGATAGGAAGCCAAGAGCAATTGCTATGCGTAAAAACCATTCTACATATTTTATATAAGGTGTTTTCATGACAGGTAATTGTTATATTTATTCTATTCATTGCGACTTTCAACATAACTAAACCCTCGTGATTGGCGCTCGTCTTGATGTTTTGACCATGATTCCCAACCTTTCTCGCGCAAAACGACATTGTCGTGTTTAAGCGTAGGGTAGCCTTTAAAAAATTCCGTAAAATGCTCGCAAGGGTAACTTTCGCAGCATGCACACATTTCTACCTTTTTTTCTTTTGCACACAGTCTGATTTTGCAACCGGGGTTCCCGCTTCCCGCCTTGCATGAGATACATACACCTTCGGTAGCCATGCCTTTCAGAAACGACCAGAATTTTTCGCCATCGGGAAAGAACGACATTATTTCTTCAAATCCTAATTGCTGCATTTCCTCATACAAAACTTTCGA
>JAVBOD010000042.1:0-22816 GCA_031551045.1 Bacteroidales bacterium
TACAAGCATAAGTTTCCGCAACAATCTCCGCATCTGTGCTTTTTAATAACTGCTCCAAGGTCGAAGTCATGAGAATCTGCATTCTTTCTTCCATACGCTGGTCGCACAAACGCATCTTGGCGGTATATACGGTGTCTTGGCTTAATTGCTGTTCCAACAGTTTTACCGGATTTGTCTCCCAATAATTATCGGGGGTTATCTGCCCTTCGATATCTTTGCCAAACCAATCGAACCCGGCAACGGCCGTTTGCGGAAACCATTCTTTCATGCGCCACATTTCCTCCGGATAGTTTCTAAGAAAGAAATTTGCTTCCCGGCCCATATCTTCAGGCCGTATTTCAACCGCAATAACATCGGGATGCAGCCCTGCTATAATCGCTTTTAAAGAATCGTAATTGTAATTCGGATTGATTCTGTGCGCCTGGTGTATGGTGGGTATAAAATACACTTCGGTCTTTGCTGTACACGAAACAAATAGAATGGCGACTAATAGTAGCGATAGGAGATGCTTCATCGGTGTAATATTTGTTGCCTTTCTTTTTTATTTTGGCAGGCTATTTTTAAATTGCTGATAACGCTCTGTGTAATCGTTCCCTTTTTTGCTTCCGTTTTGCACCCATGCATCTTTGATACGTTGAATGCGGTCGGTCGGAGCAGGGTGCGTACTCATAAAGGTTTCCAATTTGCTTTGTACGGTGCCGGATTCCGCCGCTAATTTTTCAAAAAAACCGGCTACGCCCAGCGGATTATAATCGGTGTTGCTCAAATAATATACGGCCAATGCATCGGCTTGGCTTTCGTCCGAACGGCTAAAGGCTAACCCGCCTAAGCCATTGGCAATGTTTCCGGCTAAGGCTAAGTATTGATTCGGATTCTCGCCCAACAATAAATTAGTAAGGTACTGGGTTCCGTATTGCTTTGTCATTTGAGCCGTAGAGTGCCGTGCCGCCGCATGCCCTATTTCGTGCGCCATGACACCGGCAAGTTGCGATTCGTTATCCAAATATTTAATCAAACCGGTATATACATATAACTTCCCTCCCGGAGCAGCAAAGGCGTTCAGCACATCTGCGTTGATAAGTTTTACACTCCAGTCGAAGTCGTTGCGATAGGCCACCACGCCGCTATTCAAAATGGTATTCATAATACGGTTGATATGCGAATAAGCCGTAGCGTATTTCACCGAATCCAGTAGCGGATATTCTTTGGTGTCGCTGGCTATTTGGGCATACATCTGGCGCCCCATCTCTTTGTCATCCTCAATGCTGTAGAGGTTTAGGCTGTTTACCACAGCGCATGAGGTAAAAACTAATGCAAGAGCTAAAAATTTTATTTTCATATATTTTTCCTTAAAGTAAATTTAACGTAAAGGTATAAATTTAATTCTTTCCTCAAAAAGGGAGCACAAAAATTGAACCATATTTAACCCGTATTTTTAAATCATCTTTTTCGCTAACGAAAAAGGGCATGGAAGGGGAAATAGTTTATAAAAGCTTTTGCAAATTTCATACAAAGTTATATCTTTGCAGCCCCAAATCTATTATGATAAGGGTTTCGGGCCCATAGCTCAGTTGGTTAGTAGCACTTGACTCATAATCAAGGGGTCGTTGGTTCAAGCCCAACTGGGCCCACAGAAAATAACCGTTATTTGATTGCCATCGAATAGCGGTTTTTTGCATCTGAACATTTATATAGATAAATCCATATTAAATATTTGAATGTAAGGATATTGTTTTTTTTTAAATAAGGGTATTCATAGAAGCAATGCAAGTAAGAAGCCCGGTGATTAAAGTGTTTTTTACTTGGCGATATATGAATTCAGCGTTAAAAGTGTATTTTTGTAGGATATTTTCGAGGGTATAACATGGGGCGCATTCTAAGTGCATGTATAGTAATAATTTTTGGAGTTTGCTGCTCCGTGCGTGCCTATGCACAATATTATGATACGGGAACCGACCCTGCTGCTGTGAAGTGGCGGACCATCAAAGATGGTTACTTTACCGTGATTTATCCGGAAGAAATAGATTCCTTGGCGCAGCGTTATGTCTGGTTGTTGCATAATGCTTATCGTCCGGTGACCTCTGCTCTACGCCCGACCTTGCGTAATATTCCGGTAGTTTTGCATCCCTATACTGTAAATTCGAATGGAGCTGTTGTGTGGACGCCACGGCGTATGGAGCTTTACACTACGCCTCCGGTTACCTCCTATGCGCAACCGTGGGATAAACAATTAGTATTGCACGAAACACGGCATGTGGCACAAATGTTCAAACTGCGGGAAGGGAACTTTAAATATTTACATGTATTGATTGGAGAGCAATCCGAGGGTTTGGCCGCCGGGCTATATCCGCCGGGCTGGTACTTGGAGGGCGATGCGGTAGTGTCCGAAACGGCCGGTTCTTCTTCCGGGCGCGGGCGGCAGCCGGAATTTCTGATGCCTTACAAAGCGTATTATTTGAATAATTATAAATTTGCCTACGATGTCTGGAAAAATGATTCTTATCGTTATCTGATTCCTAGCAAATACGAAATGGGATACGCCATGTCGGCCTATGCTTATATGAAGACGGACCGTTATATTTTTGCCTACATGAACGAGTATGCCATGACACATCCGTTCAACATTCCTCCTACAGGATGGGCATTGCACAAGTATGGCGGTTTTTTCGACTCCGAGTTACATGAGCAGGCTTTCGCGTTCTTAGATAGCATTTGGCGGCAGGAAGATGTTCAAAAACAAACGTTGCCGGTTAAGCCTATTACGACGCTTTCCACGGATTACAAATCCTACCGGACGCCTGTCCCGATGGGAAACGGAAAGCTCATGGCGTTGAAAACGGATTTGGCTAAAACTCCGCGATTGGTGCTCATCGATAGTAGCGGCGCCGAAAAAATGGTACGGCATGTTGGGAATGTAAATAGTGCCCTCTCCGCTGCGCAGGGAAAAGTATATTGGACGGAATCGGTGCCGCACGCGCGTTGGGAACTGAAATCCTATTCTATTGTGAAAAGCTATGATAAGGCAACCGATAGAACTCGTATCTTATCGCACCGCACCCGTTATTTCTCAGTAGCGGCATCGTCTAAAGGGGAAATGCTGGCAGTGGTAGAAAATGCCGTAGATGGAAAAAGTTTTTTACTGCTTTTGGATGCCGAATCGGGAAACGTGTTGCAACGAACGGAAGCCCCCTGGGGCGCGACGTTGAAAGAATTGGCTTGGGGCGGGGATGCCGCGCATATTTATGCAACTATCATTTCCGATGCGGGGATGGGTTTGCAGCGATTTGACCTGCAACAGCAACGTTGGGAAACGATGATTCCCGAAACATCAAGCGCTATTCATCGCCCGTCGGTGGCAGGGGAGCAGGTGTTTTTTGAAAGCGGATATAATGGCGCCAACAATATTTATGCCATGGATATTTCTTCCGGAAAAATATATTTATTGACCGATGCTCGCTTCGGAGCTTTTGACCCGGAATTTTTGCCCGACAAGAAAAAATTATTATTTGCCGACTATTCCGATAAGGGTTATAGCATCTCGGAACTGGCGATAGACCAAGCGCTGTGGCGGCCGGTGAGTTTTACAACGCCCTGCCGTTATGCTCTGGCTGATAGCGTGGCCGGGCAAATGAATTTTAATATCGATACACTGCGGGTACCGGAAAAAATTTCCTATGAAAGCAAGAAGTATAACCGCTTTACACACCTTTTCCGCGTGCATAGCTGGGCGCCTTTTTATTTCAGCCCCGATGCCATCGAAGATCTTATATCCGACAACATGTTGAAACATATCGGGCTTGGAGCAAGTGTTTTTTCGCAAAACACCTTGGGTTCCGCTATCACATTTTTAGGATACCAGTATCATAGTTATCGCAACACGGGACATTTTTCTTTTATTTATCAAGGCTGGTATCCGGTATTTGAACTGCAACTCGATGTTAACGACCGTGCCCGCGAGCGACATAATTTAGAAGTGCGAGGGCCTTTCGGCTACCAATATTTGATAGATACGGCGATTACGACTTCGCAGCCTTATTGTGAGCTATTTACACGGATGTATATCCCGTTTAATTTAACACGCGGAGCTTGGCAAACCGTCTTGTTGCCGCAACTGGAATATCATTTCACCAACGATGAATTCAGTGATTCGTACATCCGGCAAAATTATTCCTATTACCAATTTATCCGTTCCGGAGTGACTTTCTACCGGCGCTTGCCCATGTCTCTCCGCGATTTATATCCGCGTTGGGGATTTATGATGCGTGCCTTGAATTCATTGCCGGTGGCGGACGGGCGTAATTTTAAAACTATAAGTTCCGTACAGTTGACAACCTATTCGCCCGGGATACTTGTTAATCATAGCCTTGTGTTGACGGGGGGCTACCAGTGGCAAAGCAAGGGCGCTGGGCGTTATTTGCCATTCAGCCATTTAAGTTTTCCGAGAGGATATACAACAACGGCATCCCAACAATTAATGACGGCGTCGGCTACGTACGCCATGCCCTTATGTTGCCCCGATTGGAATTTAGGTTACTGGTTTTATTTGAAACGGGTGCAGATGGCGTTATTTGCGGATTATGGGCGTAGCGAATATCGTAAGGCATGGACGAATATGCTTTCTGCCGGATTTGATTTGTCGATGGATTTTCATTTTTTGAGAATAGGCGCTCCTATTAACATGGGCGTTCGTTGTATTTTCCCGAAAGACGGTTCGCCCTCTGCAGAATTACTAATGAATGTAAAAATAAATTAATCATGAGGCCATGAGTAATCCTCTAAAACGCTTGGCGGGCGAAACGGCCATTTACGGGTTGAGTACGATTTTGGTGCGCATCATCAACTTCTTTTTTGTCCCGATATACACCCGCATATTGACGAAAGCAGAGTACGGCATAGCTGCGGAATTTCTGGGCTATATTGCTATTTTGCAGGTAGTGCTTACATTAGGACTGGAAACAGGTTGTTTCCGTTTTGCAAATAAAAACCCGAATCCAAAGCAGGTTTTCTCCACGGCTTTAAGTACGGTAGGACTTGTGTGTGCCGTATTTTTTCTTGCCTGTGTTTTATTTTCGAGTGATATTGCCTCACTCATGGGGCGCGAAGGTTTTGGAATGTGTATTGTGTATCTGGGCGCCATTCTGGCATCCGATTGCTTTACCTCTATCTTATTCGCCAAGCTCCGTTACGAGCATAAAGCAATGAAATTTGTAGTATTTAAGACTATAAAAATTTTAACCGAGTTGGTTTGTAATTTATTGTTATTTCTCGGAGCACCTGCTTATTTCGCTGCTCATCCCGATTCATGGCTACTGCATTTCGTGTCGCCGACACCCGATTTCTCTTATATCCTTTTTGCCATATTTGTAAGTTGCATCGTGGCTTTCGCTTTGCTGATACCGGATATGCTGCGTACCCGGTTGTCTTTCCATAAATCAATATGGAAAGATTTAATGATCTATTCCTTACCTTTGATGATCGCCGGATTGCCGGGCATAGTCAATGATACCGTCGACCGCTTGCTTTTTCGTTTTTGTAT
Source organism: Bacteroidales bacterium (assembly GCA_031551045.1). Classification (GTDB taxonomy): domain Bacteria; phylum Bacteroidota; class Bacteroidia; order Bacteroidales; family UBA932; genus JAVBOD01. The sequence continues at coordinate 5,537 of JAVBOD010000042.1, forward strand.
GCCGGAAGATATGGTATGGGAGGCGCAACTCGGCCTATTCCAAGCGGGTGTAAAACTCGCCGTATTGATGACTTTATTTATACAAATGTTCCGTTATGCCGCGGAGCCTTTCTTTTTTGGAGAAGAGAAGGATAAAAACTCGCCCCAACTTTATGCCACGACAATGAATCATTTTACGGCATTTTGCATGTGTATCTTTTTATTTGTCATGTTCTACATGGATGCCATAGGTTTAATATTGGGCGAAGATTTCAGGGAAGGGATCGACATCGTACCTATTATGCTGGGGGCTTACGTATTGTTAGGTATCAACTTCAACCTTTCCATGTGGTATAAACTATCGGGCAAAACGAAATATGCTATATGGATTACCGGCGCCGGTTTATTGGTTACATTAATTATAAACCTGCTATTTATGCCGGTTTATGGTTATCATGCGGCTGCTTGGGGACACTTTTTCAGTTATCTGCTGATGGTGGTTTTGAGTGCATGGTTGGGCGCCAAATACTACCCGATTCCTTACAGCTGGGGAAAAATAATCGGCTATATACTTGCCGGAGCAGCATTATATTTCATTAGCCGAGCCATACCATTTCCTAATATATGCTTGAAATGGATAGTGAACACAATATTACTGATAGGTTATATAACTTTTTGGTTCCGTTGGGAGAAGTTGCATCCTATGCAAATGATTCGTTCTGTAATAAAGAAAAAATAAATAGATAATGAAAGTTAAAATCATCAACCACTCGCCTTTTGACTTGCCGCACTATGCCACACCACATTCTGCAGGCATGGATTTACGTGCTAATACCGACACCCCGATTGAATTAAAACCCTTGCAACGAGCCATGGTTCCCACCGGTTTGTTCATTGAATTGCCGGTCGGATACGAAGCGCAGGTACGGCCACGGAGCGGATTAGCCGCCAAGCACGGCATTTCTATTGTAAATTCTCCCGGTACCATTGATGCCGATTACAGGGGAGAGATTAAAGTGATTTTAGTGAATCTATCGGATCAAACTTTCATTTTGGAGCCGGGCGAACGTATTGCTCAAATGGTAGTTGCCAAGCACGAGCAGGTAGCGTGGGTGCCTGTAAAAGAGCTCAACGAAAGCGCTCGTGGAGAGGGAGGCTTTGGTTCTACGGGCGTGAAATAATAACAAAAAAGCGAACCTTAACCGTTCGCTTTTTTGTTTAATTTATCTATAAACTTTTATTTTGCAGGAGCGGCAACCGGATAATCTTTGAATAAAGCAACCATCGCTTTATCTAAATTCTCTTCGGCTTTTGCCTGATTAGTGGCTTGCTCTAATACGTGTGATACGGAACCGTGCCATACTAATTCGTTCTTTCTCGGGTCAACCATGTCAACCAATAAAGTCCCGGTTGTATAAGTATTGATATCGACATGCGTATTTGCGCTGCCCCATCCGTAGTTCATCGGGCCCCAATATCCGTAAGGTCCATACCATCCACCGGGCATATTGAAGGTGGTGGTGGCATCGGCTTCTTTGTCATACTTTAAGAAGATACCCAAGTTAATCAATAAATCACTGGTACCTGTAGTCGTCAATTTGTAGCCTCTTGCAGCCATTTGTTTGTCAAGGGCGCTTTTGATTAAAGCAACGTGAGCGATAGAAACCGACTGAGGTAATTTGCTTTGGTCAATATCCATATAGCTGTATGTCTTGTACTGAGCCATATTCACGGATTTGTCCGGCAAAATAGCCGATACATTGTAGGTTGCGCAAGATGCCAAGAAGGCAGCAGCAGCAAAGAAAAGGACAAATTTTTTCATAATCTTTTTGTTTAAATGTTAATACTTCTGTTATTCTCTTTTTCATAAAAACAAATAACGTGCCAAAATATGAAGCGTGATTTATAATTTGAGAATCAATCTGTTATTGTATTTTTAGTAAGGGTAAACAACCGGATTATTTCGAGGAATGAGTGGAATATTGTTGAGGAAAAACATTTTTTAAGAATATTTACGAAATGTAGGGAGCTGTGTAAATAACCGTTTAAATTTTATTTTAAATGTATTTCAGGCTTTCAGCCTGTTCTTTTTTTCAAGATAAATCATCATACAAAATTTTAAACTGTTACTTAAATTTTTATAGAAATTTTTGATTATCCGCAACCACACCTAATATCCCATAGGGATTTACGCTCGGTAGCAAAAGCAATTGATGAACACATCCGGCATCCCGTTAGGGATGCATCCCTAACGGGATGCCCCGTGTTAGGACTGCCCCTTTTCTACCAAGCGATAATGCCTATGGCATTGTTTAGGACACTTTGCGGATAATCATATAGAAATTTAAACAGTTAACAGGTAGAGCATTTAGAGCATGCATTTTAGTTATTGTTTTGGCAAAAGCCTTTGTTATGCGTCGAATTTGTAACCGTCAGCTAACCCGCCCTGAACGAAGGTGTTCATTCGGGCAGGAGCTGGACGGCCCTGAACTTGCTGCTTTTCATGGCCGTTGGATTTATCCAACGGATGATAAGTGTGCTATAAATAAGGCTTTAGCCGAAATTTAATAGAGCGGCCTTTCTCCAAATGCACGATGAGTACAGCTACTTAGTTTTCACGGCTTTATTATTGCAATACAACGATAATCTTAAAAATTCATATATCTTTGTGTCATGAAAACACGTTATGATAAGATATACCCAATATGCCTATGCGTTATATTATTGGCCCTCGGATCATGTTCTAAAAAAATGATTCCTGTGTCTGATGTTGCTAAGGTGAAACCTCTTACGGAAAAGCAACAATTGGAAAAAGCCTATTATTTTGCAGAAGGAATAAAAGCCTACAATTTGAATGATTGGCCGAATGCGCAAGCCTTACTCCTCAAGGCTATTAAAATAGATCCGGGATGTGACGCCTGTTATTATCAACTGGCAAATTTATATATCAACTCCGGCATTTTACCCGAAGCCACTTCCTTTAGCGAATCTGCCGTACGTTTGGATACGTCGAACTTTTGGTATAAACTACAACTGGCGCGTTTCTATACGATGGGGCGGCGCTATAACGATGCTATTATCGTTTTCTCGAACCTGATGAACGAACGTCGCGATTTACCCGATTTATATTATGATTTGGCGTCCTTGTATATCACCTCAAAGCAACCTGATAAAGCGTTGGAAACCCTTGACCAGGCTGCCGATAAATTTGGCTACACGGAGCAATCTGCCGGCGTAAGAATTGAATTGCTGCAATCGCTCGGGCGGCATGAGGAAGCATTGGAATTATTGGAAGAATTGTCGGAAAATTTTCCTTCGGCTCGCTATTATTCTATGTTGGGCGAGGTGTATTCCGATATGGGGAAAGACTCTCTGGGCTTGGCATATTTTCAGCAAGCATTGGAGCTGAATGCCGATTTTACTCCGGCATTGTTTGGTGAAGCCGACTATTATCGTCGCGTAAATAAGTTGAGTATATTTTTTGATAAGCTAAATACGGTGTTTGAAAACAATGCCGTAGAAAAGAATTACAAAACGGAATACCTTTCCATGATGTTACGTATGCCGCAATTCGCGGCGTCTTTTCCGCAGCAATTCGATACGTTGTTTATGTATCTGCGTACGCCTCCCGATACACTGACAGAGCCGATTTATGGAGGCTATTTGTTGCAAACGGGAAAAGTGGATAGCGCTATTACGGTGTTTAAAAACAATATGCTCCGATATCCCGAAAGCGAAGATGCATTGGAACAGTATCTTTCGGTTATTTACTATACAAATAATTGGGACACATTAAGTAAATATGCGGCCATCGCTATGCATAAATATCCCCAAAAGGTGCCTTTTTATACGATGGCGGCTATTGCACAATGGCAATTGAAGCATGTGCCGGCCGCTATTGCCGTATTGGAAAAAGCAGTGCCGCTATCGGAAGAAAAATCTCCACAACAAATAGAAACATATGCTCTTTTGGGCGATTTATATCATGAGGCAGGAAATGCTAAAAAAGCATATGATGCCTATGAAAAAGTGTTGGCGGTGGACAGCTTGAATGTCGTGGTGCTGAACAATTACGCCTATTACCTGAGCCTGGAAGATAAGCATTTGGATAAGGCTTATGCCATGAGCAAAAAAGCGATTACCATAGAAGCGAATAATGCAACCTATCTCGACACCTTCGGTTGGATTTTATTTAAAACGGGAAAAGCCATCGAAGCGAAAGCTATTTTCCGGAATGCCATGTTGTATGGAGGGAAGGAAAGTGCGGTGATTTTAGATCATTATGCCGATGTGTTGCATGCTTTGGGGGAGAATGATTTGGCTGCTGTATATTGGGAGCTGTCGTTGGAAAAAGAGAAAAATCCGGAAGTGAAAAAGAAATTAGACCAATTGAAGTCGAAAAAATAGAAACCGAAAAATAGTTTGCATAAAAATTACTACATACTGCTTTGCTTTTGTTTGCTGTTCTCCGGTATGCATTTATCGGCGCAGTCTGTTTCGGATTTGAACAGCCGCCGTCAAAAAACGGAAAAGGAAATAGCGTATATTAATTCCTTGTTGCAGGATAATAAAAACCAACAAAAATCGGGGATGGAACGGTTAACGCTGGTGCAACGGAAGATAAAATCGCGTAAACAATTGATTGCCGATATTGATGCTCAAATCCATCTTCTCGAAAAACAAATAGACGGCAAAAAAGATCGCGTGTCGGGTTTGGAACAGAATCTGGATGCTCTTCAAAAATCGTATGAGCGCTTGCTATACCAAGCTTACAAAAATAGAGATAAGCGTTTGTGGTGGATGTATATTCTGGGCAGTAACGACTTAGGTTTAGCGTATCGCCGTTGGCAATATTTCAAAAGTTATTCCGATTATATCAACGCGCAAGCCTTGAAAATTAAACAGGCAAAATCGGACTTGCAGGTTGAAATTAAATCGTTGAATGATTCGAAAGAAGAATTAGCGCAACGCATGAAGGATAGGCAAAAAGAAGTGCAAAGCATGCAAACGGAAGAGGCCGAGTCGCAACAAATTATTCAGAATCTCGCGGGAGAAGAGAAAAAGCTGCGCCAGCAAATGAGCGAAAAACGGAAAGTAGTGGAGCGGCTGAACAAAGAAATTGAAAGGATTATTGCCGAAGAAGCTAAAAAAGCCGCTAAAGAACAAAAGAGTAAGGGGCTTTCCGAACTTCCGGCTGCAGAAAGAGCCTTGTCGGCCGGATTTGAGAACAATCGCGGCCGGTTGCCATGGCCGGTACGAAATGGAGTGGTGGTCGAGAAATTCGGAGAACATCCGCATGCGGTATTGAAAGGCGTGAAAGTAGTTTGCAACGGCGTGAATATTTCCACGGAAAAAAATAGCGATGCGCTTTGTGTGTTCGAAGGAACCGTAACACGTATTTTTTCGGTACCCGGCATGCAAACGTGTGTAATGATAAAGCATGGCGAATATTTTACCATTTATTGCAAATTGCAAACGGTCAATGTAAAAGTAGGCGACAAAGTCCCGACGCGTAATAGTATTGGAACGGTGTTTACCGGCGACGAAACAATTCTCAATTTTCAAATCTGGAAAGGCACTGCAAAATTAAATCCCGAGCTTTGGTTGACTCAATAGTAACGCTATGGAAAAGTTATTGAATAGTTACGAAAATTACCACGAAAAAGGCTTGGATATGCGTTTTGTAGCGCATGATGAAATAATCGGACGGCTTCAAAGGCTTCCCGGTATTTTTACCGTTTCACCAATCGGGGCCTCGTTTGAAGAACGTGCTATTTACGGCGTTCGTGCAGGGACGGGAACGATTCGGGTATTGCTTTGGACACAAATGCATGGCGACGAAAGTACGGCCACACGAAGTTTATTCGATGTGTTTAATTTTTTGACAGCTACGGATAGCTCTTTTCAAGCGATGAGGACAACCTTGTTGGAAAAATTGGAGTTGTATTTTATCCCGATGCTGAATCCCGACGGAGCTATGCGTTGGCAACGCGAAACGGCACAGCAAATTGATATGAACCGCGATGCCCGGCGAGTGATAACCCCGGAAGCAACCTTGTTGCAATCGGTTGCCCGGGAATTCAACCCGCAATTTGCATTTAATTTACACGACCAAAGTAAATATTATTCCGCCGGTTTTTCAAAGAATCCGGCTACCATCACGTTGCAGGCTCCTCCGGCCGATTGGCAAGAAACCGTTACGCATGCCAGAAAACAGGCGATACAACTGGTGGTGTGGATGAACCGTTTGTTGCAACAGCAAATTCCTAATTGTGTAGGACGCTGGAATGATGATTATGAACCGCGTGCTTTTGGTGAGTGGTTTCAATCGCAGAAGGCCGCGACGGTCTTAATTGAGTCGGGCGCATACTACAACGACCCGGAACGGAACTACACCCGCAAACTGCATTTTTCGTTATTGTTGAATGCTTTGTATGCTATTGCCGCGCAGGCTTATGAAAAAGAAGATATGGCCGGTTATAAAAATATTCCGCTTAACCGTAAAGAAGGAATATTCGACCGGATAGAGCGCGGTAAAACGCTTAGCTTAAACGGTAAAAGCTTTATAAGCGATATCGGTTATCGCGACGATGAAAAACTGCAAGTAACGGGCGATTTGCAGGATTTCGGAAGTTTGGAGGGGGCTTTAAAATAAGCCTTTTTCATGCTGCTCGAAGCGAAAAATGAACCGAATAGCCGAGGGAAAAATATTACTAAAAAATAAATTATGAAGAAAACATGTTTGTTGGCCGCGTTATGCGTACTATTGGCGGGGATTGCTTTTGCGCAAGACAAGAACCTGGAATTGGAACGGTTAATGGATAGGGCCTTGGCGCCGCAACGGTTACAAAATTTGCAATTTATTCCCGGCGGCAATGCCTTTGCGTATGTATTCGATAATACACTTAAAACGGCTACCGGTAATGATTCGTCAAAAGATTTGTTGACGCTTGACGCGTTGAACGAATTACTGAAATCGGCCGGCGAGCGAACGTTACCGGCTTTTCCTCCGGTGGAATTTACAAGCAATAATCTTTTTACATTTCAGGCAATGGCGAACGTATATTCTGTGGATTTGCAGGCGAAACAACTGAAAACAATACTGAAAATAGATAAAGCCGCCGAGAATGTGGACATTGAAAAACTAACAAAACGGGTTGCCTATACAAAAGGGAATAATTTATACGTTTTGTCCGGAGAGCATGTGCAAGCTGTTTCGGATGAGAGCAACGAAGACATTGTATATGGCCAAGCGGCACACCGTTCGGAATTCGGTATCACGAAAGGGACATTTTGGTCGCCTGCCGGAAATTTATTGGCCTTTTATCGTGTCGATCAAACCATGGTGACCGATTATCCTTTAGTAAACATCAATACCCGTATTGCCGAAGCAACTCCCATAAAATACCCGATGGCCGGCATGACCAGTCATCAGGCTACCGTGGGTATCTATAATCCGGAAAGCGGGAAAATAGTTTATTTAAACACCCGGAAAGATACATCGTTGGCCGAAAAAGAAAGCTATTTGACGAACATCACATGGAGCCCCGATGAAAAATATATTTATATCGCTAAATTAAATCGCGGGCAAAACCATATGCAGCTCAATTGTTACGATGTTGCTACCGGTAATTTTGTGAAAACATTATTTGAAGAGCATCATGCTAAATACGTAGAACCTTTGTTCGGCCTGTATTTCTTGCCCGGAAAGAATAATGAATTTTTGTACCTTAGCCAGCGCGACGGGTTCATGCATATTTACCATTACACGACTGACGGGAAATTAATCAAACAAGTAACGGCAGGGGAGTGGGTCGTAAAAAATATGGCCGGATTTAATGAGAAAGGAACAGCGGTTTTCTTTTATGCTACGAAAGAAAGTCCCTTGGAAACACATTTATATTCGGTGGAAATTAAAACCGGGAAAATAGAACGGATTACACGGCAAAAAGGCACGCACACTGTAGTGATGAACGATAAGGGCGATTTATTTTTAGATACTTATACCAGCCGTTCTGTGCCCGTAGAACATCTTTTGTTGGATAGAAAAGGAAACACAATATCGACTATTCATACAGCCGCCAATCCCTTGAAAGATTACCGGATGCCTGAGATGGAAATACTTACTGTAAAATCAGCCGACGGGCAAACAGATTTGTACGGGCGCCTGATAAAACCGGCTAACTTCGATGCTACTAAAAAATATCCGGTAGTGGTATATGTATATGGCGGCCCGCATTCCCAATTAATCAACGAAAGCTGGATGGGTGGCGCCAATTTATATTTCCTGTTCCTGGCGCAACAAGGCTATGTGGTGTGGACACTCGATAGCCGCGGCTCCGCAAATCGTGGCTTTGCTTTTGAAAGCGCTATACATCGTCGTTTAGGAGAGGCGGAATGTGCCGACCAAATGAAAGGAGTGGATTATTTAAAAACCTTGCCCTTTGTCGATGCTAATCGCATAGCGGTCGATGGATGGAGCTACGGAGGCTTTATGTCCATTTCATTAAAACTTCGTTATCCGGGTGTGTTTAAAGTGGCTACGGCCGGTGGCCCCGTGGTGGATTGGAAATGGTACGAAATTATGTACGGCGAACGCTATGCCGGGAATCCCAATGATAATAAGGAAGGCTATGCGTCATCGAGTGTATTGGGCTATGTAAAAAATTTGCAGGGAAAATTGTTAGTGATTCACGGAGCACAAGACCCGACGGTAGTTTGGCAGAACTCGCTTTGTTTTTTAGACGCCTGCATCAAACAAAAAAAGCAAGTGGATTACTTCGTATATCCCAATCACGAGCATAATGTAAGAGGAATGGATAGAATTCACTTGTACGAAAAGTTGTACAACTACTATCAGGATAATTTGTGATATTAAATCGTGGAGATATAGTATCGCGGGGCATTTAAAAGAGTGATGGATTCGTCAGTAACATTTACGGGGATTGTCTTCAAACACACCGGAAGCCATTACCTGGTACGGCATCCGGAAAGCCATGCTTTAATTGATTGTGTCGTGCGGGGAAAGCTTCGCCTGAAAGATTTGTCCACGACGAATCCGATAGCGGTGGGCGACAAGGTGGATGTTGAGTTGACCGCCGAAACCGAAGGAGCTATTGTGGCCATTCATTCGCGCAGAAATTATATTATCCGGCGCTCGACTAATCTTTCGCGGCAAGCGCATGTCATTGCGGCCAATATTGATTGTGCTTATCTGGTGGTTACGATGGACTTCCCAAGTACGCGCTTGGAATTTATCGACCGTTTTTTAGTCACTTGCGAAGCCTATAAAGTACCCGTAAAAATAGTGGTGAACAAAATGGATTTGTATGACGAAGCGTTGTTGGAACAATTGCAGGCATTCAAAGAAATATACCGTTCGGCCGGTTACGAAATAGTCGAGGTATCGGCTATAACCGGCCTGAATATAGAAAAACTGCGGGATGAAATCGGCAATGGTAAATTATGCCTCTTTTCCGGTTCATCAGGCGTTGGGAAATCGTCGTTGATAAACGCGATTGATCCTACTTTACAACTTCGTACGGGAATGATTTCCGGCTATCATCAAAAAGGAATGCATACGACTACTTTTTATGAAGCATTTGAAATAAACACCGGTGGATATATTATCGATACGCCGGGTATCAAGGGGTTTGGCTTGGTCGATTTGGAAAAAGAAGAGCTCTATCACTTTTTCCCGGAGATTTTCAACTATGCGGCAGGTTGCAAGTTCAATGCATGCTTGCACCTGCACGAGCCTCAATGCGCGGTGAAAGAAGCCGTAGAGCGAGGAGATATTAGCATAGAACGCTACGAAAGCTATTTGAAAATGCTCGACGATGAAGGAGAAAAATATCGTTCTTAAAATGATATTTCATTCCAAGTTTTTCATCCCGAATTTCTTCTCTGCAAAGGCATGGATAAATTCCACCGTATCATCAATGCCGAGCACCGAAGAGTTCAGGCACAGATGATAGGATGCCGCTGCACCCCACACTTTATTGCTGTAATAATTGTAATATCCGGCCCTGCGTTTGTCAACTTGTTCGATTACATGTTGTGCTTTTTCCCGGCTTATTTGCTGCGCATCCGCTATGCGCCGGATTCTATCCTCCAAATCGGCGCTGATAAATATATTCAGGGAACGCGGATGGTCGCGGAGAACATAGTCGGCGCACCGGCCTATAAAAAGGCAGGATTGTTTTTCCGCCAAATGGCGAATCGCTTCGCTTTGAATGCGAAATAAAACATCGCCTCTTAAATAATCGTCGTTCAAATAACCTTCATTCAGCGGATTGGAGAACCACCCGAAAAGATTTCCAAACCATCCGAAGCGGCTTTTTTCATCGGCCTGCTCAAAGAATTTTTTAGACAAACCGCTTTCTTTAGAAGCTTCTCTAAGTAACTCCTTGTCGTAAAAATTAATTCCTAACCGCTTGGAAAGTTTTTCTCCGATTAGTAAGCCTCCGCTTCCTAATTGCCGGCCGATGTTGATTACATATTTGTCTGTCATACTATACAACCTCCTGTTTACAATCTTGTTTTTTAAACTGGCGAAATTGAGCAATCAGTAATATCATAGATATGATGGCTGACATAAAGTCGGAAATAGGCATGCTGAGCCATACGCCGGAAATGCCTAAAAACCGGGGTAAAATTAATACTAAGGGAATTAAGAAAATCAATTGACGAGTCAATGATAGAAAAATAGCTTTCTTTGCCATACCGATACTTTGAAAAAACGTCGATACCACCATTTGAAATCCAACCAACGGGAAAAACATAAACACATATCGCAAACCCGTAACAGCCAAGTCGGTTAACTCTTCGTCGGTCGTAAAAATAGAAGCTACGGCATGCGGAAACAGTTCTACAATAACAAAACCGATAGTCATGATGATGGTGGCGATGATAATCGATTTTTTCAACACTTCATTCACCCTCGAATACAGGGCGGCGCCGTAATTATATCCTGCAATAGGTTGCATGCCTTGCGTAACGCCCATTACAATCATCACAAAAAGAAATGCCCCGCGATTTACGATGCCGTAAGCGCCTACCGCCAGGTCGCCCCCATAACGAATAAGGCCTTGATTAATCAACACCACAATAACACAGGCGGTAGCATTCATTAAAAAAGGAGATAATCCGATAGCAAACGTATCGCGCACGATTCCCCGTTGTAGGCGATAAATTCCTTTTTTCAAATGAATAAAGAATTTTTTATCGCTAAAGAGGTGGAATTGCCATACTAATATAATCAATTGGGAAATGACTGTTGCCGCCGCGCTTCCACGTATTCCCCATCCGAAAACAAAAATGAATAACGGGTTCAATACCATGTTAATTACTACGGTGAGAATCGTGGCGTACATAGATTTCTGCGGATGGCCGGCAGAGCGTAGCATGGCATTCAGGCCCATGTACATGTGAGTGATGACGTTTCCCGATAAAATAATGGTCATGAAGTCGTACGCATAGGATAGGGTGTGGTCGCTTGCTCCGAAAAAATATAAAATCGGTTTGAGAAATAGCAGGGCTGTCATGGAGAAGGAAAGGCCTATAATCAAATTCAGCACTAATACATTCCCCAAGATATTATTGGCCGTCTGATAATCTTTTTGCCCTAAGCGTAACGATAGCAGTGCCGCACCGCCGACCCCTACTAAAGAACCGAAAGCGGCCGCCAAATTCATCAGTGGAAACGTAATCGCTAAACCGGATAGAGCCATGGCTCCCACGCCGTGTCCGATAAATATACTGTCGGTGATGTTATATAGCGAAGCGGCGGTCATGGCAATAATGGCCGGAATGGCATATTGCGTTAACAATTTTCCGATATTCTCTGTTCCTAATGATAATGGTGCGCTTTCGTTTTTCATTAATTCGCATTAAATAAGTTTTACGTTGTAAAGTTATGCCAAAATGAACTATTATACAAATCAATTTAGTTTTGATATTTTAATCGCCTGTTGTCATTCCGGGCGAAGCGAAGAATGACAACAAGTATCAAATCAGTATGAGCTACTTTGTTTCATGTTGCCACAAAAAAAACCGTTACATATTGAATGCAACGGTTTCTTTTCTGCTATTTCCATCTCACTATTACCTGCGGCCTCCTCTGTTATTAAGCATGCGTTGTTGTTGCTCTTTGAGCCATTCTTCGTACTTTTTAAATTGCTCGTCAGTCAATACGCTTTTCATCGCGCCTTTATGCTTTTCCTGATTTTCAGTCATGCTTTTCCGCATTGCTTCGCGGTCGCTGCCGGCTTTGCTGAACGCTTCTTGATTCAGCTTTGCATATTGTAAGTTGATAGAATCCACTTTTGCTACTTGGTCTTTTGTGAGCGAAAGTTGTTTCGTGAGTGCTTCCGTCTGTATTTTTGCCCGCTCTTCGGGAGTCATTCGTTGTGGCTGTGCCGATGCGGTGTTTATGCTTGCCATCAGGCAAAGAGAAAGGGCTAATACTTTGGAGATTGTTTTCATGTATTTTTGTATTAGAGTTTTTAATTTGACTCTTTTTATATTAAAAAGTTTAAAAAATCATAAAAATTCTTATCTTTGAAACCGAAACAATGACCCAATAAATCTTATAACATGAAAACGAACAGACGGAAATTTTTGCAATCGGTTGGTTCGCTTGCATTACTTACTATTGTCCCCCGGCATGTATTAGGAAAAGGCTTTATAGCCCCCAGTGACCAGCTAACGAAAGGCATCATAGGAGTGGGGAGTATGGGGCGTGAGCATTACAGTTATGGCGGCACCCGTTTAACCGCTATATGCGATGTAGATAAAAATCACCTTCAAAAAGGGCTTGAACTGGCTAAAGAAAAGATACCTGCGTATAGTGATTATCGGGATTTGATTTATGATAAAAACGTAGATATCGTACACATTGCCACCCCTCCGCATTGGCATGGCATTATGGCGGCCGAAGCCGCTGCCGCCGGAAAGGATATTTGGTGTGAAAAACCAATGACGCGTACTATCGGCGAAGGAAAACGCCTGATGGAAGCGGTGAAGCAACATGGCCGCATATTCCGTCTCAATACATGGTTTCGTTTTACCGATACTTTCTACGGTATGGGGACTACCGTGAGGCCTATCAAAAAGTTAGTGGAAAGCGGGCTGTTGGGATGGCCGTTGAAAGTTACCATCAGCCGCCATACCGGATTCGATTGGAAATTCTACTGGGTGGGCGAAACCTATTTGGAAACAAAGCCGGTGCCTTTAGCGTTAGATTATGACCAGTGGTTGGGCCCTGCTCCCTATAAATCCTATAATCCGCATCGGGTGCACGGAACTTTCCGCGGCTATTGGGATTACGATGGCGGAGGGCTGGGCGATATGGGGCAACATTACATAGATCCCGTGCAATATTTCTTGGGTAAAGATACTACAAGCCCGGTAAAAGTGGAAGTGGATGCGCCGCAGCAACACCCCGATGCGGTGGGCACATGGCGAAGAATAACCTATACCTACGACGATGGTTGCCAGATTATTTTAGATGGCGACGGATCTCTTGAAAAAGCCGCTTATATCGAAGGCCCCAAAGGGAAATTATATCCGGGATTTCGTTCGGATATTCCCGATTTAGCATGGAAGCTCGCTGCTTTTCCCGATCCTCAACCTCAAATGACGAATTTTATAGAATCGGTAAAAACACGCCGGCAATTTGCTTTGAACGAAAGTAATGGTTTTCGCTCGGCGACGATTGTCAACATGGGAGTTGTGGCGCTCCGCTTGAATTGTACGTTGAATTTCGATCCGGTGAAACTGGAATTTATCAACGATGATGCCGCCAACCGTTTAATAGACCAACCGATGCGGGCGCCATGGGCCCTGTAGTTGTAATACTAAAAAAATCATGAGTATGAAAAAGCACTGTATAATATCCTTATTTTTTAGTTTGGTATTAGCATCTGTAAGCTGTTTTGCCCAAACCGATGCCCAGCGGACTGCAAGAACCAAACTGGCCGATGCATTGGCTATGATGCCTGCGCAGAATAGCGAAACTTACAATGCATTGATGAAAGACATAGCAAGCACCGGAGAAGATGGTATTATCATGATGGCGCGTATGATGAACGAAAATATTTCCGGGAATAATTCTATTATGGAATATGCTATCAATGGGCTTTCCTATTATGTCATGGGGCTTGGCGATGAAAACATACGCCGGCAATGTGCCATAGCATATGTCAAAGCCATTCCTCAAATGAGCAACATGCAGGTGAGGACTTTTTTTATACAGCAATTGCAAATTGTAGGAAAAGATGAAGCGGTGCCGATGCTCCGTAATATGCTCCGTAACGAGTCATCGTGCGTTCCTGCGGCGCAGGCATTGGCTGCTATTAAAACCGATCCGGCCCGGCAAGCGCTCTACGAAGCTTTATCGGTGTCGCAAGATAAATGTTTGCTATCGGTGGTTCAAGCTATTGGAGACGCGGAAGCAACTGTTGCCGAAAAAGATGTTTTAAAAATAGTAACCACAACGAGTGATCAACAATTAAAAAAAGTTGCATTAAAAACGTTGGCTGAAATAGGCAGCAAAGCATCATTGAAAGTGTTGGCCAACGAGGCTTCTAAAAATGCTTATTTGCCGGAAAAAACAGGCGCAACCGAAGCATATATTCAACTGATGAAGCGTATTGCTATAGACCCGGCGGCGGCAGCCGGTATGGAAAAGGATGTGTTGGCTTTGTATCATAAATGTACTACGGAACAGTTGTCAAACACTAAAGTGTCGTTGCTCGAACTGCTTGTTGCCATTCAAGGTTCACGGGCCATGCCGCTCATTATTCAAACTCTTAAAGAACCTAATCCGGTTGTTCGCAATGCCGCCCTTTCATTTACCGATGCGTTTGCCGCTCCTGCGATTTATAATCAATTATTAGAGCAGGTAACAACAGTGTCAGCTCCGGTTCAATCTGAAATTATTGATTATTTGGGCGACCGTGATGCTAAAGAAGTGGTGGCTCCTCTTATCGTACTTATTGATAGCCTTGTCCCGCCTGCCCGGTTAAACGCTATTGCTGCATTGGGAAGAATTGGAGGGGATGCGGCCATGACGAGATTGGCCGGCTTTTTTGTGTCGAATAAAAAAGACGATATCCAGGCCGCTAAACAAGCGCTGTTGACAACTAAAAGCGATATTGAACCGGCTTTGCAAAATGTTTGTTCTACCGCATCAGCCCAGGGAATGGCTGCTATTATAGAAATAGCCGGCGCAAGGCACTTGACATCCTATACCGAAACTATTTTTAAATTAGTAAAATCAGAACAACCTGATGTAAAAGAGGCCGCTGTTAATGCACTACAAAATATTGCAACGGAGAAAGACTCGGATGTATTGTGTCAATATTTGGAAGAAACAGGACAACCCTATGTGCCGGCATTGCAAGCATCTGTCCTCACTTCCTTAAAGTCTAAAACAACCGATGTGCAAACTCAAACCATCCTTCAGCATATCAATAAAATTGCTCCCGAAAAGCAATTACTTTATTATGGCATTCTTGCTGAAATTGGGAGTAAACAAGCTTTAGACACCGTTTACAAGGCGTTTGCCGATAAAAGCGGCAAAGCGAAGGAGGCTGCATTTACGGCGCTCACGCGGTGGAACGGCTTTGTAGCTGCTGAAGCCTTGATAGATATTTGTAAAAAGAATGCTGCTCCGGAGTATTTCGAAAGAGCCTATGCCGCTTATATCGAACAGGTGAACAATACAAATTATCCGGCGGCTGAAAAAGTAGTATTGCTCCGAAAAGCGATGGAGCTGGCAAAAAGTACCGAACAGAAACGTACTGTGCTGAAATCATTGGGAGATAATGAAACATTTATGGCGCTTATAGCCGCAGGAAAATATTTGGACGACCCGGCGCTTGATAATGATGCGGCATGGGCTGTGGCAAATATTGCGTTGGCAAATCCCGGCTTCTATGGCGCTGACATAAATACGCTATTACGGAAAGCGTACGCTATCCTTAGCGGGCCTGATAGCGAATATAAGAAAGCGGCTCTTGAAAAACATATCGGAGAGTTGCCTCAAACCGGAGGCTTCGTGTCGTTATTTAATGGCAAGGATTTGTCGGGATGGAAAGGCTTAGTGGGCACTCCGCTTACCCGTAAAACAATGGATGCCGTAAAATTATCCGCAGAACAAGCAAAAGCGGACGATATCATGCGGAAAGTGTGGAGTGTCAAAGACGGAGCGCTTTTATTCAATGGCAATGGAAGCAATCTCTGTTCTGCAAAGCAATATGGCGATTTTGAAATGTATATCGACTGGATGCTGTATCCTGATAGTAAAAACGCTAATGCCGGCGTTTGCTTGCGTGGAACGCCCCGTGTACAAATTGGGCATATGGATGCTCAAAATGCAAAAGAAAAAGCGGGTTCCGGCGGCTTGTGCAATAATGAAACATGTTATGCCGCACCTTTGAAAGTGGCCGATAATACATTGGGAGAATGGAATACGTTCTATATAAAAATGCTGGGCGACAGGGTGACTGTTTATCTTAACGGAGCATTGGTGGCCGATAATGTAATTATGGAAAACGCATGGGATGGTTCGCTGCCGATTTTCCCGCTGGAACAAATCGAACTGTATGCTCGTGGAAAGGTGGCTTACCGTGATATTTACATGCGCGAGATTCCCCGCGTAGAACCTTTTACATTGCCTGCTGATGAGGCTGCCGCCGGATTTCAAATTTTATTCGACGGGACCAATATGTATCAATGGATGGGTAATACGCAAGATTATGTGACGGAAAACGGATGTATGGTGATACGTCCGGAACATGGTGGTAGCGGCGGGAATTTATATACGAAGAAAGAGTACCGGAATTTTAATTTCCGATTTGAATTTATGTTAACACCCGGTGCGAATAATGGTGTAGGTATCCGTGCTCCGTTAGAGGGAGATGCCGCTTATGTGGGAATGGAAATTCAAGTTTTAGATGACGGCGCTCCCGTGTATCGTAACTTGGAACCCTATCAATACCATGGTTCCGTATATGGCGTAATTCCGGCAAAGCGTGGCTACTTGAAGCCTGTCGGAGAGTGGAATCAAGAAGAAATTATCGTACGGGATAACCAAATCATCGTCATTTTAAATGGCTCCACTATTGTGAATGGAAATATTAGCGACGCCATAAAGAATGGTACGATGGATAAGCGCGACCATCCCGGTCTGAAAAACGAAAAAGGCCATATCGGATTTCTCGGACACGGCTCCGTGGTGTGGTTCAGGAATATACGTATTAAGGAGTTTTAAGTAAAAAAGAAGCTGTTCGAAAA
>JAVBOD010000015.1:0-9115 GCA_031551045.1 Bacteroidales bacterium
ACCAATATTTCACCGGCCACGCCGGCAGCCACCAAATTTTTCGCAATATGGCGTGCGGCATAAGCGGCCGAACGATCCACCTTGCTCGAATCTTTTCCGGAGAAAGCGCCTCCGCCGTGTGCACCTTTTCCGCCATACGTATCCACAATAATTTTACGGCCGGTCAAACCGGTGTCGCCATGCGGCCCGCCGATAACAAATTTTCCGGTAGGATTCACATGCAAAATATATTTCCCGTCGAACAAATTGTGCAAGCGTTTCGGCAAGCGTTTCAGCATGCGCGGCAAGAGGATTTCCTGTACATCTTTTTTGATTTGTTTTTGCATATTGGCTTCCGTATCGAAGTCGTCGTGCTGTGTCGAAATCACAATGGTGTGTACGCGCACCGGACGGTTCGTTGAGTCGTATTCCACCGTGAATTGCGATTTGGAATCGGGGCGCAGGTATTTCATTTTTTTGCCTTCGCGGCGAATTACCGCCAATTCGTGCAGCGCGATTTGCGACAAAATCAGCGTTACCGGCATGTAGTCGTCGGTTTCGTTGGTCGCATAGCCGAACATCATGCCTTGGTCGCCGGCGCCTTGTTCTTCCGCTTTTTTGCGGACTACGCCTTGCCGGATATCGGGCGATTGCTCGTGAATGGCCGACAGTACGCCGCACGAATCGCCATCGAATTTATACTCGGCGCGGTTGTAGCCGATACGGTTAATCACACGGCGCGCCACGTCCTGCACATCGACATAGCCGTTGGTGCGCACTTCGCCGCCCACCACGGTAAGCCCGGTGGTTACAAAGGTTTCGCAAGCCACTTTCGAGTCGGGGTCTTGCCGCAAAAATTCATCTAAAATAGCGTCGGAAATTTGATCCGCTACTTTGTCGGGGTGCCCTTCCGACACCGATTCTGAGGTAAAGAGATAGTTTTTCATTGTATTTTATGTTGATATTTAATATTGGTGTCCGTCATTGCGAGCTATAGCGAAGCAATCTATATTGGATATTTGAGTATTAGAATTATGCATATGATGCATTCGAATTTCGAAAGCTCGTTCAATATCATAAAATGAACCTCCACTGTCAACTCGTGTGCCAATTTTCACATTTCCAAATCCTTGTAACTCATATTTTTTCACGTAATTTATTTTATTCCAAGATCTAAAATCAAGGATCAAAAATCAAGCACTTTTTGTGATAAACTTGACTGATTGGAAAATGTTTTTTGAAAAGTCGTCGGCACTTCACGCACCGCACTTTTTAGCATTTTTTTCTGTGGTTGCAAGCAGTCAAATTTGTCCACAATTGAGGATACAAAGATACAAAAGTTTTCGACAAAACAAATGTTCATAAATAGTTAATAAATAGCTTACCTAATTATCAATTGATTAAGTATTTCCCCCCACACCACATTTCACTATTTTTTAATGATTTCTTAAATTTGTAATTATGTAATCAGGGTACTTTTGCACAAAATCTATAAAAACAAATAAATTCTATGAAACTATTGAAAAAACTATTTGCTTTAACAGCAATGGTGCTGGCCATTTCTACTATGGCAACGGCACAGGTGACGACATCCTCAATGAGTGGACGTGTGGTTGACGAGAGAGAATCTCTGGTCGGAGTAACGATCAAAGCAACACACCAACCAACAGGAACCGTTTATTTTGGGACAACCCGTACCGACGGTACTTATACTTTGCTAAACATGCGTATTGGAGGGCCATACTCCGTCGAGTTTTCGTTTTTAGGCTATCACACAAAAACTTTTTCGGATATTTCATTGGCATTAGGACAAGAATTGACGTTAAATGCGACTTTAGTTGAAAATGTGCAAACACTAGAAGAAGTCGTTGTAATAGGCGAACAAAATCCGGTCATTTCAGCTAATCGTACTGGAGCTCAAGAAGTTATTAATCGTGAAAAAATGAATAAACTTCCTACATTCAACCGTTCTCTAAGCGATTTTACCAAGTTGACACCAATGAGTAGTGGTAATAACTTTGCCGGGGTATCTTATCGATACAATAACGTAACGGTCGATGGAGCTTCATTTAATAACTCATTCGGTTTAAGTTCGTCATTGGGCGCTTCCGGAATAGAGCCTATATCTTTAGAAGCGCTGGAGCAAGTACAAGTTATGATAGCCCCTTACGACGTACGTAACGGAGGTTTTACCGGCGCCGGTATCAACTCGGTAACCAAATCGGGGAGTAACGAGTTTCACGCCTCTGCATATATGTATATTAAGAGCCCTGATTTAACAGGATACACGGTAAAAGACCAAATTGTACCGGTTTCCGATTTCTCAAATCATCAATACGGAGTAGCTTTTTCGGGTCCGATCATTAAAAATAAATTGTTTTTCTACCTAAATGGAGAACTTGATCGACAGGAACTTCCTATTAATTACACCACGGCAAACTCGAAACCTACTCCTGCTGTATTACAAGATTTGTCTAATTTCTTAAACCAACAATTCAACTATAGCCCCGGCCAATTCGACTTGGCGGCACGTAATACCGAAGCAGACAGGCTTACCGCCCGTATCGATTGGAACATCAATTCTAACAATGTATTGAGTGTAAAGTATTACTATTTGAAATCATTTGCAACTAATAACCCATCTACTTCCGGAGCTCCGCTAAACGGACGCGGCCCTAACGAGTATGCTATTCCTTTCACTTCTGCTTTTTATCGTTCCAATAATAACTTCAATATCATAATGGCCGATTTGAACACTATTATTAACGATAGAATGACTAATTACTTCAAGGTTGGCTACTCAAGGCTTCGCGATTACCGTGATATGGACGGCGGATTTTTCCCGCAAGTTGATATCTTGGATGGCGGCTCTCCTCTCCAAGCATACACTACATTCGGAACAGAAGCCAACTCTTACAATAACAAATTGGATACAGATATTTGGCAAATCCAAGACAACTTTATTATTAATTTAGATAAACACCAGATTACTATCGGAACACAAAGCGATTACCGTTCCTTTGTCAATGGTTTTGCGCAAAATTATCCGGGTGCATGGGTCTTCAATTCTCTAAATGATTTCAAGTTTAATGTACTCGCCACTAAAGATTATTTGGCGGCTAACGGGGGCAGTATGACTGGATTTAATATTCGTAATTTTTCCCCAACAGACTATGGTTTTGATTCCGCAGTTAATGGAGTACCAAATAATGCAGGAACCGGGAATAGTTCTTATCGGCAAAAATATTCACTGACAGACGATTTTCCTTATGCGAAAGTAAATGTTCTGCAATTGGGATTTTATGTACAAGACAAGTGGAAGATAAATGACCAATTGAATGTGACTGCCGGTTTGCGTGTAGATATTCCTATCTTTACCACAGATCTTCCCGAGAATCCGAGAGTGGCCGCAGAAACCTATCGTGATGGCATTAAAGTTGATGTATCTAAATATCCTAACGCCAAACCGATGTTCTCACCCCGCTTAGGCTTCAACTATAAACCATTGGAAGACGGGTCACTGCAAATACGTGGCGGCACAGGTTTATTTGCCGGAACGCCTCCCTATGTATGGTTGAGCAATCAAGCCGGTAATAACGGCGTACTGTTTGGAGATATTGATATTTCTGGTGTTAGAAAAGATAGCCTTGGATTTACAGGTAATCTCAATACTTATAAACCGGCTGCAGGAGCGGCTACGCGTGCCGATATTAATGCAACGGATTCTGACTTTAAATATCCCAATGTTTGGAAAAGTGATTTAGCCATTGACTATAAATTTTTAAACGGATGGGTAGCAACTCTTGAATTCTTATATTCAAAAGATTTAAATGCTATTTATCACGATAATATTGGCATTCAACTAACTGAATTTTTTGTAAAAGATGGTGGAGATGGTGCAACCCGTCCCTTTTATAAGCGAGGTTCCGGCAATTGGATGAGCGACCAACCCGGCAATCAGGGAGCGGCAAACAATGTTATTCTTTTACGTAATGGAAGTAAAGGCTATGCATTCTTCGGGACAGCACAACTTCAAAAAACATTTAATGAAGGTTTATTTAAAGGACTATACCTGAACGCTTCTTATACCATGGGTATATCAAAAGGTTTGACAGATGGTTCTTCGTCCACCGCATTCTCTGCTTGGCAATATCGTCAAGCAATTGACCCCAATGCACAAGAAGTGGGATACAATGCTGGTTCTGTAAACGGCCGTCTTTTAGCCTCAGCTTTCTACACAGCGAACTGGAGCAAGAATGCGGCAACAAACATTGGCGTTATTTATCAAGGATATAACCCTTTCCGTTATTCTTATTGCTATTCCGGAGATGCAAATGGCGACGGTTCTTCGGCAAATGACTTGATTTATATTCCGAAAAATTTTGATGAAGCAAAAGATCATTTGCTAGCTACCGGGTTTAACTCTCAGCAAGAAGCATGGGAAGCAATGGATAAGTTTATTTCCCAAGACCCTTATCTCAGCAAACATCGTGGCCAATATGCCGAACGTAATGGTGCTGTGGTTCCTTGGGCAAATCAATTAGATTTGAGCCTTTATCATGATATTAAATTTTTCCAACGTAACGACCGTTCACATACAATTCGCTTTAGCCTTGATATTGCTAATTTCTTGAACCTATTGAACAGGAATTGGGGCGTTCAACAAACCACTGTTTTAGGTGGTCTAACGAGTCCACAATATCAATTCTTAACGGCAACGACCCCCACTGCAGCAAATAATTACACATTACAATATAGAATGCGTACAGAGTTGCCGGAAACATTTCAAGACTTTACCGGAAGTGATTCCCGCTGGCAAGCGGTATTCGGAATTAAATATATATTTTAATCTATTAATTCTACATACACAACAAACAAGCAACCTCTCTTCGGGGTTGCTTGTTTGTTTTATAACTGTCTTTTGGTATAATCGTTTCATTCTTTATAAAGAACGTTTTCAAATACATTTTGTTCTTTTGAAAGAACGTTTTATCTTTGTGGAAAATTACAAATAATATGAATACGCTTTTCCGGCACTACGAACGCTTGCTTCAAAACATAGAAATGAAGCACCTGCGGTACCTGCACAAAAAAATAAACTGGAAAAACCGGCTTATCGCCATTACCGGTGCACGCGGGGCAGGAAAAACAACCTTGCTGCTGCAGCATATCAAAGCAAATTTTCCGAACGAAAAGAAAGCACTTTACGTGAGCTTAGACAATATGTGGTTTGCTAAAAATTCGCTATCCGAATTGGCTGATTATTTTTATGCCTATGGTGGCACACACTTATTTATTGACGAGGTGCACCGCTATCCGAGCTGGGCGGTGGAAGTAAAGAATCTATACGATAGCTACCCGAAACTACATATTGTGTTTACCGGCTCTTCTATTCTGGAAATTCACAAGTCGAATGCCGATTTGTCGCGTAGGGCTATTAACTACAGCCTCGAAGGGCTTTCGTTTCGGGAGTTTTTAGCATTCGAAAAAAAACTGAATATACAGCCGCTCTCACTAAATGAAATATTGTCCGACCATCAAAGTATCGCCGGGAAGATTACAAAGAAAATCAAAGTGCTTCCGGAATTTCAAAAATATCTTAAACATGGCTACTATCCGTTCTACAAAGAGGATATTAAAGACTATCCGATACGATTGCAAAATGTGGTCAACATCATTATAGAAAACGACCTTCCGGCAGTGGAGCGCGTTGAATATAACAGCATTTTGAAAATAAAAAAATTGTTGATGATTATTTCTTCATTAGTACCGTTTACTCCGAACATTGCCACATTGTGCAACGAAATAGAAACGAACAGGGCTTACACGTTGAAGTATATCAACTATCTGCAAAAAGCCTGTTTAATACGTTCGCTGCTGGCGCCACAAAAAAGCATGAGCCTGCTGAGCAAGCCGGAAAAAATTTACCTTGACAATACCAATCTTTTATATGCGTTGAATTCTTCCACTGTGGAGACTGGCAACGTGCGCGAAACTTTTTTTGCCAATCAGTTAAGCGTAAGCCACAAATTAACCACCGCCGTATCGGGCGATTTCATGGTGGATAATAAATATCTCTTCGAGATAGGCGGTGCCAGCAAAGGATTCAATCAAATCAAAAATATCAAAAACAGTTTTGTGGCTGCCGATGATATAGAAACCGGCTTCGGCAATAAAATTCCATTATGGTTATTTGGATTGATTTATTGAAAACGTTCTTTATAAAGAACGTTCTCAGATACATTTTGTTCTTTTGAAAGAACACTTACAATTTCACCCTCACTCCTACCTGCACGCTCCTTCCCACGCCCCAGAAACCGCGGAACGAAGCTAAGTCATGCGTAACGCCATCGTCGCCACGTTCGATGTATGTTGCATTGAACACATTATTACAGGCAAAAAATAAATTGGCATAAGCGCCGAACAGATGAAACGAATAATCGATATGAAAATCCGTGACAAACGACGAGGGGATGCGGTACGACTGGCTACGGTCGGCCGCATTCGTGCGCCGGGCAGGATCGAAGTTAGCATACATTCGGTCGTTGTAGCGGCATTCGGCGCGTACTACCAAGGCATTAGCCACGCGCGCCGTTGCCACCAAACCCACTTGTGTTTGCGGCGCATCGCCCACCAACAAACCGTCGGCAAACACGCGCAAGGTATCTACCGGCAAGCCGGTGTAAGGGTCGTAAATAGTGGCGTTCACATCGTTTTTCCATTCCCAATTTCCCAGCGAGGCAAAAGCCGTAACGTTCAGCCAGCGCGCGATACGCTGGTCGTAATTCAACTCCACGCCCACATGCTGCGCATCCAAACCGTTAATCATGTAGCGCACTTGCTCATCTTCCAACGGTTTGTAAGGGTCGGAAAGCAACGATTTGTTTTTCCAATACGTGTAATAAGCATTCACATTCAACTGTGCCGACTTACCCGAAAATTTATAGCCCGCTTCGGCCATGTAATTCTTTTCGTTGTTCACATCGCTGGTGATTTCGTTCGTGCCCGAAGCAAAATACACATTGTCGTAAGGTGTGCGCGAGTAATAGGCGGCATTGGCATACACTTGTTGCCGCCTGCTTAGCTTGAAACTGCCGCCTGCTTTGATATTGCCGCCCACAGCCCACACGCGGTCGCTATACGGATTATCAATATAATTATACTTATCCCAATGTTGATAGTTGTTGAACATCAACATACCGCCCACAAAAGCGGAAAATTTCTCCCCTGCATAATCAACTTGTGCGTAAGTCGAAAAAAGATTGTCGCGGTCGCCGTTATTCAAGCGGATATAGTCGCCCACTTCTTTTACCGGATTGCGCCCGGCAAGGCCGGCCAAGGAGTTGTTTTCATAATCTTCATACCAGAATCGCCCGCCGAGCAAATCGGTAATGCGCTCTTCCTGCCACGAGTAAAAATACTGATAATACAATCCTGCCGACAGTTTCCAGTGGTTATCGAACTGCCAATCCAAACTCGATTTAAAGCCAGCGGTAGTGTGGCCGGCCAAATAATCAGACTGAATATTTTTAGAATAGCCGGCGGCATACGAACCGTCGGGCAAGCGCACCGAGTCGGCGTCATTCACGTTGTCGGCCACCACGGTATCCCAATCGATTTGCCCGTCGGCATTGATGTACGAAGTGATTTTTTTGCCGGTGCTTTCCGTCCACTTTCCACCACCGTTTCCTATTGAAAAATACACGGTATTCGACCAGAAAGCACGATCGGAAATATTGAAAAAGTGATTCAACGCCATGTATGGTTTGTGATAGAAATTCCCGCTTACATTATTCACTTCGTCCTTATAGTAACCCCAGTTTTTATTATATTTCAAGCCGTGTTTATCCACTTCGTCCGCCGACAGTTTTTGCGAGCGTTGCCCGTGTTTTTCCGGCGAACCGAGTAAGGTGAATAAGAGCGAATGACGTTTATTAATTGTTTTGCTCACATTCAGGAAATAGGCCCAGGACTTCACATCCGTTGCATCGACATAGCCGTTGCCCCACGTGTGCGAACCCACAAAACTCATGCCCCAGCCGTTTTTCAGCATACCCGACGAAAGCGAAACGCCCAGTTTAAACTGTCCGTAATCCGTAGCCGTAAACAATGCTTCGCCGGCGGCATTGGGGGCGGTGGGATTGGTAATAATATTAATCGTTCCACCCACCGAATTGGCCGCCAACATAGAGCTGCCGATTCCTTTCTGCACCTGCACGCGATAGGTGGCATCCGTCAGTCCGAGCCAGTTGTTCCAGAACATGGACCCGCTGCGGAAACCCGAAAGCGGCACACCGTTCAGCAGCACCGTCACGTTTTCCTGTTTGAATCCGCGGATATTCACTTTTGCATCGCCATAGCTGCCCGATTCCGGCGTAGCATACACGCCACCGATGTTCCGCATAATTTCGGGATACGTTTTTGTGCTCAAATAGTCGCTGATTTCTTTCCTTCGCAAGGTGGTTAACGTTACCGGCGCGTCATCGCGCACTTGCGATGCCGAAATAATAATTTCATTCAACTGCACGGGAGGTTTGGTTTCCGACGTGTCGCGCTGTTGTGCCAACAAGGATGCGGCGCATCCAAAAAACAAACTAAAAATAATTCTCTTCTTCATATATCTCAAAATAAAAAACTCCGAATGCACTTCGGAGTTCGTTATATGATAAAAGAAAAATCAATTCCATTAATTTGTATCCGGCGAGCATATACAACACCCGCACCGCACACAAATGCCTGCTTTTCTTCTTCCATCCGGACTGTACCGTCGGTAGCTGAATTTCACAGCTTCAGTCATGCGTTTTGGCATGAGTCGTGGACTTTGACCACCGGTCGGGAATTGCACCCTGCCCCGAAGATTATTTTGATACAAAGGTATATATTCCGGAAGAAGTTACAAAATTTCTTTTACCCATCTGCAAGTATTTCAAAACAAGCACGTGTTTACATTTCATTAGAGGCTGTTCAAAAAGTCAAAAACTTTTACAACAAAGGGACTCAAAGGGCTTCAACTAAGAAAAACTAAGACTATAAAATAAAAGATCTTCTTCTTGATACTATGTGGTTAAAAATGCTTTTTGAAAAGCCCCATCATAAGTTCAAAAATGAACAGGCATTATCCGAACCTTAATGGGAA
>JAVBOD010000083.1:0-58497 GCA_031551045.1 Bacteroidales bacterium
TGTCCGATATGTGCTAATGCTAAGTTTAAATGCCGGTGAATTTCGCCGGCATTTTTTTCATGTACATACGGCGAAAATTTTGTAGCAAAGGACTCTTCTTCTCCCAGCAAATATACCACATCGTTGGCGTTGCGGTTCAGCATAAACGATTCGCGGATCAAGCGTTCGGCATATACCAAAAAGTTTTTCTGTTGCTCGCGCCCGATAGCGGCTATTTCTTCGGCCCAATTCATCAACGCCAAACCGTCGGCCACAAAGGCGGTGCGCATCAAGCGGCAAAACCAGTCGAAGTAATCGTTCTGTTCGTTTTCGCTATCGATAAGCCGCAGCGCTTCGCTGTAACTGCCGTTGGAAAGCCGGGCAATTTTCCCCGCCAAGGCATCCGTCAACTCGTTGCGCTCTTTCAAGGCTGCTGCCAACGCTTGCTCTTCGATAGGCGGCACACGCACCGGCATGGCACGCGAGCGAATGGTGTTAATCACCCGTTCGGGCGTTTCGCTTACCAACAAAAACAAGGTATTGGACGGCGGTTCTTCTATTAATTTCAGCAACCGGTTGGCTGCCGACGCATTCATACGCTCGGGCAACCAAATAATCATTACTTTGTATTCCGATTCGTAGGGCTTGAAATTCAGTTTCTCGATAATGCGCGATGCTTCCTGCACGCTGATGTTGCCTTGTTTATTTTCTATCCCCAGCGCTTCGTACCACTGCTGTTCCGTAATATACGGATTAGCGAGCAACGCCTCGCGCCATTGGTTCAGAAAATGGTCGGTAATCGGTTTCTTGTCGCTGGTAACCTCTTTGGTCGTATTTACCGGCACCGCAAAATGCACATCGGGATGGATAAGTTTCTGGATTTTTTTGCAGGAAGGGCACACGCCGCAGGAGTCGCCGGAAAGGCGTTGCGTGCAACAAACATATTGTGCATAGGCCAACGCCATTGCCAGTTTACCGCACCCTTCGCCTCCAAAAAAAAGCTGTGCATGACTGATACGGCCTTCCTGCACCGATTGCAGCAGTTTTTCCTTCAGCGCGTGTTGTCCTATGACTTGTTTGAATTGCATAGGACAAAGATAGCGAAACTTTCGTAAACGATGAGCGATGAGTTATGAACGATGAATGGGAAAACACCGTTGGGTTTGTCATTTTGAGCAAAGAATCTGTAAATGGTACAAAGGAAAAACGCCGTCATTTTATTAAGGAATTTTCCTCACAATGACGGCGTTTATTAGTACAAACTGTCCACTGAACGTATTGGTGTTATTTATCTTTCTTCGTAAACAACACCATTTTTATATTCAGTTTATTCCCGATATCGATTAAATCGACCACATGTTGCAGGTCTATTGTTTTATCGGCCTGCAGCGTCACACTCAGTTCTTTGCCTTTGTTGGCGGCCATCAGGCGGCTCAGCTCGGGCTCTATTTGTTCGAAACGCACCGGGCGTTCTTCAATAAAATAATGGAGGTCTTTTGTAACAGCCAATTGAATATTCTTTTTTTCCACTACATTCTCGGCATGCTTTGCACTGGGCAAAAGTACCCGGATAGAGGTCGGCGTAACGAAAGTGGATATGATAAGGAAGAACAACAAGAGAAAAAACATAATGTCGTTCAACGATGCCGTAAATACTTCGGCGCTTTTTTTACGAGAGCGTTCTATCTTCATTTTCCCGGTGATTTACAGCGTTCCTCTTCTCGACTTGTAAACCTTGATGGCTCGCAATATTTCGTTCGCATCCCTATCTGTCCGGTTCACGATTTTGTCAATTCCGCCATTGAGCAGATAGTAGCCCGAATAGGCAATAATTCCCACGGCAAGGCCGACTCCCGAGCAGATCATTTTTTGATATAAACCATCGGAGATGGTCGCTATTTCCAGATTATTGGTGAGGGCAATATTGTAGAATATCTTGATAACGCCGAAAATTGTCCCGAGAAAACCCAACATCGGTGCTATGGAGGAGATAATCCCAAGATAATTCATTTGATTTTCCAGGAACGCTATTTGCTGGCGGGCTTCTACCTGCATCGATTCCTGTATGTCTTCCGGTTTATCGTCAATTACTCTCAATCCGGCTGCAATCACTTTCGCCGAGGGCGTATTATTTTTTTCGCAAAAATTAATCACTTTGTCGAATTTTCCATCCTGTATGAAACCGGCAACTTGCGGAATCCAATTGCCGGTGCGTTTCCCCGCCCGGCTGATTTTTACCCAACGATCGCAAATTACATAAATGGCAACAAGCGACAAAAAGAAAAGAGGAGCTAAAATCCAACCTCCTTTCATCAAAATACTTAGAAAATTTTCTTCTTTGGCAATTTGTACGGTAGCTTCGCTTACCACTCCGGCTTGCTGTATGAACAGCATAAAACAATTAATGGCCATATAACTTTTTTAAATAGATGACTTAAATTCTCTGCTCGCGCTTGAAACAACATTACAAATGTACGTCTATTTTTGTTAATTCAACAAGAATTTCAAGATAGAATGTGCATTTCGCAGTTTTTACAATCGAACTCCAAACGTAGTTGCTGTCCGTTATTGTATAGATAAAGCGGCTCCTGCAGCGCTTTTTTATCTCCTTTTTTCGGACAACAATCTAACTCGAATTTAATGCAATGCTTCGTACGCATTAATGTCGCATTTGCCGGTTTTTGCACTTCATAGGCCGGAGCTATTTGCCGGACGCCATGCCGGCGATAGAATTTTTCGGCTAACGAGTTGGCTACGTTTGCGCGGTAATCCAACGATGTTTCCATATACGGCGTATCGTTCGGTACCATCAGTGCTTTTTCACGCGGACGTTGCTTTTCGCGTTCCGTTTCGAGCAGCGTTATCAACTCCCGCCGCCACGTGTTGATAGTTCCTAAAGGGTAAAAGTACACAGGATTACAAGTTATATCTTGAACCGTAAAGGAAAACGCGGTGTTTCCGGTTTTTTCCAACTGTGCCCGGATATTTTGCAATGCTTTCTCCGGATTGGCTGCCAAATCGCCTGTTTGCGGCCATTGCAGCGTTGCTTCTACCCCGTGTTCGTCTTTTGCCGTGATTATTATATCTTTTTCAGCTATCCGCACCTTCAACGAAGCATTAATCAATCGGGCATTAGTGGTATGCTCCAGTTGTTTTTCAAATCGATAATCGTAATTACGGTAAATTTTCATCCCGTGTTGCAAAATTTCTCCATGCTGCACCCACACTTTTGCTCCTTCTACTTTGTTCACATTCGTGCCTTGCAATTCACCTTTCGTATCGAAAAAGCAAATCCCGTCGCCGGCATGCAGCGCTTCTTTTCCCTTGTAAGTAAACCATTGTGCGGTACGGCTGGTTATTTCACCCACGTATTTCCCTTTCGCTTTGGCGGTATCTAAGGAGCCTGTTTTTTCTTTTCGCCCTTCGATAAAATAGCTTGTAAACCCTCGTGAAAACGAGCGTTCCGGATCAGGGAAAAATGCCGCTTCCGCCGTTTTTACATTTAAAAGACGGTCCAAACTCTGCCGGTAATGCGCTACCACATTTTTAATATACGATTCATTCTTTAGCCGCCCTTCTATCTTGAATGAGGTAATGCCCGCCTGCAACAATTGTTGTAAATAATCCGTTAGGTTCAAATCGCGTAGCGAGAGTAAGTGCTTATTACGCACTATCACTTTCCCATTAGCGTCCAACAGGTCATAACGTGCACGGCAAGGCTGCGCACAGGCTCCACGGTTAGCGCTACGCAACGCCAAGGCTTCGCTTAAATAGCACTGTCCGCTGTAGCATACGCACAATGCGCCGTGTACAAACGACTCCAAATCGACAGCAGTGTATTGGCGAATCGCTGCAATTTGTGAAAGCGAAAGTTCCCGCGCCAGAATCACTCTCCGAAAACCAACATCTTCCAAAAATTTTACTTTTTCCGGCGTATCGTTATGGCATTGCGTGGAGGCAAACAAAGGAATCGGCGGCAAGTCCATTTCCAATAGCGCCATGTCCTGCACAATCAGGGCATCACAGCCCATTTCATAAGCGGCTACGGCTAACCGGCGAGCGTCCTCCAATTCATTTTCGTAGAGAATGGTGTTGAGCGTGAGATAAGTCTTTGCATAGAACTTATGCGCATAGCGTACTAATCGTTCCACCTCTTCCGGTGAATTGCCGGCAGCCTCGCGCGCACCGAAACGGGTAGCTGCCACGTACACCGCATCAGCGCCACTGTCGATGGCTGCCTTCCCTCCATCAAAATTACGGGCAGGAGCCAAAAGTTCTATCTTATGATTCAGCATGTCTATTTAAAAAACAATAGGCAGTAAAAGAATACTGCCTATTGCTACATTATTTGTTATGAACATTAATTACACAATTCTTTTACCTTAGCTTCCGCATATGCTTTTATTTGAGCATTCGAACTGGTGACTAATTTTTTAAAATTCTCGCAAGCTTTTGCTTTGTTTCCTTTTGCATCATAGGCCATCGCCAAGCTATAGATCGTGTTATCGGGATTTTTTTCCGTCGGCAATAATTTTTCATAAACAGTGATGGCGGTATCCCATTTCTTCAGTTGAATAGCAGCGGCGCCCAACAATTTATTCCCATTCACATTATCCTCATCATAGCTCAATGCTTTTTCGGCATTGGTATAAACATCATTCCATTTTTTGGAAGCTTGACCGGCAACAGCTTTCTTCAAAAAGATATTCGTCAACAGCTTCGAAGCATCTTTAGCACCCAATTGAGAAGCTTTTTCAAGGGTAGCCACCGCTGCGTCTTCACTGTTCAAGCGTATTTGAGCTTGCCCCAAACCAAGATAGGCATT
Source organism: Bacteroidales bacterium (assembly GCA_031551045.1). Lineage (GTDB taxonomy): Bacteria > Bacteroidota > Bacteroidia > Bacteroidales > UBA932 > JAVBOD01. The sequence goes on from JAVBOD010000083.1 coordinate 4,805, forward strand.
TGCTTCATCGGGTATTACGGCAATTACCTTTTCATACGCCGCCACTGCTTCTGCAAATTTTTGAGAAGAAAGCAACGTGTTCGCATTTACTAATAATAACTGCGGAATTAGCCCTTCGGCGGCATCTTTCACTTCTGTATCGTTATATTTCGTAGCCGCATCAACCGCTTTTTGTAAAACGACTAACGCCTCATCGTATTTCTTATCCGTAGCCAACTGGCGCCCTTCCCCGTAGTATATTTTGGGTATCAAATTTTCAATATTTTGCTTTGTAGCAACGGCTTCTTCAGCCTCGGATGCCGTAGCTATTTTCAGGGCTTTTTGGGCATTATCTAATGCTGTTGTAAAATTTTTGTCGTTAAGAGCTGTTACCGCATCGTTATACAAACGAATTGCCTCGTTAATATCTACGTCTTCTTGCGCATAAGACCGACCTGATAAAGCAAGCGCAAAAAACGCCATCATCAATAAAATTTTAAACTTTTTCATCATAATCTATTTTGGTTAGTACTATCAACTACAAATATACAAATTGTTTTTAACTTTTTCTAAAACTCGGTAAAAAATAGTTTAAATTTTCGTTAAAAAAAAGAGCTCGACAAACTTTTCATTTGTCAAGCTCTCAATTAATTATATGCAATTTATTAATATAATTGTATATCGTAAGGCATGCGCGCCAAAATGCGTGATTGTGTCAACTCCTTTACCATTTTTTGAGCATCTTCCACGATTGCCGGAAGTTGTGCTTTGGCAGAACCTCCTTTGAACGTTTGCATTAATTGCTCGAATGGCGATTGAAGCGACGGATATTCCACCGTACGGAAGTTTTCCAAATTCGCCAATTTAGCCGCTGCATCAATAGCTTCTTCCAAGCCGCCAAGACGGTCGGCTAAGCCCAAGCGTACGGCATCGATGCCGCACCATACACGTCCTTGCCCTACGCTATCTACTGTTTGTGCAGGCAACGAACGACTCACAGAAACATTATGTATAAATTTCGAATAAATATTTTCTATCATTCCTTGCATGGCGTTGCGCTCCTTTTCTGTCATGGGCCGATAAACACTCGGGAAATCGGCTGATTGTGCGGTTTTCGCAACATCTACGCTTAATCCAAGAATATTTCCCATGCCTTTTTCTAAATTGGGAAACATGCCGAATACGCCGATAGAACCGGTTAATGTCGTAGGATTGGTAACGATTAAGTTGGCCGGCGCCGAAATCCAATAACCGCCGGAGGCCGCATAGTTACTCATAGAAACTACTACCGGCTTCACCTCTTTCATCAATGACAATTCGCGGGCAATAATTTCGGAAGCTTGTGCGTCGCCACCCGGAGAGTTCACGCGAAATACCACCGCCTTAATCGAACTGTCGGCCCGCAAACCACGCAAGGTGTTTGCAAAATCCCATGCCGTAATATCATCCCCTCCTTTACCCATTGTAATATCGCCACTGGCATATACCACCGCAATTTTATGTTTGGCTGCTTTTCCGGGTTTCACCATGCTGAGATATTTGTCAATATCAATCATGGATAACTTTTGTACGCTCTCTACATTGTTCAATTTGCACAACTCTGCTAACAGTTCGTCTTTATAGAGCAGTCCGTCCACTATTTCATTTTCCAACGCAGCTTCTGCGGAAGAAAGCGTAAGATTGTCCGACAATTCTTGTAATTTACTGATTTCGATACGGCGTGCTTGTGCAATTTGTTCCAACCAGTGATTCCATATTCCTCCGGCAAACGAAAGAACCTGCAAGCGATTTTCGGCACTCATTTTGTCCAGCATGAAAGGCTCCACGGCACTTTTGAATTTTCCATGGCGAATAATTTGCATGTCAACTTGCAGTTTCTCTAATGCTTTTTTGTAGAACATTACTTCGGCTCGCACCCCTTGAAGCAAAGCAGAACCGAAAGGATTGAGATAAATTTTATCAGCCACGCTTGCCAAGTAATAGGCGCCTTGCGAATAGTTATCAGCATAGGCAATAACCGGTTTCCCGCTTTCCTTGAAACGTATCAATGCCGTACGGACTTCTTCCAGTTGTGCCATGCCTATCGACAAGTTACTCAAGTCCAAATATACTAAGGAAATATTCGGATCGGTAGCGGCATTTTTTATACTTTTTAAAATATCATTCAACCCCATAGCTGTTTGAAAAGCAATGCCCGAGGTCATCAGATTGATCGTAGGAGTGGTTTGTCCCCGGTCTTCTACCGGATTGTCGAGCATAATACGCAATACGGTATTGGAACTTATCGTGGCCGGCGTAGTACTGCCGGTGCTAACCACCGAGCTCATCATAGCGCCTATCATGCCCAATGCAATAAAGAAAAATAAGAAAGAAGCTATTAAAACACCCAATACGGACGCTAATAGCATTTTAAAAAATGATTTCATAAGTATATAATTTAAGTCGATTTTTACTCTAAAGAAGGCATACAAGCGCAGCGCTTGTATGTCTTTTACTATCCTCTAATTGCTTTTATGCCGGGCAAATCGATTCCTTCCATATATTCAAGCAATGCGCCGCCGCCAGTCGATACATAGCTCACTTTATCGGCATATCCCATTTGGTTTACGGCAGCCACACTATCTCCGCCCCCTACCAATGAATAAGCTCCTGCGGCCGTAGCGTCGGCAATCATTTGCGTGACCGCTTTGGTGCCTTTTGAAAATTCGGGAATTTCGAACACTCCCACCGGGCCATTCCACAAAATGGTTTTCGATGATAGAATTACGTTGTGCCATTCTTCCAAATCAGCAGGATTCGCATCCACGCCATCCCATTTATCGGGAATATTATTTATCGGGAATACTTTCATATAGGTGGCGTCCAGGTTGCCCGAGATGGTTTTCAAATCCACATCGGTGGCTACTACCGATTTTGGGAAATAAATATTCACGCCTTGTTCTTTCGCTTTTTGCAGGATGTCCAGCGCCAACTGCATCTGGTCGTCTTCACAAATGGAGTTGCCGATTTTCCCGCCCAGCGCTTTGATAAATGTAAAACTCATACCACCGCCGATAATCAAATTATTCACACGTTTCATCAGGCGTTCGATGACAATGATTTTCGATGATATTTTCGACCCTCCGAGAATGGCGGTAAACGGGCGTTCCGGAGATTCCAACACTTTGTCGATAGCTTTTATCTCGCCTTCCATCACATAGCCGAACATTTTGTCGTTCGGAAAGTATTCCGCAATCAGCGCCGTGGAAGCATGTGCGCGATGCGCTGTACCGAATGCATCGTTGATGTAGCAATCGGCATAGCTTGCTAACTTTTTGGTAAATTTTTTTTGCTTTGCCTTTACCGCTGCTTTAGCGGCTTTCTTTTCTTCTTCGCTTGCATTGTCAGCCAAGTTGCACGGTTTCCCTTCTTCCTCTTCATAGAAACGAAGATTTTCCAGTAATAGCGCATCCCCCGGTTTTAGATTTTTCGCCATTTCCATGGCTTCGGCGCCCATGCAATCCGGTGCAAACTTTAACGGCACGCCAAGATACTTTTCCACCGTAGGAATGATATGTTTCAACGAATATTTTCCCGAAGGGCCTTTGGGGCGCCCCAGGTGTGACATGATAATTATCGAACCGCCGCCGGATAATACTTTTTTCAGCGTGGGGATAGCAGCACGGATGCGGGTATCGTCCGTAACTTGAAATAACTCGTTCAGCGGAACATTAAAGTCCACCCGCACGATGGCGCGTTTGCCTTTGAAGTTATAGGTGTCAATGGTTTGCATGGTTATTATTTCTTATAGGTTTTACTTTTGTATCAAGTCATTTTTTGCTATATATTCTGCAATTTGAACGGCATTCAATGCAGCGCCTTTGCGGATTTGGTCGCCCACCAACCACAAAGCTATCCCGTTCGGATTGGTCAAATCCTTGCGGATACGCCCCACATATACATCGTCTTTTCCAGCAGCATGGAGCGGCATGGGATATCGGCTACCGGAAGGTTCGTCCACCACGGTAATTCCTTGCGCTTTCTCCAATGCTTCGCGTACTTGTTGCACGCTAAGTATTTTTTCTGTTTCGCACCATACCGCCTCACTATGTGCACGCATCACCGGCACGCGGATACAGGTAGCGCTCACTTCCACATCGCTATGCATAATTTTGCGGGTTTCGTGATACATTTTCAACTCTTCTTTCGTATAGTCGTTATCGCCAAATACATCGATTTGTGGAATAAGGTTAAAAGCCAGTTGGTACTTGAATTTTTCAACCGTTGGTTTGTTTCCCGACAATATTTCCCGCGACTGCATCTCGAGTTCGGCCATGGCGGCTGCACCGGCGCCGCTGGCGCTTTGGTAGCTGGCCACATGTATTCGCTTAATAGGTGATAATTGCTCAATCGCTTTCAACGCCACTACCATGATAATCGTCGTGCAATTGGGGTTTGCAATAATATTCCGCGGGCGGTTACGGCAATCATCGACATTGACTTCAGGCACCACCAAAGGGACTTCCGGGTCCATACGAAAAGCGCTGGAATTGTCAATCATCACGGTTCCGTATTTAGTAATGGTTCCGGCAAATTCTTTAGAGGTACTGCCTCCTGCCGAAGTAAGAGCAATCGCAATATCTTTAAAATCGTCGTTATGCCGAAGTTCTTTCACCGTTATATTTTTTCCGCGGAAAGTATAAGACGCGCCCGCACTCCGGGCCGAGCCGAAGAGTACCAATTCATCCATCGGGAAATTACGTTCATCGAGCAATTTTAAAAACTCTTGTCCCACAGCGCCACTCACGCCCACAATAGCTACTTTCATATTATTCTCTTACAACTTTAAAGACTTACAAATATAAGCATTTATAATCTAAAACCGAAGAAACAGCTTTTCCACAGGGAGGGCAAACGCATCTAAATTCTATTGTACTAACAGGTTGCTTACCACAAAGTGGTAATATATGAATAACCGCGGGTAAGCGAAGCGCAACCCGTGGCTACCCATATCAGCACAGCCTTTCGCGCGGCGCTCTTCAAGTGTTTCAAGGCTCCGATTTGTTTCCGCGCGAGAAGAGTGTCGCGGTTTTGTTCCGTGGGTGATTCCGACAAGCCGGAATCACCCACGGTTATTAATATCTATCCCCCTCCGGGGATACAATCATGACACAAATTACAATTTAGAAGCGTTACCTGCAGCAGTAAGTAAAAACGCCTATTCTGCGCGGAAAGGAAATTTTCCGTGGAAATAGATAGTATATATCAAATTTAAGGAAGAAAGCGGCCCCTGAGATTCTTATAAAACTATTCTTCGTCCACCAATGTCAGGCGTACCTTTTCGATTTTTGTAGCCGATGTTTCCAGTATTTGAAACCGGAATTTACCGAATTGCAATATCTCTCCTTGCCCGGGAATATTTTCATTGTAGTACATGATGTAGCCGGCCAGTGTTTCATAGTCATCCGATTCGGGAATGTCCAGTTCGTATGTTTTATTGATGTGTTTTACTTCGATGCGGCCGGAAAATATATATTCCGTATCGGAAATTTTCTGATCTGTCAAATCACTGCTGTCGTGCTCGTCGTCAATCTCTCCAAAAATTTCTTCCATGATGTCTTCCATCGTCACAATGCCCGACGTGCCGCCAAACTCATCGAGTACTACCGCCAGCGCTTTTTTATTTTTAATGAGCGACGCCAATAACTTTTTGGCCGGCATGGTTTCCTGTACAAAATCTACCGGGCGTAACATTTCCTTAATAGAGAACGTCGCTGCATTCGAGAAAAAATCTTTGGAATGAACATAGCCGACGATATTGTCAATTGTTTCACGGTAAACCAGAATGCGTGAAAATCCTGTTTCAATCAAACACTGTTTCAACGTATCTACGGAGTCTTCTTCTTCGATACCCATGATTTCCGTACGTGGGACCATGCATTCGCGCACGCGTACTTCCGAAAAGTCAAGTGCGTTTTGGAATATTTCAATATCATGGTCGTATTCTTCTTCATCCTGCGCATTGCCCACTTCGTTCGACAAGTTCATTAAATCCGCTTTATCAAAGAGTGCCTTGTTGCGTTTAGCCGTCAATTTTATGCCGAACACACGTAATATCCCCATTGACAATGCCGATACAAATTTTGTGACCGGGAAGAGTAAAATATAAAAAACAAGCGCAACCCATGAGAATAATTGGAGTACCCCGTTAGGATTAATCCGGCAAAGCACTTTAGGTAAAAATTCCGCCGTAGCTAAAATAACAAAGGTGGCCAACAGCGTTTCAATTAATAATACCCAGCCGCCGGCATCCGTAATATAGCGAATAATAAACGGATCGCATAATTGCGCCATCGCAATACCATAAATTACCAGCATAATGTTGTTCCCCATTAACATGGTGGAAATATAATCGGCCGGATGTTTTAAGAATATGGATAAAGGCCGGGTATAAAGTTTTCCTTGCTTTTTATCCAACTCTATCCGCAATTTATTAGAAGCCAAAAATGCAATTTCCATTCCCGAAAAAAAGGCCGAGAGGAATAATGCAATTATCACTATCCAAAAGGCGGCGCTCATTTCACATTGTATTTAGGCCTTATTCCCGCGGTATCGGGAATCGGGATACTTATTGCGGACGAATCGGCCGGCTCGCCGTTTTCATTGTATATGAAATGCCCGTCATAAGCCTTGCGGATTTCATAATTTTCAAACCGGTCATCGGCTGTTAAACCGTGCATAGCATAAGTATCCGCGTCCGGAAGTTTGATATGCGCCGGAGCATAGGTATATATTTGCCTTGTTGCACGGTCCCAATATAAAGTATCTGTTTTCAGTGTCTGTTGTTTAAGGTAGTTTATCACTACCACATTCCCGACGGCCTTCCATGATTCTTCCGGCGCTTCTTTGCGCAAAGCATAGTCAGCCATGATTTCGCTTTCCAGTTCCATGTCGGCGGTATAGGATTTTAAATGAAATCCCTTGGGAAAAACAGAGTACGGTTCATCCGTCATCAAATAACGTTCAACGATCGGAGCCGTTACTTTTCTTCGAATAATTCCGTTTTCCGTATATTCAAGTACCAAATTCTGTATGGCTAAAGTCGGCGTATTTTTATCGTCTGTAATGGCTCCTATTTTTGATGTTTTGTCTTTGCATGACAAAAGAATAATAGCGCTTAAAAAAAGCGCTATTGTTCTTTTGAATATCTTCAAAGAAATGTTCATGCCGGATTATTTACGAGTCCTTACGGTTGTTTTTTCAGAGATGCCCATACATGTTACCGTATAAGAATTACCATCTACCAAGTCATACATAAATGCATCGCCTTGCAATGGGAAATATTGGCTATAGACTGCAATAAGGCTATTCACTCTTTCCGCTAAAGTCGGATCTACTTGTTTTGCTCTAGCGAAGTTATCAACTGCAACCCAAAATACCGAAGCCGTTTCAATTTCATTCGTGCCGCATTTTCCTTTCAAGCCCGCCCAGATAGTTCCCAACAATAAATAGGCTTTCCCGTTTTGAGCATTGGCGCCGATAGCTTGTTTGGTCGTTTGAATTGCTAAGGCGGCATTATTTTTCTGATGAAAATACAACATTCCCAGCTCCATTAGATAGGTTGATTTATCAATTTTATTATCAATCCCGTTTATTGCTTGTTTGTAGTAGTCAATAGATTTATCTGTCTCTTCTTTGGAAGCAAACATGCGAGCTAATGCATGCGCCGAAGCCGGAGAAGGATCCAGTTGATAGTATGCTTCTGCAACATCGACATATAATTGACTATTGGTGCATTCTTTTATATTAAGCAGTCTTACAATGCTGGCAACCAATTCTTTATCATTCGGGTTTTGTTCGAAACGAGCTTTAAATAAAGGCTCTAATGTTTCGCAAGAAGCCGCGTTGCAAGTTAAAAACAAAGATTCCAAGTCTTGTTTTGCCCGTTGTTTCTTCTCGTCTTCGGGCTCCGCCTTTAATGCTTTATCGGCAAAATCCGATAACAAAGCATACACTTCGATTACTTTATCGGCCGGCATTTTACCGGCATTAAAAAGGTTAATCGCAGAACTCATTGTCAACACCAAAACGCTTTCGTCCGTTTTTTCACGGCCTGCCTGCGAAGCTTTTATGAAAGCATTATGAAGTTCGTCTTCATTATGCACCATATATTTCGCCATATCCAATGCCATCGCACCAAGAGTAGTCGCTTTATTAGCTCTGAAATGGTCCATCCGAAGTTGATTAAGCATTAGCAAGGAGTCCACCTTCGCACGGCGTATTACAGAATCTTTAGTATTTTCAATGAAATACCTCATAATACTCAAGCCTCTGATGTATAGATTTTGACTAGCTCCCGGAGGGCAAATCTTCATTGCTTTTACCCAATAAGGATAAGCGCTTTTATAGTCATTTTGCTTATAATATTCTTCGTAAAAGCCGAGATTTTGAATACACTCCACACTGTCTTGTCCTGTTCCAAATTTTCCCGGTTTTTGAGCAAAGGATGCAACCGCCGCAAAGGACAAAACTCCCATTAATAATATACGTAACTTTTTCATGACCAAATAAATAAATATTAAAGTGAAAGATAATCTTAATTCTCTTGCCTGCCAGCTACAAAGATACACTTTTTAACGGAAAAATCAAAATTTAATCGTACCGGGGTTTTACAAACCAAATATCGTATAAACTGATACTTAATGATACTTTCCAATAAAATTCCCGTAATAACCCGTCATTGGTAGTACCCCGCTGGCCTATTTCCGCTCCGATATTTACGGCATTGTGGCTATAACGCCCCAGCGGAACTCCAACACCAAAAGTAACGCCATAATCTTTAATTTGATTCGTATGTCCTGTAGTTGAATTCGTAAATTGCATATATGTTTTTTCGTAATACAAGCCTGCCCGGTAACTAATCCGCCTCATGAAATAACGAATATCGTACATATTCGGAATATATTCGAATCCTCCGCGAAACGAGTGGCTGGGCGTTGCTTTAAAATTTAATTGCCCACTGGACGGTGCGTCAAAAGATGCCGAGCGCCAATCCTGATAGGTATAATCAAAGCCTGCAAGCCATTTATTCTGTTTCTGGATAGAAAACCCGAGGCCTAATGACGAAGGCACCAATAAACGCGCATTGGGCTGTTCTTGAAAACGAATCGTATCCGTCCCTATCGATGAGGTAATGTACGTAAAGTCCGTTCGATCTACCTTCATGTTATTCCGAAACTGATAAGTAGCCCCCAATACCGCCTGATAATCCTTATTAATAGGTAGCTCATATTGAGCGCCTAATGTAAAAGCATAGCTACTCGCTTTAAGGGACGATGTGTTATAGATGGGATGTATAGCGGACGAGCCAAAGTAGATATTATAATAACGGTCAATAGAGCCAAAAATATATTGTCCGTGCACACCCACCGAAAGGCGTTCCCCTATACCGGAGGCAAAACTCACGATGAACTGATTAAGGCCGCCCTCGCCGACATAAGAATACTGCGTAGAGCCCGTTTCTACAATTACATCCGGATCCGTTTCTTCTCTTGAAATATCATATCCTACGTGACTATAGGGCATCACCGCTACCGCCGCCGCCATTTTTTTCCAAATAGGAAAACTAAATGCAATGTGGTCTAAGTTAAAACTATTGGCCGCCGTACTTTGCTCAGACGAAGAAATATAATAATTCTGCAGTTCGCCGCCAAAATCAAATAAAAATGACAGGCTGTCTTGTTTATTGATAGCTGCCGGATTTAAATAATTGATTAATTTATTTGTACGTAACCCATAGCCAATCCCCCCCATGGCTTTGTTATAGGCAAAACCGGGTTTTGTTAAAGTCCCTACACCATAAAAAGAGTATGGAGAGTAAGTCCCCGAAGCATCACTGTTTTGTGCATATATGAAAACTGGCGTAAGCATGGTGCACAATATTATCAAAAGAAAACAACGGGTTAGATTTTTAAAGATATGCATTGTATTCGGCTATGTTGTTTAATCCTATAATTACTAAATTACAAATCACAAATATGGGATTTTTTATTCGTTTTGCAAAAAAAATCGCATCGCCTCCTGTCAAGATCGGGGTATAATCCGGATTTTGTTCTATATATCCCTCTATCTCTAAAAGAGCGCCTTGTAACACACCTGCCTCAATAGCTTCGGTGGTAGTAGTTCCAATAGCCGGCACATCATCGGTAACGGAGCCCAACGGTAATTGTCCGGTAAAATTATGCAGCGCTTGAAAACGGGTCTGCAATCCCGGTGAAATATTCCCTCCCAGGAATTCCCGGTGGTTTGTCAAAAAATCAATGGTAATAGCCGTCCCACAATCGATAATCATGCAATGATGTTCGGGGAAAAGCGCATAAGCGCCCACTGCCGCCGCCAAACGGTCGCGCCCCAGCGTCTCGGGTGTTCCGTATAAATTGCGAATAGGCACCAGCGTTTTCGATGTCAGCGGTATTACTTTTTTAATGTTTTTTTTCAGAAAAGCACACATTGCCTCTTCGGGCTGGTTGCGCACCGATGAAACAATAGCCGCCGTTGGCGCATAAAGGTTTATCAGTGGCAGAAGTTGTTCTTCCGAAAGATGGTCATAACGCCGGACTAAGAGAATTGTATTGTTTTTCACGATAGCCACTTTCGCAGCGGTGTTTCCTATGTCGATAATCAGGCGATTCATGGCATCAGGTTTTGTTAATAAGACTTCATTTGCTGTAAAAAGTTTAACGCTTGCTGCACAGAGGTAATATGCTTAACCGTCACATAAAGGCGTTCATGTTGCTCCTTCACGCTGAATTCGCGGGGGTGCGATTGGATGTATTGCAGCAAATGCGCAAACACGGCCGATTTGTAATAAGGCGACAATTGGTTTCCGATAAAGTAAGCAATCATCAGTTTGTTTTTCAGCACTATTTTTTCAAAGCCCAGCGACATGGCCAAACGGCGTAACCGCACAATGTTGCACAGCTCTTCTACCGGCGGCGGCGGCGGCCCGAATCGGTCGGTCAGCGAGAGCAGGAAGTTTTGCACGCCCTCTTCATCGGTCAAATTATCCAATTCTTTATAGAGCCGCATTTTCTCGGCCACATTATCCACATAGTCGTCCGGAATGAGAATTTCCATATCGGTGTCGATGCTGCAATCGGCAAGAACATAGTCGGCAGCCGGCAGTGAGCGGGCCGTATCGTTCCCACTACCTTTGCCGGTTCCTGCGGCCGGCTTACTGCCTACAGCCAACTGCTCACTGTCCGCTGTAAATTCTTCTTCTTTGAGTTCCTGCAAGGCCTCGTTCAATATTTTTTGATACATCTCGAACCCGATATCGGCAATAAATCCGCTTTGTTCGCCTCCCAATAAATTCCCGGCGCCACGGATATCCAAATCCTGCATGGCAATATTGAAACCGCTGCCTAATTCCGAAAATGTTTCGATGGCTTTCAGGCGGCGGCGTGCATCGTCGGTAAGCGATACCGGCGGCGGTGCCAACAAATAGCAAAATGCTTTCCGGTTCGAACGCCCCACACGGCCGCGCAACTGGTGCAAGTCGCTCAACCCGAAATGCTGCGCCTGATTGATGATAATGGTGTTCGCATTGGGAATATCCAAGCCGTTTTCTACAATCGTCGTGCATATCAACACGTCGAAATCGCCGCTCATGAATCCGAGGATTACTTTTTCCAATTCTTCGGGAGGCATTTGCCCGTGCCCAATACCGGTTTTCACGCCCGGACAAAGCCGGCGGATAATATCTTCGACGGCATGAATATCCTGCACGCGGTTGTGTACAAAAAATACCTGCCCGCCGCGCTCTACCTCATAACGAATGGCATCGCGGACAATTTCTTCGTGGAATGTGTGCACTTCGGTGACAATCGGATGCCGGTTAGGCGGCGGCGTATTGATAATCGACAGGTCGCGGGCACCCATGAGCGAGAATTGCAGGGTGCGCGGAATAGGCGTGGCGGTCATCGTGAGCGTGTCCACATTGAGTTTCAAGTGGCGCAGTTTTTCCTTGGCGGCTACGCCGAACTTTTGTTCTTCGTCCACAATCAACAATCCAAGGTCTTTAAACTTCACGTCTTTATTCAACAGGCGATGCGTGCCTATAATAATATCCACCTTGCCTTCCGTTAATTGCTGCAATATTTCTTTTATTTGCTTCGCCGAGCGCAAACGGCATATATAATCCACTTTTACCGGAAATTCGGCCAGGCGGGCGCTGAATGTTTTAAAGTGCTGCAAAGCTAAAATCGTAGTAGGCACCAGCACGGCAACCTGCTTTCCGTCCGCTGCCGCTTTGAACGCCGCACGGATGGCCACTTCGGTTTTACCGAATCCTACGTCGCCGCAAATCAGGCGGTCCATCGGATGTTCCTGCTCCATATCCAGTTTCAATGCCTGCGTGGCTTTCATCTGGTCGGGCGTATCTTCATAAATAAACGAAGCTTCCAGCTCATATTGCATGTAGGAATCCGCAGAAAAAGCATAGCCTTTGGTTTGCTTGCGTTTGGCGTAAAGCGCTATCAATTCGCGGGCAATGTCTTTTACCTTCCGCTTGGTGGTTTGCTTTTGCTGTTGCCACACGCCGCTGCCGAGTTTGTGTATTTTCGGCGTTTCGGCATCTTTGCTTTTGTATTTCGAAATGCGGTGCAGCCCGTGGATATTCACCATCAGCACATCGTTGTCGCGATAAATCAACTTTACCGCTTCCTGTATTTTTCCGTTGGTATTTACTTTCACCAAACCGCCGAAAACACCCACGCCGTGGTCGATGTGCACAATGTAGTCGCCCACCTGCAGGCTGTTGAGTTCCTGTATGGTCAGCCGTTCGCTTTTTTCTACCGTGCGGCGCAGTTGCACGCGGTGGTAACGCTCGAAAAGTTGATGGTCGGTGTAGCAACACCAGCGCAAATTGTGGTCAATAAATCCCTCATGCAAAGCCAGCAGTGCAAAATCGAACCGGATATCGCTTTTGCCGATAGATTGGAAAATATTTTTCAAGCGTTCTACCTGCGCCGGATTTTCGGTGAAGATATACGTGGTGTAACCGATGTTCGAGCGTTCGGCTATATCGGTAGCCAGTAGTTCGAAATTTTTATTGAAGGTGGGTTGCGGCGTTGTGTTGAATGTAATAGTTGTATCCGGCGTTGTGTGTTGCAACGGAGAGAGCAGATACAAGGGATGGCTCCGGAAAGCGCGTTCTATTTCAGCTTTTGAGATTACTTTTCCTTGTGCATTTTCGTGCTGCGCCATGGTATCGACAGTTCCCAACAAATAATCCGGCTCATCGGCCCACAGAAGCGTATCGACGCCGGCAAATTCGAATAAGGAGCAGGCGTTGCCCGGTGTGTTATCCTGCAAATTCGAAATGATTTCTACCTGCGTCATATTCTCTTCGGAAAGCTGCGTGTCCACATTAAATGCGCGGATACTTTCCACCTCATCGCCGAAAAAATCAATGCGCACCGGCCGGTTATCGGCAAACGAGAACACATCGACAATCCCGCCGCGTACGGCAAATTGCCCGGGTTCCGTCACAAAATCGACCCGCTCGAAATGATATTCGAACAAGGTTTCGCGTAAAAAATCAAGGGAAATTTTTTCGCCGGCATGAATGTGTAAGGCATTCTTTTGTACCGTTTCGCGGGAAGCAATCAATTCGGCCAACGCTTCCGGATAGGTAATCACGACGATACTTTCGGAAGTCTTTTCGCCAAATGTCAATAACGCATTCAATGCGGCCGTCCGCTGTACAAGGTTTGATACTTCGGGCTGTCCATATACAATACTGCGCCGGAACGACGACGGGAAAAAGAAAACCCGTTCGGGTTTGTAGAGCAGCGAAAGGTCGTTGTAGCAATAGGACGCCGCATCGCGGTCGCCGAGGATTACCAAATGTTTGTTGTTTTTACCGGCCGCCGCCGCTGCTACGGCCAAGTTCTTTGCCGAGCCGGCCAGTCCGCGTAAGAGCGTAGTCTTCCCGTTTTCCGAAATGATTTTCGAAAGCAATTCCTGACAGGGAACTTGTCCGGCAAAACGGGATAAAAAAAATTGTGCCTCCACTCTTTTTCAGAATAGGGGCACAAAGCTACGAAATAATTTAAGCTTCTGCTAAAAATTATTGTTGAGGTTGTTGCTGCTGTGGTTGTTCTTGACCTTGTCCCTGGCCTTGCGTAGCCGGAAACTCGGGTTGACCGGGAACGGATTGTACGTTTTCCAAGCGTTCCTGAACCGCCGAACGGCTTTGAATCGTCCCCGAAGGTACGAACATGGTGGCTGCCAAGCACAATACCAAAATGGCAATAGCCAATGTCCATGTGGCTTTTTCCAGGAAATCGGCCGTTTGGCGCACGCCGAATGTTTGGTTACCGGCAGCGGCAAAGTTGGCCGCTAATCCACCGCCTTTGGAATTTTGAACTAATACAACCAATGTCAGCAAGATGCTTACAATAACAATCAATATGGTAATCAGTAGGTACATGGTATATCTTCCTATTTATGTTTTGATTTCATTTCTTTAATACGGTCGGCAAAGTAAGCGCTTTTTTTTCTATCCAGCAAAATTAATTTTTCGTAGGCGTTCACAGCCAGGCTGTAAAATCCTTGTTCTTCATATATTTTAGCCAATGTTTCGGTTACTATATCGAAGTTTTCCAGCGACGGCGTTTTGGGCTCAAGATCTTCCATCGAAATCCCTAATAACGGGGAAGTATAAGGGTTTATCTTCGGCTTATCGATAATAAAGCGTGCAATGGGGTCGTCGAGCGTGGTATTGATGGTAAATTCCTCGGCAGCAAAATAATCACTGCCGGTAAGCTGTACTTTTTGTACCGGTTTTTTTTCTTCTTCCAGGAGCTCTAATTCCTCTTCCGGCTCCTCTTCCAATACAAACGGCGCTTGCTCCTCATCCTGTTCCGCGACGTCTAATAAGGCATCGTCATTCGCCGGAAGAGAGGCCGTGCAAGATGTTATAAGTGCTAATTCCGTTTGGTATAAACGCCGATATAGATGCTCCCTGCTGGGCGCACTTAATGCTACACGAGCGCTGTAGCCGGCATAGCGGCCATCATTGGTCGCATGATAATTTTCCAGCACTATCTGCTGCGCCAAAGCAAACCAAGGGTACTGTTCGGCCAATTGTTCCATCTCTCCTGTAACTTCGTCGGAAAGCAACATGGAAGTGGCAATATAGTCATAAAAAGTTTTTGTTTCCATTACCAATTTGCGACTGAAGCGTTAAAAATGTTTTCCACCAATTGTTCTACAATTTTCTCTACCAGCGTATTCTGTACGGCATCTATCGATAGCTCGGACGAAAAGTCTTCATAAGCAGAAAATGATTTATTGAAACTTTGTTTTTCGTCTTTAGCATTGGTAAAGCGTATCTTTACCGTAATGGTCAGCCGGTTTTGTGCAGCATATTCCCCTGCTTGCGGAGCCATAGAAGTCACGTCATAATTAGTAACTTCCCCTTCAAAATGCAAATCCGGATCCATTTCCGTAAAAGTCAATTTCGTTTGCCGGGTGAATTTGTCAATTAACTTTTCCGTCAAGGTATTACTGAGCGTAGGTATGGCCAATGGGGCCATATTTTCGATGTAAGCAACGTACACGGTCTTCACATCAGCCGACAACGAAGTACCGGTAAACGAATAGCCACCCTTGCAAGCCGGCAGCATCAGCACGAGTGATAACACTGCAAAACTTATTCCTATTTTTTTTATTGTAAGGCGATATTTCATATAATTATTGTCCGTTTCTTGTATTTTTCCCTGTCGGAGCGTCATTCCTCAATGTTATATTCCTTGATTTTCCGATACAACGTGCGCTCTGAAATGCCCAATTCATCGGCAGCCAACTTGCGTTTTCCATGATATTTTTGCAGGGCTTTTTTTATCATTTCCTCTTCTTTTTCTTGTAATGATAGTGTTTCTTCCTGCAATTCTTCCGTATCGTCCGCAATGTGCTTTAATGACGATGAAGCATTACCATCCACCGGATGTATCATCGAAAATCCCGACGGGTTCAATGTTTGCGACTGCCCTTGTTTCAAATCATGCACTACTTTTTTCATTTCGTTCATGTCGTTGCGCATGTCGAACAGGATTTTATAAAGAATTTCACGTTCCGACGAGAAAGAGTTATCGCTACTCTGCGGGTTGTTTTGATACAGCACCGGAAGTTGCGGTACGTTTTGTTGCGGCAGATAGCGTTCCAATACTTCCGCCGAAATTTCGCGATTGCTTTCAATTACCGACAATTGTTCCGCTACGTTTTTTAACTGCCGCACATTACCCGGCCAATAGTAATTTACCAGCAATTGAAGCGCTTCATTCGATAAGCTAATTACCGGCATGCGGTAGCGCTCGGCAAAATCAGCCGCAAACTTTCGAAATAACAAGCCAATGTCTTCTTTCCGTTCACGTAAGGGCGGCACATGAATGGGCACCGTGTTCAAGCGGTAAAACAAATCCTCCCGGAAACGGCCGCTTTGCACGTACTGCAATACATTAACATTAGTAGCCGCCACCACCCTCACATTGGTTTTCTGGACTTTCGACGAACCTACTTTCAAGAACTCGCCCGCTTCCAATACGCGCAACAATCGTACTTGAGTGGACAAGGGTAGTTCTGCTACTTCATCCAAAAAAATGGTGCCGCCGTCGGCTACTTCAAAATAGCCTTTGCGGGCATCGTGCGCTCCGGTAAAAGAACCTTTTTCATGGCCGAATAATTCGGAGTCAATAGTACCTTCGGGTATAGCGCCGCAGTTTACGGCAATGTATGGCCCATGTTTACGAACACTATATTGATGAATGATTTGCGAAAAAACCTCCTTCCCCACGCCGCTTTCACCGGTAATAAGTACCGATAAATCGGTAGGCGCCACTTGCCGTGCAATATCCAATGCACGGTTAAGCTCCGGCGCATTGCCGACAATATCAAACCGTTGTTTTATTGCTTGTAACTCCATAGTAATCTACAAAGATACAAAGATTAGGCTGTATTTCAAAATTTAGTTATTACCGAAAAACTAACCGGCCATGAAGGATTTAACGGTATTTATGAGGAGCGGGAAACAATAAGCCTCGTTACAGTTTGCACACAAAATCCCACAGCACCACGCCGATGCTCACACTTACATTAAGTGAATGTTTGGTGCCTTGTTGCGGAATTTCGATGCAGGCTTCGCAAACATCGACTACGGATTGTTGTACGCCTTTTACTTCGTTCCCAAAAATCAGCGCGTATTTTTTGCCTTTCTCCGGTCGAAATGTATCTAATGAAATGCTTTGCTCGGCTTGTTCTATGGCAATCAACGTATAGCCATCCTGTTGAAGTTGCCGGACGGCGTCTTGTATTTGGTCCGTGTATTGCCAGTCAACCGTGTCTTCGGCGCCCAGTGCCGATTTATGAATCTCGGCGCTCGGCGGAACAGCGCAAATGCCGCAAAGGAAAATTTTCTCGACGCAAAAAGCATCGGCCGTGCGAAACGCCGCGCCGATGTTATGCTGGCTGCGGACATTGTCCAACACCAGCACCAGCGGCCGTTTTTCCACTTGCTTAAACGCTTCCGGCGAGAGGCGGTTCAATTCGCTGTTGAGGAGTTTTCTATTTCGAGTTTCGTCCACAGATTACACGGATTTTCACAGATTATTTTGAGTTTCGAGTTTTATTCGGCCTTTGTCATTCAAAAGCTAAATGTTTAATGTTTTTAGCTGCACTCTCAACGTTAAACATTAAACGTTGAACGTTTACCATTTCACTGCTTTCCGGCGCAGGGGCATGGTCATACAACGGGCGCCGCCGCCGCCGCGCGGCAATTCGGAACCTTCGATGGTAATCACGCATTTTTTTGTTTTGTGTATATCTTTCTTTCCGGATATTACGTCTTTCGCCGTAATTACATCGAAGCCGTGTTTGTTCATTTCTTCTATCGTATGGATATTCCGGGCATACGACAATACTTTGCCGGGAGCGATGGCAAAGAAGTTAGCACCGCTGTGCCACTGTTCGCGCTCCTGATTCCACTCGTCTTCGCAGCCTCCGCAGATTACAGGCTCTAAATCCATCCCCAGTTTCTTGAGGGCGGAAAGCAGGTCTTGCGCATATTTTATTTTTGCCACTTTTCCGTTTTCAATAGTGATGAGCAGGGTTTCGTAGCGATTGTCTTCCATAATCAGCGGTTCGAACACCATACATTTGTCCTTATCCAGGAATGTAAACACCATGTCGAGGTGGATGAACGATTCGGGTTGGTGCGGCAGTTGCTGCACGATGATATATTTCCGTTCACCTTCCTTACATTGGCGGCTGAGCTGTTGCAACAAAAAGTCGATGCCTTGCGACGAAGTCCGGCTGCCGTTTCCGATGACTAAAATGTCTTCCCGCGCCACCAGCACGTCGCCGCCTTCTATCAGTATTTCCGGCGAGTGCGATATGTATTCGTACGGGTTAATCACGTTGGTGTCGAACAGGGTTTCGTTACGAAAAATGGCGTTCATTATTAACGATTCGCGCAGGCGCACTTTGTTGGCCATTTTCCCGATGAGTATTTGATTTCCCACACTCATCGACGCATCGCGGGTAAAATAGAAATTGTAGAGCGGAAACAGCGCATAGTAATCATCGTTGAGAAACGCCGTGAGATTGTCGATACGCGCCGGAAGCCCTTCGATAAGGCAAGTGCTCAAACGGGCAGGCGTCATATTCCGCAAGTCGTTGAGATAGTCCGTCGTATTTTCGGCCGCACAAATCCGTTCGATTAATAAATCGCGCTCTTCTTTGTCCTCCAGTACTTTCGTCAGCAAATCCTTTACTTCGAACGTCCTGGTTGTTTTCTCCAGCACGCCTTTAATTTGTTCGTATTCTTTCTGTGCGATGGAAAGATTTAGAATATCGCTGTACAAGGCGCGTTGTGCATGTTTCGGGGTCATGTTTTCCACTTCGGAGCCGGGCGGATGAATCAATACGGCTTCCAATTCGCCGATTTCCGATTGTACATTTATTTGTAAAGTTTCTCGTTTCATAACTACAAACCGTTAAAATTTCAATAATAATTCGACCGTGATTTTATTGGCCGAAACGTATTCTTCGCGAGTAGCCAACTCCGGCAGTTCGTTACGCAAAAAATATTGCTCAAAATCAATCCGTATTAATGATGTACAGGGCTTCGTATTTAATCCGCAAGCCAAGCCGAGCGTCAACCTGTTTACATCAAGCCCATCTCCGAAAAAATCATAACTCATGGCGTCCCAGCGCAGGGCCGGAATGAGGCAATGGAACATTTTCCCGAAATTACACGGAATGGTGTAGGAACTTTGGATGTATGCCCCCGAAAAATTGCGATTATGACTGATGGAATCGTTGTAGTTGTGGCGGTTCATTACTTCGGCCTGCAACAGCAAATTGTTTTTCCGGTAGCTGATATCGGCACCCAGCAGGAGCCAATCTTTTTCGGCACAAGGGTAGCGATACATTTTGACCGACGTTTTGAAATGCTCTACGCTACCTGCCGTAACGCGAAAAGCGTACGACGGGTTGTCCGTCCATTGCGGGGCGTTTATCTTTCCTCCGTTGAAAACACCGCCTTCCATTGTTACGGGGAATACATTTCCTATTTTATACATAGCCGACAAGCCGAGATCGCGCGAACCGGGAGAGAAAAATTTTCCGATAAATGTACGGTTGGCAAACATCATTTCCGAAGGCGTGATAAGGTATAAGTTCTCGAACGGCACGGCGGTTTGTCCGACATTAATGCAGAAATTTTTAAACGGCTTTACTGTTCCGTAACCATCCAGCACATCGAATTTTCCTTCGTTGTTCAATTCTACTTGTACGCGAAAATCTACATAAGCGCCTATATTCCCCCGGAACCCGACGCGCGAGTTACGCAGGTTAAAACGTATTTCCCCGGCATTGAGGTTCCACTCCATCTTGGTTTTGAGCGTTCCGTCAAACGTTATTTTTGTGGGAGGTATGCTGTCTTTTTGTTGAGAAAATAAGGTGGCCGATAATCCACTGAAAATAAATAGAAACCAAATGCGAACAGTATATTTCATGCAATGTTATTTTATGCAAAGGTAAAAAAATAAACGATAACAATTGTGAAGAAATTGTTATCGTTTATTTGTGTGCCGCCTGAGGCCGGCGTTGGATACGGCGCTAAAATGCGCTACTGTTTTTTAACGTAAATGAGCCATGCCGGTTGCGCCGATTGTCCGGGGATGAAGCGCGGAATGACCAGCTCCATCTCCTTTTCACAAAAATTAAGAGAACCGTTGAGCGCTTCGCCTGTCGAATTGGTGTTACGCGCCCAAATTGTTTCATCATGCCCGGTGCTAATGGTGGTGATAAAGAACGGCTGGTCGCCGGCCACTGTTACCGTCATGGGTTTAGCATTGCGGTTTACCACAAATTTCAACGGATAGCCTTCGATGGGATTCATGCCGGTCATGTACGGCAACGCGTTGTATAATCCGTCGATTACCAAGGTATCGCCGATAACTTGCGTCACTTCAAAGGTGAGGCCATTAATGTCCATGTCGTTGTAGGTGCCTTTCATTTCCTGCAAATCGCTCTGCGTGGCCGGGCAATAGGAAAGGTAATACAACGCCGCTTTATTGTTCATATATACGGGGCTTTCCGTGCGGCCGAGATTCGGGTCGGGCAATTCGAACAGCAAGGTGTCGGTATTTATATTGTAATAGTCCTTTCCTGTTGTTATGGCGACCTCCGTTTTTAAGGCACCTTTGGGAATCATTACCGTAAATTCGTCGCCGGCGGCATACGTCTGTCCGTTGATATACAACGAGCCGGGGCGGGTAGATTTAGCAATGCGCACCGGAACGGTGATGTCATTTTCGGCGGGTTTCAGCAACCATACTTCCAAATTACGGGCATTATCCTGTCCCTTTTCGGAGAAAACGACATTGTCTTCCAATTTCAATTGACACACCTGTTGTCCGTCATATATCACTTCTTCGGTAGAACACGCTACGAAGAACGGCAGGAATAGAAAAATCGTAATAGCTGTTTTTATTGTTTTCATCTGCTGATTAGTTTTTGAGGTTAGGATTTATGTCTATTTCGCTTTGCGGGATGGGCCATACGGTGCGTGCATCGCTTGCCGAGATGCTTTGTACGGATGCCGGAGTTCCCGAGCCGTCTATGATGTCGCCGGTATTTCCTCGTTCTATCATCAGGTTCAAACGCTTCAAATCAAAGAAGCGTTGGCCTTCGAATGCCAGTTCCTTGCGGCGCTCGTCTTGAATTGCTTTCAACAGCGCTGCGCCGGCCGGCGTGTCGGAAGGCGTACTGCCGTAGCGTTTGGTACGAACCAAATTCAGGAATAACAGAGCGTCGGTATCGCGGCCGCCGGCGCGGGCAAACACTTCGGCAATGGTCAGGTACATTTCGGGCGTGCGTATCACTACCGCATCGGTCGTATTTACCGGCGAAGTTCCGCCACGGGTGCGGTATTTGTAAACCCCGGCGTAGGTACTTTCCTTATAGTTATCGGCGCGGGTATAGGCGCTGGTACGCACGTCGTTGCTTTGTCCTAAAAACAAGTTATGATACAAGTTATAGTTTATCGCATAGTCGTTGCGGAAACCGCCGTCGCTCGAAGCCTGTCCGTAGTAATTCCCGATTGTTTGTCCGTCGGTATCGAGAATCGCAATCCGCAACAATACTTCCGGATTGGATTGTATGATGCCGTTATGCCACAATTGGTAGAACGACGTTTGGTCGAGGATGTCGCTTCCGTTCATGGTAATGGCGTCGAATGCATATGCCTGCGCTTCGGCCAGCATGTCCAAATTGTTGCCGTCGGCCGCCATCGTGAGGTAAACACGCGAAAATACAGCCGCAATAGATTGTTGTTTAAAACGCGTATTGATTGTGGCATTATGCAGGTCGCCGGTCTTTTCCATTAAGGCATACGCTTTGGTAAGGTCGTTCAGGATATATTCATACACTTCGGCCAAGGTATTGCGCGACGGTTTTGCCAAAGGGTCTGTTCCGGTAACATACGGAATAGCCTTGATGGAAGCCGCAGAAGCCGCATCGACATAACGGGGAGCGAACAGCCGCACCAAATCGAAATGCGCCATGGCGCGTGCCGTGTAAGCTTCGGCTAACAAGCCGTACGATGTTTTTTCATCGCTTGTTCCTTCAAATTTATTATGCCCTTCGAGCGGTTCGATAACGCAGTTGGCTTGCAGGATAACATTGTACGCCGTGTTCCAAAAGCTGCTGATACTTCCGTTGGTTGCCTGAATATTGAAAATAAAAAACTCACGGTAAGTCTGGCGTCCGCTGTTGGTAATTATTAAATTGTCGGACATTACGTCGGCCAACAAAAGCATGGTGCCGCCGTAGTATGAACTCGACCGGAAGCCGGCGTAGCACGACCGCGTCTGGCTCTCGAAATCGCTGATGGTATTCAACTTCATGTCGGCCGACCCGCTGGGCTCTTTATCGAGGCTGCAAGCGTTCAGGCACAGGAGTCCCGCTACGGCAAGAAAGGAGGATATATAAGATTTGATATTCATGGTTGTTTTCATTTAATCGTTTAAAAATTCATGGTCAATCCTACGGTAAAGTTACGCGATACCGGATAATGGTTCAGGTCGTCGCCCTGCACTTCGGGGTCGAATCCTTTATAACCGGTAATCGTGAATAAGTTTTCGCAAGACACATAGCACTTGATGTTCTGCATCCATAATTTCGAAGCCAGCGTTTTCGGCAAAGTGTAGGCCACGCTCAAATTACGCAAGCGGGCATACGAATTGTTTTCAAGAAAACGGTCGGACACATATGTTTGGTTATCGACCGACTGGCGGGGAATACTGCTGATGTCGCCCGGATTTTTCCACGCATCGTACAGCAAGCTGCGGTCTTGGTTCCGGTTGGCAGCCAACGAGCCGTCGCTCGTACTGTTCATGCGGCTGGTGTTATACACGTAGCTTCCCAACGAATAGTACAAGGAGGCCGATGCCGTAATATTTTTCCATGAGAAATTGAGGTCGAACGCTCCGTAACACTTCGGCAAATTGGTTTTCCCGTCGAGGATTACCGCATCTTCGCTGTTATACGTAGGCGTCGGATTATTGTTCTTATCATAGTACAACGCTTTTCCTGTAGCGGGATCAACGCCGGCGTAACGCACTATGCGGTATTGCCCCAGCGAATAACCCTCCTGACGGATATAGACGCCGGCAACCATCGAATCGCCGTATAAATCCATCACTTTGTTTTGCGAAGTAGTAAACGTTCCCGTCAGGCTCAAATGCATATTTTCCTTTTCAATGATATCGCCACGCAACAGTATTTCGATACCGCGGTTGCGCAGTTCGCCGATATTCGACAGGATACTTCCTTGCCCGCTGGTACCTGCCAAGGGAATCGGATAAATCAAATCGCGGGTTATGCGGTTAAACAGGTCGATATCGAATTTCACCCGGTTGTTGAACAACATGCTGTTGATGCTTAACGAGAGTTGGTTGCTCTTTTCCCATGTCAGCTGGTCGTTGCCCACGCTGGAAGGATAAAGAATCGACTCCGAATTGTAGGAGCCGGACGAAACGAGTTGCCTCCACGCGTAGTAGCTCGACGGCAAGTTGCCCTGCGTACCGTAGTTTACAGATACTTTCAGCGCATTGATGGTGCGTTCCAGCGGTTGCATGAATGCTTCGCGGTGCATGTTCCAACCCAAGCCCACCGACCAGAACGGAGCCCAGCGTTTGTCGGGCGACAAGCGCGAGGAACCGTCGTAGCGCAACGAGACGTCGGCAACGTATTTTCCGTCGTAGTTATACGACACGTTGGTAAGGTACGACATCATGGAATAGGCGCTGTTGGAGCCAGTAGGAGCATCGGGTTTTGCCCCGCTGCTCATGGCGTCAATCAGGCGTGTGGCAAACATATCGGCTTGCGCCGTGGTGCTGCGTTCGTTATAGTCTAACCATTCCGTGCCGGCAATTACCGTCAAGTTGTGCACGTCTTTATAAGTGTCTTTGTAGGTAGCCAAATTCGTCCACGAAATATTGGAGCTACGGGCATAGCCGTCGTAACGGGTTCCGCCGGTGCCCAACACTTCCGAAATCACGGCATCCGGATAGGAATATTGATAGATATAGCGGTTGCCGTACTCTATTCCGAAGCTGGAGCGGAAACTCAACTTGTCGTTGAATTTGATATCGGCATACGTATTGTTCGATATTTGCAGCTTTTGGGTGTATTGCGGCGTGGTTTCGATGTATTCGAAAATATTGATGCCCGAGGGGAGATCGGCTCCCAAATAATAAGATCCGTCGGCATTGTAGGGCGACAAATAAGGCTGCCCGGCAAACACGTTGTAGAACGGATTGGTACCGTTGCTCGATTCGCTTTGCAGCGACGCATCGTAGTAGGCGGCGTCAATATTGGTGCCCACGGTAATCCATTTCCGCAAGTTATGGTCAACATTCAGCCTTCCGGCGAAGCGTGTCAGGTCGGAACCAATGGAAATGCCTTTGGTATCGAAGAACTGTCCCGAAAGGAATACGCGCGTTTTCTGGTCGCCGCCCGATATGCTCAGGTCGTATTGCTGGGTAAAACCGGTGCGGAAAATTTCTTCTTCCCAATCGGTATTAATCGGATAATTGGCAATCTCTTCGTCGGAAAGCGTAGAGCCTTTACCGACACCCAATTGTTTTTCGTAGGCCAGTTTTTCGTAGGCGTTCATCAAATCCAGCTTGCTGTTGGTACGGTTGGCCCACGACCATTGTGTATTTACCCGTATGTTGGTTTCGCCGGCTTTCCCGCGTTTGGTGGTAATGAGGATAACCCCGTTCGACCCGCGCGAACCGTAGATAGAAGTCGCCGAGGCGTCTTTCAAAATCGATATCGACTCGATATCGTTCGGGTTCATACTGGCAAAATCCGCATTCGGCGAGGGCATTCCGTCAATTACAAACAGCGGCGAGTTGCTGGCGTTGATTGACCCGATTCCGCGGATAAGCATCGTCGAGCCGGCTGTCGGGTTTCCCGAATTGGCGGTAATCTGCAAACCCGGCGCCAAGCCCTGCAAGGCTTGCGTGAAATTGGCGGTTACCGCTGTTTCCAGTTTTTTGGCATCTACCGTCGAAACGGTGCCGGTAATATTAGCGGCTTGTTTTTTGGCATAGCCGACAATCACCACATCGTCGAGTTTTTGAGCTTCCATATCGAGCGCCACATCAATAGTTGTCCGGTCGCATTTAACTTCCACTGTAACATAGCCCAGCATGGAAAAAACCAAAACGGCGTCGGCATTCGGAACCTTAATCGTGTAATTTCCGTCGTTATCCGTGATGGCATAGGTGTTTGTACCTTTCAACAAAACGGATAGATAAGGCAGGGCTTCTCCCGAAGAGGCATCCGTCACTTTTCCTGAAACCGTCATTTGGGCGTAAGCGGCGCTTATACCCGCAAACAGGAGCGCTGCAAGTAATAAATATTTTTTCATTAGTAGCTGTTTTTCGTATTAATATCAAACTCCATAAACTATTTTTTCAATAACATAACGGTGTTTACTTCGCCGTTCTTTATCACGCGGAAATAGTAGGCTCCGCCGGCTAAGCCCGACAAGTCGATATGATGTGTATCGCTTGTGATACTGATGGTGCGAAGCAAGCGTCCTGCCGCGTCGTAGAGATAGGCAATAGCGCCCGTAGCGCCTGTCATCATCGTGTAGCTGCCGGCCGGATTAGGTTGCAGACCTATCGCTTCTCCGTCCTGCTGCACGTAAGGCATCACTTTGTAGGTTGCAGCGGCCACGCCGTTGGCGGCGACTACCGTAATGTCAAACGGCTCGGTAAAATTCAACGTGCTGCCCGCCCCGATGATGGCGCCGGTACTCGTCAATTTCAATACGGCTCCGTTCGATACGCTGAACGAAGGAACCAGCGACGTGCGGTTTACATTTACAGGGAATAAGAGCCCTGCCTGTTTGTTCGTTTCGTCGATAGTGCCGGTAATAGCGGCGCTCAGCAAGGGATTGTCATTTTTCGACAAACCAAAAGCAAGCAGTTTTGCTTCGGCGCTTTCCGTGAGTATTTCTACGGTGTAGTCCATGCTTGTTCCGTCTTCCGCCACAACGCAGATGATTAATTGTCCGGCCGAAGCGTCAATCGCGTCGAATCCGCTGGTAATCTCTTTGCCGTTGCACATCGGTGTAGCGTAAGGCGACACGCTCAGTGTCGGCACTAAATTGCGGCGATCGATTCCGCGCGGGAATGTCATGGAGAGGCGCCCGTTATCGTTTTGCAGGTCGATGGTATTATCGAGCGTATTCTTATTCAATGGTTGCGTGAACGCCAGCGACAACAGTTGCTTTTCGCTGCTCGGCACACGGGTAACGTCCACGATGTAGGAAGCGTTCATTTGCAATTGTTGAGTATTGAGCACCAGCAAGAGCGACGATGAGAAATCGACCTTACTTTGCTGCGAATAAATGCGTTGTTCGCCAATCATTAAGCGTTCGTCTTCCGTAGGCACATTCGTTTTGATAAAGGGCACCAAGGTACGGAGGTCGATGTTGGAAGGCACGGCCGCCGTAATCTGCCCGTTGTTGATAACGGCTTGTATATCGTCCGGCAACGAGGGATTGTTCATTTTCAGGAAACGGAATTCCTCAATCCGTACGCCCGTTGTCAACGCATCTTCGGCTTTAATGGTCCACGTGGCGGTTGCCCCGTCATCTTTCAAAGCTGTCAACGTTTGCGAACTGCTCAGGTCGATAGCAGCGCCGGTTTGCGGCACATCCGTTCCGGTTTTTTGGAATTTAGCATTGCTGTTGGCAAAGCTGTAGTTGCCTATCGTGAGGTTTGCCTTGTCGGCCGCCGAAGGCAATACAATCGTTACCGATTTTGTTTGATTATCAATCAGCGAATAAAGTTGTCCGTCAACATCAAAACGGTCGAGGCGGAATAACGTATCGACAGGCTGGTTGCTCACTGCGGCAATACCCAGCGAATAGCTTTGGTTCGTCGTTCCGAATGTGCCCACGGCTTTCAATCTGTTTTCCATCGGTATTACTTCGTATAGCTGCCCTACGTTGGCGGCATCTTGAAATGCCAGCAACAAAGCGCCTTTTCCGAAATTATAAGCCATGTTTACACGTCCGGGAATTGTTGCCGTAATAGCTGCAAAAGGAGAAGCAACACCGCTTTCTTTATTGAGCAACACCACTTCCGTTTTGTTTTTTACGGAGTAAAGATTGTCGCCGAGGTCAACGGCTAAGCCGGTAAACTGGTTGGCTGCTATTCCGGTAAATGCATGCAATAAAGTGGCTGCGCCTGTTTCATAATCAATGGTGTAGATTGCCAAATCCGTTCCCGAACGGCCCAAGCCATAGAGCGTTTTGCTCTTCGGATTGAATGAAATAGCCGTAATCTTAGCGCTGTTGAATGCTTGCGCCAAAGTATCGTATGAACCGGTTTCCGTCGTTTCGTTATTGCTGAATCTTACCAGCCGGTTATCATAGAATACTTTATTATCGAATGCCCGTGTATATTGTTCCGAGAGCAAATACCAGTCGTCTATGCCTTTGTCGCTATCGGTAATCCAAGTGGCATCGTACATATTCGATGCTTTAAAACTCGGCAAGGAAGCTTTCCGGCGTCCGGCCGCTTGCGGTTCGGAAATCGGCGCTACGTAGGCAACACGCCCTTTAGCTGTGGTGGTATTCAGTATCAGTTCTTGTTTGACTTTGGTCGCAATGCCCATCGTGTTATTGGCTGTAATAGGGTCGCCGGCATTGACGATGACATTCAACGTATAATCTCCTTCAGGAATAGTTGCCGGAACAGGAATGGTTGCCGAAATGTTTTGCCGGCCGTCGCCAATGCTGCCAACCGGAATGTTTTTGCTGAACACCGAAGAGCCTTGCGCATTGACATACGCGATATCAACGCTCGCAGCGGCCGGTATATCGTAGCCTGTGGCTTCCACGTCCATCGTTAATTCGCCGATAGAAGAAGCGATCAGTTTGCTGCCCGACAGCGACGCGCTCCGTAGCCGCACGTCTTTGCTCACGGGAGTTCCCGTTACACGTAAGGTAAATTCCCAAGCCGACATGTTGCCGTTCTGGTATGCCGCCACGCGGAAGCGATAATCGCCGGCTTCACTGAAATACATGTGAGGCCAGAACTCGCCGGTATATACATTGTGATTTTCCGAACCATCGCTATCCAATGCGATGACTTCCGAATCTTCAAATACTTTATTGTGGTTATAGTCGGGAATAAACACGCCGTCCAGCAATTTCGACTGGTGCCCGTCCAGAATCAACTGGTACGGATAACCTTTTCCTAATTCCACTTTAATGACCTGGTTGGAGAAATCGTGGTAGCCGTAGTTCTCGTCCGTACGCGATACACCGGCCATTTCGAAATGATTCACAAAGGCATTCGGGCCGAAGTCGTCGGCAGTAGCGCCGTCGCCATACAGTAATTTCCGGGTCATCATATTGTTGTCCATTACTTCGTCCACCAAGGCTTCTAAAGAAAGTGTCATGTCGTACATTTGATTGACATGAATGCTTGTGTCGCCGATTATAGGTGTAGAGAAAGTCATAATAGCTTGTTTGCCGGGATCCAGACTTAATATCTGGGTAGCACCCGGCCCGTAATTAGAGGCATAACTCACATAGTAAGGCGATGCTTCCAGTACTTTCGCCATAGAACCGTATTTGTAGCTGGGCTTGAAATTAGTTAAAGGCATGACCTCCGCCCCGCGGTTTTCAATAATAAGAGAAACCTGTAATCCGTCGCTAAAAGTTTGCGGCCTTGTGAATGCAGGGCCTATAATGGCCAAGTCGCGCTGAAAAGCACGTTCTACGGCCGATACTTCGCCCTCCCAGCCGCCACGGGTGGCAACTTCCGTGCTGTCGAGCGGATTTACCTCTACGCTGAAATTCATAGAGCCGTTCGGGGCAATGGATACAATCGTAGTATCGTGTTCCATCTTGCCGCCGAACTTCCCGAGTATTTTCCCGTCTGATTTGATGTATAGCGTATCGCCCGGCATCAGGTCAATATTCTTCATCTTTATCTGTATTCTTTTTGAGCCATCGGTAGGAAGGAAGAAATACGGATAATTATAACCGGCATAACGGAGATACGGGAAAATGGTTGCGCCGAAGTCGGTAAAACGTACGGGCTCTTTTACTATAAAACTGGTCTTTTCCCCACCGGCACTCATGCGGTAAAACGAAGTATTACTCTCATAACTGTCCACATTATATTCAATGTACGAAACACCCGGATTAGCGTCTCCTCCGGAAGTATTGACCGTGAACAAAAGGTTATGGCTTTCGGGATAGGAGAATTGTACATTTCCCATGGATATAAATTTCGCCGTAAAAGGTTGCAATACCGGTGTCGCGGCAGTGGCGCCCAATACGGTATCGCCTGCTGCGTAACGGGCAACATCAAGCCTTACATTACCCGAAGCCGGCATGTAGCCGATGTTTGCCACGCGGGCATAAACCGGCTTCGCTTGTGCGCTGCCTACAAGGTCGGCCGCTACTACTCCGAGCGAAGTCCAGTTGGTGGAACGGGCTCCCTTCACGGCCGAGTCAAGCCGCGTAACCACCATCTCGTAAGGTTTCTGTTCTTCTATGTCGATGCTGGCAATATAAACCTGAGAACCTTCGCCGTCAAAAGCAGTTTGGTGGCGCACCGTAGCACAAATAGCGTCCAAATCAATGATGGCCGTTTGTCCTGCATAAGGCGTCAAATTATAATATTTGTCTTCGAATATATTTTTATCGACATCCGGCACCAGGCGTATGTTCAGCGGGTTATATTCGTATTGCGGCGTATAGTCCCTGAACGAACGCACTTGCACGATATTCCCGTCGGCCGATTTCAGCGGCATGTCGTTGACTCTTACCCTGAACAAGGCGTGGTGGTTTTGGTTTTCGGGGTTCGGGATAGAGGGTTTCGATTGGTCGGGCCTCGTGCTGCGTACCCTCATCTTTATTTTCATAATGATATTTTTACCGGCCGGAAGATCGACCGTTAAACGCGCCCGCGATAAAAATTTCGCCTTGCCGGTAACATTCGTATTGACGGTTGCCTGAGACATTCTGAAAGAATAAGTTCCCGGATAATCGAAAATTTTGTTGAGCACCGTATCCACACCAACCGGCTGACTGGCAGGGCCTCCCCATTCGCTCGTGTAAAGGGCTTGGTCGGTGGTGTAGTTTAAGTTTCCTTCATACATCAGCACGGTGCGTTTGTGTTCGGGGATATACTTGTAGCGCACACTCGAATAGGTTGCTTGCATCAATCGTATTTCTTCGGGAATTCCTTCATTGAAATCAATATGCAAAGGGAATTTGCTGATGCTTTTCAACGGATCGACAGCTACGGCCACGGCGCGTTCGCCTACCACGCTGTTGTATTTTGCCCGTACGGTAAAATACGTATGCTTGGGGCACATGGCGGAAGTCAACGTATAGTTAGTTTGATTAACGGTAGCTATGACCTCATACGATGCATTGTCGTCTTTCAGGCGGAGCACTTCGTATTCGCTGATACCGTCAACCGCGTTCCAGCTAAGGGCACTGGTCGTACCGCCGAGCGTTGCTTTCAGGTTTTGCACTTGCCCAATGACAGGCATATCTCCTGTTTCGAAGAAATGGCCATCCTGCGAAATACGCAGGCGGAATTTTTCGGTTACCTGACTGGCTACCGGAAGAAACAATGCATTCCGGCTGTCGGTCGTATTCCCGAATGTCGTGTAGGTAAGCCCGCCGTCTTTTGAAAATTCTACCATTACCGGGCCGCTTAATCCTACGCTTTTCCATTTCAGCAAAACGGTTCCGTTAGCCGTAATCGGCAATCCGGTTACCGGAGTAAGCAAGGTAATTCCTTTTTGGGAAAAGGCATATACTACGGCAAATTCCTGCGACGGTTGGGGCAACGAGGCGCCTTTTACACGGATGCGGGCCTTTCCCGGAGCCGGCGATTTAAGCGTTACCTGCAAGATATTGTTGCGGTCGTCCACCCGTTCTACGGCCGGTTTATCCGGTTGCATCGGGTCGGGTACCAACGGCAAATAAGTGCGGTCATACACCACTTCGAGATCGAGGTTATTAATCAATGTTCTGCCAGTAGCTTCAGGAATTGCATACGGGTCGTTCCACGCCAGCATCACTTTCATTTCTTCGACGCCTTGCGGAATGGTAACAACATATTCTTCTACATTTCCGGTGGAGTGGATGGTGCCTGTAAAAAACTGTTTCTTTTCAACCATTTCCATCGTATTGGGTACATTCACTTCGCCGAAACCGGTACCGAAATCGGGGCCCGGAATGAAAATATCGTTGGCTCCGTTGCAGATAAACGCCTTGGCCAAGCTGCCTATAGGATTTTTGCCGTACAACTCGTTATAACGTTGATAAACCAGGCCGGCAACCCCCGATACAAAGGGGCAAGCCATGGAGGTTCCGCTCTTGATAGTGTATTTATTATCGAAGCTCAACGAATAGACTTCTTCGCCGATAGCGGCCACTTGCGGAAGAATCATCCCGCTCATGGTAGGGCCGCGGCTGCTCGATACGGCCAATGCGCTTGCATAATCGACATTGGCCACCAAAAGGATGTTTTTGGCAGAATAAGGAGCGGTGGACCATTCGTTATCACTCAAACCGGAGTTCCCGCAAGCGAAAACATTCAATAATTCCGGCGCCTGATTCGACAAGTTGTCAAGGCTGGCCGAGCGGGCGCTGTATTCGTATTTCGGGAAAACGGCTGCGTTAACAGCCGGCCCGTAAGAGTTCTGTGATACACGGATGCCTTTATTCACATAAGACTCGTACATCTGATCGACAACCGGAAGCAATTCCGTATGCGAAGGATCCCACGAGTAGTTGTAGGTTTCTATTTTCAAACCCGGAGCAATACCGGCTGAACGCGGATCTTGAATACCGGTGGAAGACATAATGCCCATTACGTGCATACCGTGGTCGGACACATAATCGGGCGAGTAGCTCTGGTTGACCGTCAGCCGGCCCATTACTTCCGCATGCTCTTCTATATTTCCATCCCAAATACCGACCTTAATACCTTTACCGGTCAATGTTTGCGAAGGATTGCGCTGAAGGTAGAGATTTTCGCCGCTTACGCCGCGGTTGCGCGTATCGTAGAGCACCGGCTCGGGATCGCGTAAACTGATATTGATAACCCAAGGCTGTGCGCTTATTGCTTCGATATCGCCGGGGCTCATCCATACTTCGAAATAATTGAGCCGCTCGCTGACAAACAGTTTTTCATGCGCCGTATTTTTCAATGCGTCCTGCACCGTCGCTTTCGAGACTCCTTTGTAGAACGAAACCGAAATTTTCAACTTGCCCGATGGCGCTACGGCGTAATCCGGGATACGGTTTTCCCTTATTCGTACATCGATTTTGTTCAGTTCGCCGGTCTCGAATGCCGAATAAAGTTTGTCCATATTTTTATACTTCGAATCTTTTTGCGTGGAAACGGTTGCGAAATAAGCGTTATTATCGATATACTGGAGCAACTCGATGCCTTGCGCTTTGTAGCTTTCTATTTCTTCCTTGCTCGGCAGTTCCGAGAATTGGAGCACCATATATTTCCGCCGCTCCGCAGCCCCGCGCACCGGGAGAATTTTGTCCTTGGCATCTTTGTTGGCTATAAATTGTGCGGCGTTGGGTTGCGGTTCATAGGCTTTGTTGTTGAACCATAGCGTGTGTTTCGAGCTGCCTTGTTGCGCCCAAAGCGAACTTGTTGCCAACAAAAGCCCTAAAATTCCGGATATTATTATTCTTTTCATATTTTTCATATCGTAGGTTGCATGTGTAATTTTTTTCATTATTTCGTTGCTTTAGCCGATGATAGTTGAAATCCCAACGTAAGCCGAAACATATTGGGAAGCGACTGTATTCCGCCGGAAACATTTACCAGATAGGCCAAGTCCAGCGAGAAATTTTTGTAAAAAGCGCCTCCGCCCAAGGTAAAGTAACGGCGTGAGCCGGCATACATATTTTCGGTATAGAATCCGGTGCGCACGGCAAACATTTTATCGTACATATACTCCAAGCCGGCGCCAAAGCTGATTTCTTTGATTTCCTGCGAGAAACCGTCCGGCGCATCGCCGAACGAACTGAACATGGCTGATAGTACCGATTCGTCGAAATACGCAGAACTGCTGTCGGGCGAGGGAACCAGTAATTTATTCAAATCGAGCGAAAGCGCCAAACGGTGCTTTGCCGCGATATCCATGCCGATGCGGCCACCCAATCGTAAGTTCATGGGCAGATAATAGTTGTCGGCATTGTCGGAATAGCTGATTTTTGTCCCAATGTTGCTCACGCTCAACCCAAAGGCGTATTGCGAGGCGCGGCCGGCAATCGTTACATCGTTTTGATGATAAACTCCCAAATCGCCGGCAACGGCTTGTCCGGTTTTACTGTCGGGCGACGAACCCATAATATTGCTGTTGATGTAGCGGAACAAAACGCCTGCCGACCATGTATGTCCC
Organism: Bacteroidales bacterium; assembly: GCA_031551045.1. Lineage (GTDB taxonomy): Bacteria > Bacteroidota > Bacteroidia > Bacteroidales > UBA932 > JAVBOD01. The sequence goes on from JAVBOD010000083.1 coordinate 38,318, forward strand.
AGCCGCATGGAATAGGCTACATCGAAAGCCCATTCGTTGGCATTGATCTCGCCCAGTACATTTCCCTGCTCGTCGGTGTGCGATGCGGAGCCGAGTGTATTATACCAAAACGAAGCGCTGAGAGTTTGGTCTTTTTGAAATTTATAATATCCCGTGAGATAAGCCTGCCTGGCATTTTTGGAAACCGACAGCGGAGTGAAACTCAGCGAAGCTCCGTAAAGGCCGTCGATGAAAACATATTTCGCCATATTCCAGTGTTGCGAAGCAAGGTCGGGCGTGGTGGCCACACCGGTATTTCCCATTCCTGCGGAACGGGCGTCGGGCGATTCGTTCAATAAAGGCACTGCAACCGAGCCGGTATTGTTTTGTGCATAAACAAAGGCAGGAAGAGCCGCTACCGCGAGTATTAAAGTGAGTAATTTCTTCATAATCATCATCAAGAGGTTAATAGGTGAATTCTTTTGCATATACAATCCCTTCGGAATCCGTAATCTTTTTATCGACCCACACTACAATCCCTTTTCGTTGGAGGCCTCCGGAAAAAAGCATTGTGTGATTCAACTTTTGGCTGACGGGAGAAATCGTTTTATCGGCCGGCGCCACGTCTTCGAATCCGTTGAGGTCTAATTTTTTCAACAGGATAGCACTGGTATTCAGCGAGCCGAGAGGGCCCCGCCCGTACAGGTAAGAGGGATTTTCGGCGGCATCCAGACTAACACCCAGACACTCTATTGTCAAATTGTAGGTAGGCTCCACCACGCTTTTCCCCGCGATGCCCCATTCCAACTCGCCGCTGACCAAATCAACCCGCTGCATTCCAATCCCGCTAAAATTGCTTTGACTGGCCGAGCCCTCTCTCCACGCTACAAGCATTGTTTCGCGCGGTTTGTAGTAATAAACTATGGGTACCATATAGGACTTCCGCGAATTTTGTGCAAGCACTAACCCCGGAGCCGTCCAACGTATTTTCCCGGCGCTGTTCACTTGTTGAAGATACACGTTGGATGCACTGGTGCCTGCCGAACGTTTTGCCTGATAGTAAGCAAAGGCGCCGCCTTCGCCGTCGGGAACGGCACGCAAAACGTCGTTCATGGTATATACGAGCGTGTTGTTATGTATTACCGCATCGCTTGACCATAATTTAGTAAAGGTGCCGTTTGACTGCATACTGTACTTGTTCATGTTGATATTTAAAGCATTCCCGCTTCCACTTCCGTAAGTCAAGAAAAATTGGCTGGGGTTGGCAGGGTCAATGGCCATGCAAGGCACAGTGCCGCTCATAAGTCGCTCTTCTGCTTTGGCTACGCTTCCGTTGGCGGCAATGGTTGCAATCCACATTCCTCCTATATTATAAAGTCCTGCTCCGGCTACATGCTCGTTAAACCATGTAATTACAATTTCGCCACCGGGAAGTTCCACCAAATCTCCTCCCAAACGAGGGGACCCGGACGTTTGAATATCGCTGACAGTGGGCGGAATATCTCCTGTAGGATCGTAGCCGGAGCGGTACACAGTTTCGGCCGTCGACAGTTGATGTTCCCACATTTTAGTCCCGTCACTTTTAATTTTATAAACATATATATTAAGCGGATCTTCCGACCATTTTTTGCGGCCATAATATAACATGGCACAGCCACCGTCGGCCGTGCCGATCATTTTGTAGCGGAAGTTCATGGAGCCGGTAAATGTATTGGTAACTTTTATTTCTTGAGCCCATTGCAGCGCTCCGTTTTTCATTTTCTGCATATATACGGAGAAGGCATTTACCGTTGTATCTTTGCCGTATCGTTGCCGTTGATAAGAAATAAAATAAGCGCCGGGCTCTGTTTTCGACTCCACCATTATCGGTGATACGCCGGCTGTTGACACGCGCACAGCATCGTCTTGCCCATAGGCCGGTGGTGCGAACACAAGCGCAATGGATAGCATTCCTAAAAGAAAGAAAAGATTTCTGGTTTTCATGTAATGTGTGTTAATTTGATTTCTGTTTAAATGCGAAGTAAGAGGAAACGGACGTTAAAGCCAAAATACGGAGGTATATTAAATGTTACCACCCTTAAAAAAGGTATATATAAAATGTCACTTTAAAAATACTTCCTGATTACCAATTAGTTGCAAAAGGTTAAAAAAGCCTAATTAAGAATGATTTTCCGGGTTGTATTGTAATCCTCAAGGAAAATGTGTAATTTTGTAATGAATTTTTAACAGTATTCTTGAAGAAGTACATTCTCATAATTGTCGCCGTTTTTTATTGCATTCCCGCTATTTCAGGTACGATACCCAATAGATTCGACCTTTTGGCGGAAAAAATAGAAAAGACTAATTTCAGTAAAGGCACCCAGTCGAAAATCTTGCTCGACTCGTTGTTCCAAATGGCTGCCCACTCGCCCGATAGCACCGCGATGATATGGCAATGCCTTTATTTACAATCACTTATAAATCGTAATCAAGGGGTCAACGATCCCCTGTTAACAAAAAAATTAGAAACAATACTGGAGCAGGCCGATGAGAATAAGTCTCCGGAAACCTGCGCACTACTTCATTATGCGCTGGCGCTGAACTACAACATGTCGGGCGACTACGGCAAGGCTTTTACCGTGGCATTGGAAGCGCTAAAATATTATAAATCCCTGAAGAATACCAAATTTACCGAGAAATCGTTAAGCCTGCTGGGTACCATCTGCGGAACCATTAAAAATTATGACTTAGCCAAAAGTTATTACGGCGAAGCCTGGAATTTGGTGAAGAAACCGCAAACGGAATACTATCAATTGTATATCAACATGTATCCGCGGCTATCGTTCTACACCAAGCAATATCAGGCGGCTATCGACTCGTTGCTGGCTATTATCCCCGAGTTGAAGCAAATACAGGACGAAGAACTGCTCTACGTGGCGTATTTGAACATAGGAGCAGCCTATGTCAGCATCGGAGCGTACGACGACGCTTTCACGTACTACAACGCGTTGCTTTCGATGATAAAAGATATCGATAACAAAAGATTTGCCATTTCGTTATACCAGAATTTCGGGGTTTACTATTATCAAGTGGGCGATTTTCACAAGGCGCACGAATACTTTCTAAAGGAGAAAAGTTTGGCCGACGAAACAAAAAACCCGGAACAGCAAGCCCATGCCTTGTATAATCTGTCGTTTACGTTCCACAAGTTGGGACAGTATGAACGCGCCTATGATTTTCTTTATGATTACAACACTTTAAGCAGCCAGCTTTTCAATAATGCCAAAGCGATTGAAGCCTACCAGTCCTACGTGGCGGTGGTGCTGGAGGCCTCGCAAAACAAGCTGACGATTGCCGAGCAGAAACTCGAACTGAAACAAAAACAAATTATTCTGACGGCGATTATTGCGCTGGCCGTCATTATTTCCGCCTTGTTGTTATTTATCGTTGCACAGCAGAAGAAACGAATCAAAGTAGCCGAAAACAAAGAATTGATGCAGCGCCTAGAACAGGAAAGCAAAATCATGCAGTTGCAGGAAGAGAAACTGCAAACACAGGTACGCGAAATTACCTCGTACTCCATGTTGCTGGCTGCAAAAGACAATATTCTCCAGCAAATATCGAAATTGACAGACTCCCTGCACTCCGACCAGGCGGAATTGGGCGAGATTAAAGCAATTATTCAAAACAATTTGGACTCCAACAGCGATTGGAAAGCCTTTGTGCTGCATTTCGAGAAAGTACACCCCGACTTTTTCAACAAGTTGAAAGCGTACAGCAATGATCTCACAAAAAACGATTTACGGTTTTGCGCTTACCTCCGCATGGGTATCGATGCGAAAGAAATAGCACAGATGCTGAACGTAACGCACGGCTCTATACGGATGCACCGCTACCGCATCAAGAAAAAGCTCAACCTCCCGGAAGACGCCAACCTGGACGACTTTATCCGTAGCATAAGTTAGCGAGGAGTGTACATTTTCTTCTTTTGAAATTGTTATGCCGTCCCCGCCGGATTTGTTTCTACAACTACTCATTCTTTTGTTGGATTTGGTAATTTAAGATAGATTTATTTTTTTGCAGAAAAAAGCTATGAAATGTCCTAAATGTCAATCGACAAGTAAAGTAAAAAATGGAATTGTAAGAGATTGCCAACGATACAAATGTAAAGATTGTGGTTGCAATTATACCATTGGATTTGATGAATCTTTTGAGAAAGAAAAGAAACGCCGTTTTGCCTTGTCGTTATACTTGGAAGGATTGGGATTTCATTCTATAGGTAGGCTGTTAAATGTAAGTCATGTTTCTGTTTTAAATTGGATTCGTAAATATGGAAATCAATTAGATGAAATCCGTAATCCTCGCCCCGCTAAAATTATGGAATTGGATGAAGTTCATAGCTATGTTGGTCACAAAAAAACTATCGATGGATTTGGATTGGTGTTGATAGAGAAGCCAAGCAATACGTTAGTTGGTTTAACTTATTGCGCCTGCGTATAGTGTCCCCATTATTCTTTCCATAATATTTTAAAATTCAAAATCATGAAAAAATTGATTCATATTATTTTTCTAATTTCATTATACGGATGTCCTGTTTATGATCCACCACGAGGTTTATTGTATATTAAGAATAATACAGATGAGGCTATTTATGTTTATCTCAAATATGGAAACGTTGACTCGTTACCTATATCTCCTAAACTGAAATTATTTGAGTTTTTCAATAATGAACGTAAGAGCATGTTAGATGCTCTGGCAATCCTATTCCAGCTTGTTTTGTTTCACCAGAATATAGAATAAATGCTTATGACATCGGGTCTTTGCATATCGCGGGTAGTCGGAAATCCCCATGCCTACCATGTGATGAAAATGAAGTAACACTTTTTTTCATTACTGAAAATACGATGCGTAATTATGATTGGGAGGAAATTTTCAAAAATCAAATGTTCATAGACAAAGTAATATTAACCAAGGAAAAATTGAAAAACGAGAACTGGAAATATACCTATTCTTCCCCGCTAAACGGAAAATAGCAACACGTTGAACATTCATTTACTCACAATGTAATGATTGGCCAAGGGAAAACCGCTGGTAGCTTAAATTATAAGGGATTTGTGTTTTCATTTGGTATTGATCAAATTTGGAATTTCTTTTATTAATTCACTATGAGATGAGAAAAATATTTATATTGATACCTATTCTACTAAGCACAGCTTGTGCTGGTGTAAAGGTGAAATCCGTTGACAATATGTTACATTTGACTGATAATATATCGATTAATATTTCTGCCGTTGATTCTATTATCTCAACGTCACTTATCATAAAGTGTCACATCTATAATGGCAATAATTGTGATGTTGCGATTTTAAATAGACAAGACTATACTTTTATTAATGACTTTATGTTTGTGTGGTTTGCGACTATAACAAAAGATGATGAGAAAATGATGTTGCCTTTTGATTTTATTGAAGTAGTTGTTCCTACTTCAAAATCATATTTAACCATAGCACCAGGAGAATCGATAGATTTCAAATTTGAAGTTGACTTTGAAAATTTAGAAAAGATGCGAGAAGACTATATTATGCCATATAAAACATCGAAAAACACGAACTATGGAAAATATTTCATATCCTTTAATTATAAAGACTCCTTTCTTAAACATAGAAATGCCTTAACGAATATAATAAAAAGTGATACAATTAGTGTGATTTACAATCCCCGTTAAGCGGCAAATGTTTTGCCACTCGGAACATAACGCAATTTGTAATTGTGTAAAAAAAATAAACGGTGAAACTAAAGATATAGAACCCATGAAAAAAATAACGATCTTATTAATCGGCGTATTGTGCGGTGGTGTAGCTATTACGCAACAAATCACCGTACACAGCCAGACGGGTGCGCTGGTGTTTCAACAAAAGCAGGTAACCGCGGCACAAACCCTTCAACTCAGCAGCTTGTTACCGGGCTACTATGTAGTGCGCATTGTAGTAGGTGAGAAAATGGTAATCAAAGGAATTATTAAACAATAGCTTTTGGGGGAAGAAATAACGTTGGACGGATATAAAATCCGGTTGTACCGGAATCTGAAATAGCGTCATGGCGCATAGAATTTTAGAACATTCTTTCTAACAAGAACGCGGACAAATTGCCCGCGTTCTTCTTCTGCAAATACAAAAATTTTCAACTACATCCTTCCTTCCACGTTCCACACAAAGGCATTCAAACCTTGTTGTTCGGCTTGTTCGTTTATGCGGCGCAAGGCTTCCAGCAAATGTTCTGCCTGCTCGTCTTCCACAATTGTTAATACCGAACCGTTTTTCGAGGGCCAGGCGTGCGTACCGTAGTGCGGTTCTCCGTCTTTTCCTCCACGGCCATGTACTTCGTCCCAGCGGGTAAATCCGCGGATGTTCAATTTATTTAATAACGTTTCCACCGGTTGTGTCAACGATTGTCCATATACTATAAATACTGCTTTCATTTTTCTTTTGATTTTGGAGATCAGATGTTGGATATCAGATACCGGAATGGCTTGAGCAATATCCGATATCTGGCATCCGCTATCTATTCATCATTCATAACTCATCGTTCATCATTAAACTACACCTCCACCGTGTTGGCAGCCCGTTCTTTTTTCACGCCTCCAATGTTGAAGGCCGAGTATAGAGCCGGCACCACCAATAAGGTCAGGATAGTTGAGAAGGTCAACCCCCCCACTACGGCAACCCCCATCGGCTGCCATATTTCGGAACCTTCGCCGGTACCGATGGCCAGCGGAATCATCCCGAGAATCGTAGTCAACGTAGTCATCAACACCGGACGCAGACGCGATTTACCGGCGGTAATCACCGCCTGGTTCAACGATAAGCCGCGCTCGCGTTGCAAATTGGTAAAATCGACAATCACAATACCGTTTTTCACCACAATCCCCACGAGCATGATACCGCCAATCAGAGCAATCATACTTAACGGCACTTGTGTTATCCACAACGCTAAGAATACCCCTGTAAAAGCGAATAATACGGATACCATAATAATCAGCGGCATTTTGAACGACTCGAATTGCGTAGCCATCACAATATACACCAAGATAATAATCAACAACAGCAGGGTAATCAGATCGGTAAACGCTTCCTGCTGGTCTTGTACCGTACCGGACATCACCACATCGACGCCGGCCGGCACTTGCAATTTATTAATTTCTTTTTGCGTAGCAGCAGCCACATCGCCCAAGGCAGCGCCCGACAAGGCAGCCGACACGGTTACTACACGCTGGCGGTCTTCGCGTTCGATTTTAGGCGGCGTAAAGCGTTCTACCACTTTGGCCACTTCGCTCAGCCGGATGGCATCGGGCTTGCCCGTCAACAGATTTACCTTACCGTTGTAAAGTACAATATTCTGAATATTATCTATCGATTCGCGGAACGGTTCGTCATAGCGGACAACAATGTCATATTCTTCACCGTTTTCGCGGTATTTCGAAGCTGTCAAGCCGTTGATACGGTTACGCACATACGTGGCGGCAGTAGCTGTATTGATACCGAATTTTGACAATTTTTCACGATCGAAATCTACTTGCAATTCCACTTTCATATCCTCGCGGCTGATAGTGATATCGCGTGCACCTTCAACCGTACGCATTTGGTCGGCTAACTGGTTGGCAATAGCGGTAGTTTGGTCAAAATCATACCCGAACACTTTCACATCGACCGTACTGGCACTACCCATCCCGCCGCCACGGCTACCGCCGGGAGATACGGTGTATTTTACCACTTCGGGGAATTTGGCAATTTCCTGACGCATTACTTCGCCTATTGCCTCCATTCCGCGTTGATGGTTATGTTTGCGGTCTTTCAAATCGTGCAACACCACCATATAGCTGATGGCATTCATCCCCGAGTTGCCGAACAAAGCGGCAAAACCGGCCTGGTCGTCGGCTCCCGAACTCACGGAAATGGTTTTGATTTCGGGACATTTTTCCACAAATATTTTTTCCAACTGGTGTGCAATAGCCATGGTCTGGTCGAGGTTGGCACTTACCGGTAATTCTACCGTAGCGCTGATTTGCCCATTGTCCGACTGCGGGAACATTTCGGTGGGGACTTGTGTGAGCAACATCAAACTGGAGATAAAAATAGCGATAGCTCCAACAATGGTAAACGCCTTGTGGCGTACTGTCCATGTCAACATACGCGCATATCCGCTATCTAAGTTATCTAAAAATTTATCGATAGGTTTGAATATAATGCCTATTCCCTTGTAGGTGTGCACCGCTTTGAAACGTAACATTTTGGCGGTCAACATAGGCGTAAGTGTAATAGCGGCAATGGTCGAAACAACAATTACGATGGTCACAATCCAGCCCAACTGTTTAAACATGATACCGGCAATACCGCCTGTCATAGTTAACGGCAGGAACACGGCCACTACCGTGAGGGTGGTTGCCAACACCGCGAGCCACACTTCGTTCGTCCCGTAAATTGCCGCATCGCGCGGGCGGGCGCCGCGTTCGAGGTGCTTCACAATATTTTCGAGCACCACAATCGCGTCGTCCACCACCATACCGATGGCAATGGAGAGCGAGCTCAACGAAATAATATTGATGGTACCTCCGGTAAACATCAGGTATATGAATCCGGCAATCAACGACACGGGAATAGTCAACGCAATGATAATGGTAGCACGCCAGCGGCCGAGGAAAAACAATACCACCAATACCACAAAGATAAAAGCGTACATAACCGTTTCGGACAAGCTGCTGATACTATTTTTAATATAGGTCGATGTATCGAACAATATTCCCACTTTCACATCGGGCGGAAGCGTTTTTGTCAATTCCGGTAATTTTTCGGATACCGCTTCGGCAATGGCCACCGAGTTGGCGCCCGATTGTTTCTGAATAATAATCGATGCGCCCCGTACACCATTGATAGTCGATTCGACAGTCATTTTCCGTATCGTATCTTTTACCGTAGCAATGTCGGAAAGCTTAATTTCTTTTCCGCCATAGTTAGCCACCACGACATCTTTTATCTCCGAACTTTCCACAAATTCGGCTTGAATACGCAATGACATGCGTTCCGAGCCGATATCCATGGCGCCGGCCGGAATATTACTATTTTCCGATGCAATGATTTGCCCGATTTGCTCAATCGTCAAATTATAGGCCTCGATTTTCTGTGGATTCACATTCACTTGCACTTCGCGCGTAGGCGCCCCACTAATACTTACCGCACCCACTCCGTTGATACGATTCAGCGGGTTTGCAATTTTTTCGTCCAGCAATTTGTAGAGCCCATTATAGCTTTCGTCGGCCGTAGCATACATATACATGATGGGCATCATACTGGTGCTGAACTTTATAATCATCGGCTTATCCACATCGTCGGGCAGAAGCGATTCTACACGCCCCAACACGTCGCGCACGTCGTTCGATGCTTCGTCGAGATTGGTTCCCCACTCAAATTCGAGGGTTATGATAGACATGTTCTCCTGCGACCGCGAAGTAATTTTCTTTAAATCCGATACGGTGTTCAGGTTGTCCTCCAATATCCGTGAAACATTTTGTTCAATATCGCTGGCACTGGCGCCGGCATAAGAGGTCAACACACTCAGGTAAGGCACCTCCATCTCAGGATAGAGGTCGATGGACAGGCGGTTAAGCGAAAACAGCCCCAATATAATGGCTCCTGCAAAAATCAGGATGGTTGAGACCGGTTTCCGGACCGCGGTTTCGTATATTTTCATAATTTATGGCCCCCTAAATTCCCCAAAGGGGGAGTTTTGGTTTATATTTTTAAATTCTATTTGTACAAATTTTCTACTTTCTACTCGTTAACGCCTTGCGTTGGCTCTCCACCTTTGGAGGGGCTGGGAGAGGCATCTACCACCTTTACAACAGTTCCGTCCACCAAGCGGCTCACGCCGGCTGTAACCACTTTTTCGCCATCGCTCAAACCCGAAAGTATTTCATAGGCATCATTCAAGCGCTGCCCGAGCTCTACTTTCTTATAAGAAACCGTATTGTCGCTGTTGAGCACATACACATAGCGGTCGTTAATCCCCGGCTGTTTGATAATAGCCATATCGGGAACCACAATGTGGTCGGCATTCCCGAAGTTGAACGACACGCGGGCGAACATTCCCGGGCGGATTTTCATTTTGCTGTTGTCCACCGTTATTTCTGTGGTGAAAGTGTGCGAAACCGGATCGATGGTCGGATACACCAAACTAACTTTCCCATCGAAAGCCTCGCTACCGTAGCTTTCCAGATGAATTGTCGCCGGCATTCTTATTTTTACCAACGGGAAATACATTTCCTGAATATTGATGGAAATTTTTGCAGGGTTCAATTGCTGCACTTGCAAAATCGGTTGCCCGCCGCTCATGTCGCCATTATCGAAACTGCGCTGTGTAATCACGCCGCTGATGGGCGATTTCAGGAATGTGTTTTTTTCCAGGTTTTCCAGCGCTTCTTGTGCCACATCCATTTGTGTTTTCAACTGGTCGAGCTGTTGTTTCGAAGCTCCGCCACTTTGGAATAAAGTCTGTGTACGGTTGTAATCCACTTTCAGATTTTCCAATTGCAATTTCGATTGCAGATAGTTTGCCTCTTCCATCTTCACTAATAGTTGGCCGGCCGTCACATGGTCGCCCACTTCCACCATTATTTTCTCAATACGCATTCCGGCAAGGGTCGTGGAAATCATATTTTTCGAATAAGGAGCAATGGTACCGGTGTATTCCTGTTTCTGCTCTACCGATTGCTTATGCACAACCTGCACTTTTACTTCCGGAATAATTTTTTCTTCGGTAGCTGTTTCCTTTGCTTTTCCTCCGGTGCAACCGGCAAATGCTACCAATGCCGCGCAGGATAAGATGAATAGTTTCTTCATGATATTTTTATTTTTATTGTTTTGCGTTACTGGGGTGTAATATTTTACGCCCGGTTTTTTAGACGTAGCCGTGCTACGTCTTTAGTTTATTGTTTACCGATAATTTGCTCGTAGTTGGTACGTGCCGTCAGGTAGTCGGAAATTGCTTGACTGTATTGTAACTTAGCTTGTGTAAGTGCAGAGGCAGCGCTTTGCATTTCTATCAACGTTCCGGCTCCTGTTTCGTAGCGTTTTTGCGAAATAGTATATCCCTTCTCGGCCATTCCCACTCCTGCTTTATTCGAATTCACTTGCTCGATGGCTTTTCTCATATTGTCAAGCGCGGCATAGCCGCTGTTCTCCAATGTGCTGGCGGTATAGTCGCGTTGCATACTTAATTGCTGGCTGGCGATTTTTATTTGCTTTTCTTTAACCGTGTTGGTAAAGCCATTAAAGATAGGTACGCTCAACCTTAATCCTAAGAACAAGCCATCCGAATACCAATCATCTCGCGCAGCCATCGGGAATATTTGTCCGGCAATGTTATACTCTACAGCTTTGCTGCCTGCTCCGGTATAGCCGTATTGACCTAATCCCACCAACGACGGTAAACGTTGTGTGCGTTGCATTTGTAATTGCTTATCTGTCATTTTTATTTGATAATCCATTTGAGCTAAACTGGAGTTACCATCGAGCGAAACATTGTATGGTAATAGCTCCAATTCCTTCTCATAGTCACTCAACTTCCCAACGATAGCTAATTCCTTATTGGAGTCTATACTCAGCAAGATTTTCATATAAAGTTTTGCTTGTTTTACACCGTTCTGTGCTTGCAACAACTGCGGATAAAGATTATGCAACTGTACATCCGACGATATTACATCATATTCTGCTTTCGCGCCTACTTCGTATGCCTGCTTGGCTATCCGGTAATTTTCTTCGGCAATTTTTACCGATTCTTCCAAGGTTTTTACTCCGTCTTGCGTTAATAGTACACTGTAGTAAGCATTTTTTACATCGGCAATCAACTGAATTTTCGACCCGCGCGATTTTTCTACCGCCAATTGCAAATCGATTTCCGATAATTGAATGGATTTCCATAATCCGGGCGCTACCAATGGTAAGGCCAACGATAGCGTAGCCGAAACATTATAATCTGCCGGAGAATCCATTACAGCCCCAAGCATAGCGACTTTACCCGGGACTACATATTTAATAGCTTGCGCCGATCCGTTCAAGGTTGGTATCAACCCATACCAAGCGCCTTTCTTCGAATAATCGACCCGTTGGATTTCCTGTTCGGCAATTTGAATAGTCGGATTGTCGCTCAATGCTATTTGCAAGGCCTGCTCCAAATTAATTTTTAAGGTGTCGGTGCTTTGCGCTTTTACAATCAGCGGAAAAAGCGCCAACAGCATCACCCATCCTGTTTTCTTAATTGTTGTCTTCATATTTTGTTTTTATTTATTTTCTACATTCTTTGAATCTGTCTTTGTATTCTTCCATAATCTGCACGCCTTTTTCGGTGCACATACCGCGGGTCAAACATCCCATAAAAGCCGGCATCACTTCTTTCTTCTCAAATCCATGTGCGGAAAACACATCGCCGGAAAAAACCAAATTACTTATTTCTTGTATGACAACAGCCATCAACTTAGGGTTTAATTCCTTCCGCACCACGCCGTCGCGTTGTCCTTTTTGCAACATTTTTTCCGTGCTATCTAGATGCTGCTGTTTGAATACTTTTACCGTATTATTATACACTTCCGGAAAATATTTTTGTATCTCATTGAAAAAATCAAATTTCAAATGGGCAAATACTTTAGAGGCATTGTCCATTTGTTTAAAAATAGCCGCAATAATATTTTCGGAACTTTGCAATATGGCTTTTATATCCAAATCTTCACGTTCGAAAAAATAATTTAAACAGGCCGCCAACAATTCCTTTTTATCGGTAAAATTTTCATAAATCGTACGCTTGGATATCCCCATCGACGTGGCAATATCGTCCATCGTAATGGTCTTGCAGCCTTTTTTGGCAAAGAGTTCCGCCGAATGTGCGATAATGCGTTCTTTAGTCGTTTCCATAATTTTTTGTTAAAAACAGGACGCAAAGGTATGTGAAAAACTTTAAAAACAAAAATAGTTTTCAATGTTTTTTTCAATTAATAATAAATATTTAAAATATAAGAATTACGACACTGACCATCAAATAATCAAACATATCTATATGTGAGTCCCCTTCGGAAATAATTGATCTTAAAGAAAGGATTGAACGGAAAGGCGATAGATTGGTTACTGGGCATTTCATTCATATTATCCGGTTCTTTTAGACAAATTTATTTCATATGAACAATCGTTCATGATACGGATAAAAAATTTTCTATGGTTTTATCAAAGCATAAATATAAAGCATTACTTTTTTCGTTTCTTCCGCAACCTGCGAGAAAGTTCGTTGGGGAGTGCTGTCTTCGTTCATATCAACCGCTTTGGCAAAAATTTGCGCCATCATTCGTGTGTTGATATCCTTTCGTATTTCGCCTCTCTCAATGCTCCTTTCGATGGCTTGCTGCCATTTTTTTAATTCCCCGCTTTTATATTTTTTCATCCGGTCTATAAAACCCGGATAATGTTTGGCGGCTTGAATAATCAATGCCGTATAGTTTAAAAAAACAGTTTCTATTTCTTCAATTTTATCAAGATGCTTACATATTTTTTTTACATTTTGATAATGTATGTCGATGAGCTCGGCGACCGTAACAGCCTCTTTCACTTCCGGATGAACAAATGCGATCAGTCCGAAAAAATAACGGTCAATCACGGCGCGGAACAATTCCTCCTTGCTTTCGAAATAACGGTACATGGCTCCGCGCGATATTTTCAACGCTTGGTGCAACACGGTCATCGAAGCGCTGTCGTAGCCTTTGGCCAAAAAAACTTCGAATGATTTTTGTAATATGTACTCCTTCCTGTCCTGCATGTTGTCACAAATGAACACTTGTTCATAAAACAAAGGTGGGAAGATAAATCTAAACTGCCAAACATATTTGAAAATTTTTCTTTGGATTTAATATAATAAACTGTTCGTCAATACTATAAAAATGAACGATTGTTCATTAAAATATAATTATCATAAATGATTATCAGCAATCAGACCTATAATCCCGAAGGGATTTACGCTCGGTGGAATAAGCAGTTTATGAACACAACCGGCATCCCGTTAGGGATGCATCCTTAACAGAATGCTATATTGGTGGGTAGCTCTATTCTAACAAGCGATAATAACTCTGGCATTGTTTAGGACACTTTGCGGATAATCATTTATCACATACTCTTCTGACAAAAGAAGCCGTCCGGTTTTAGGACAGCTTCAAGTATCAATAAACCTAACAGGTCAAAGAGGCAGAGACCTGTTAGGATAAGTTCTATTTACAAATAACTCTCAATCGGCGCACAGGTGCAAACCAGATTGCGGTCGCCGTAGCCATTATCCACGCGGGCAACGGCCGGCCAGAATTTGTTTTCGGCAATCCACGGCAACGGGAACGCTGCTTGCGAACGCGGATATTTGTGGTTCCACTCGTCGGCGCACACTTCAGAAGCCGCATGAGGAGCCATTTTCACCGGATTGTCTTCTTTGTCTAATTGTCCGTTTTTAATCGCCTCGCATTCCTGTTTAATAATAATCATTGTTTGAATAAAGCGGTCTAATTCGGCTTTCGGTTCGCTTTCCGTAGGTTCGACCATTAAGGTATTCGCCACGGGGAACGAAAGTGTAGGAGCATGAAATCCAAAGTCCATCAAGCGTTTTGCGATATCGGTAGCATCCACCCCGTATTCTTTTCCGAAGTCGCGCACATCGATAATACATTCGTGTGCTACGCGTCCGGTTTCGCCGGTATAAAGCGTGCTGTAGTGTTCACGTAATTTTGCCGATAAATAATTAGCGTTCAGAATGGCCATTTCCGTAGCGCGTTTCAAACCTTCGACGCCCAATAGTTTAACGTAGGCATGTGTAATCGGTAATATCATGGCGCTGCCGAACGGCGCTGCCGATACGGCGTGAATTCCTTTTTCGCCGCCGGTTTTCACCAATTTATGCGAAGGCAGGAAAGGCGTCAGGTGCTTGGCAACCCCGATGGGGCCTTCGCCCGGGCCGCCGCCGCCGTGCGGAATGGCAAATGTTTTGTGCAAATTCAAGTGGCAAACATCGGCTCCGATAAATCCGGGATTGGTAAAGCCCACTTGTGCATTCATGTTGGCGCCGTCCATGTAAACCTGTCCGCCATTTTGATGAATGATGTCGCAAATTTCGCGAATGCGTTTTTCGAACACGCCGTGTGTCGAAGGATACGTAATCATGATACACGACAGGTCGTTCTTGTGCAGCTCGGCTTTTGTGCGCAAATCGTCCACATTGATGTTTCCTTTATCGTCGCATTCCACCAACACAATGCGCATGCCTGCCATAGCGGCGCTGGCCGGATTGGTACCGTGCGCCGAAGTGGGGATAATCGCCACGTTACGGTGTGCTTCGCCGCGCGATTGATGATAAGCGCGAATGACCATCAAACCGGCGTATTCGCCTGCCGCACCCGAATTGGGTTGGAACGAGATGGCATCGAATCCGGTGATCACGGCTAAATCGTGTCCCAGTTCTTTTATCAGTTGCGTGTAGCCTTCCACCTGGTCGGCCGGAGCAAAGGGATGCACGTTGCCGAATTCGCTCCAGCTCAAGGGCATCATTTCTACGGCTGCATTTAATTTCATCGTACAAGAACCCAATGAAATCATCGAGTGCGTGAGTGAAATATCGCGGCGTTCCAGTTTTTTCATGTAGCGCATCATCTCCGTTTCGGAACGGTGTTTTTTGAATACGCTTTCCGTCAGAATTTCCGTTTCGCGCGGCAATAAATAAGTTTTCGACGTATCTTCCGAGCAATCGCAGGCTTGTTTAATATCGAAAATATTCATAATCGCCGTTGCTTCTTCGCAGGTAGTCACTTCGTCGAAACTGATGCGTACCCTGTCTTTCGCCGGATAGAAAAAGTTGATGCCGGCAGCCGCTGCTTTTTTACGAATGGCTTCTGCCTCCACGCCTTGCACTTCAATCGTATCGAAGAAGTTTTCGGACGCTAATTTGTACCCGGCTTCTTTCAATTTTTTCGCCAACACCATGGCAAATTTGTGTGCGTGGTGGGCAATGCGTTGCAACCCTTCCGCTCCATGATACGCGGCATAGAAGCCGGCCATAGAAGCCAACAATGCTTGCGCCGTACAAATATTCGATCCGGCTTTTTCGCGTTTGATATGTTGTTCGCGCGTTTGCAAGGCCATGCGCAGCGCAGTGTTTCCTAAACGGTCCACCGATACGCCGATGATGCGCCC
This sequence comes from Bacteroidales bacterium, assembly GCA_031551045.1. GTDB lineage: Bacteria > Bacteroidota > Bacteroidia > Bacteroidales > UBA932 > JAVBOD01. The sequence goes on from JAVBOD010000083.1 coordinate 54,535, forward strand.
GGGAATATTCCGTTTGTATTCGTCTTTCGTCGCAAAATAAGCGGCCGACGGCCCGCCGAATCCCATCGGGATACCGAAACGCTGCGTGCTTCCCACAGCCACGTCGGCGCCCCAGGCGGCCGGTTCTTTCAATACTACCAACGATAAAATATCGCACACGGCGGTTACCAAATTTCCTTTGTCGTGCGCCTGTTTGCAGAATGCGCTGTAGTCGCGAACCTCGCCGTTAGCGGCCGGATATTGCACCACTGCGCCAAAGCAATTTTCTTCAAACGTATATTCGGCGAATTTACCGGTTTTCACTTCTATGCCGAGCGGTGTCGAGCGAGTCATGATAACATCCAGCGTCTGCGGGAAAATATTTTCATCGACAAACAACACGTTTTTCCCGGCTTTCACGGCTTCGCGCGAGCGCAGGTCGAACATCATTTTCATGGCTTCGGCGGCAGCGGTAGCTTCGTCGAGCAACGAGCAGTTGGCAATTTGAAATCCCGTAAGGCTTTCTACCATGGTCTGGAAATTCAGCAAAGCTTCCATGCGGCCTTGCGAAATCTCGGCCTGATACGGCGTATAGGAAGTGTACCAACTGGGATTTTCGAACACATTGCGCATCACCACGGGCAGCGAGGCCGTGCCGTAGTAGCCCATTCCGATCAACGAACGGAAGGGTTTATTTTTATTCGCAATGGCTTTTATTTTTTGCAAATAGACGTATTCGCTTACCGGAGCATCCAATGCTAACGGTGTTTTCAGGCGAATATCAGCCGGAATAGTTTGGTTGATTAATTCATCGATAGACGAGGTGCCAACGGCTTTCAGCATTTCTGCAACCTCGCATTCGCGCGGGCCGTTGTGGCGGTGAACAAAAGAATCTGTGGACATACGTTATTGTTTTTTATTTATGATTTTTGATTGATGATATTTGATTTTAGATACCGGATATTGGATGCTGGATATTTGTATTTGTCATTCTGAGCAAAGCGAAGAATCTAAAAAGAACAGATGCTTCATGGAGTTTATCCTGAGCGAAGCCGAAAGGTTCAGCATGACAAAAACAGACCTGAAACTTTGAACCGGCAACATTAAACCTTAAGCTATTTCGGATACCCGACCGTTTGCGTTAATATCGCCGTTTTTGTTTCAGGCAGTTGTAACAATTTCCCCAATTCGTCGGCTTTAAACATGCCGCGCACTACGGTTGACAAGCCTTCCGACGCGCAGAACAAATAAATATTCTGCGAGATGAAACCGGAATTAGTGTACGAAGGATTCAGGGTTGTATTCTTACTCTTGTCGGCTACAAACACAATATTGAGAGCGGCTGTTGCTACAAATTCCTGCGTACCGGCCGTTTTGCGATGGTCGCCTTTAGCCACTTGTTTCAACACGTTATTTTTCGCATCATAAAGATAAGCGCCCGATTTGATAACGACATATAATTCCAACTCCTGTTTGTTTTGCGACGAAGGCGCCGTGCGCTTGTCGGCACGGTTGAATCCCCAAGCTGCCCACAATAAATTCGACAACGTTTGGTTGTCTAAATCACGCGTACTGAATTCGCGGCTCGACTGACGTTTGCTCAATGCTTCCATCAACGGCATGCCGCCGGTGGTTTTGGGCTTGGGTAATGAAATATCCTGCGCCGCAAGTCCTAACGAAGCGCATAGGAACATAGCAAGTATGGTAGTTGTTTTCATATTTCTTGACACTTAAAATATATCTTACAAAGATAGCGATTTTTCCAGATTGCTCAAAAGTGTTTTAAAGATGCTTAAAATGAAAATGAAAATCAATGTCTTAGCCAAAAAGTTGAAAAAATTTCACCCCTTTTAGCTATCCATGTCTTCATAATTTTGTAACATTGTATTCTGTTTCGGATTTTGCCTTATCAGGCATGCTTCAAAACAGATCTAATAAATTTATTAATTCATAACATTATGGCATTAAATTTAGGGTCTAAAATTCGCGAATTGCAAGAAAAGAAAGACAAGGCCATTCAAGGCGGCGGCGAACAAGCCATTGCCAAGCAAATAGCCATGGGAAAACTTCCCGTTCGCGAACGGATCAACCAATTATTGGACGAAAATTCATTTCACGAGTATGACTTGTTCATTGAACACGACGCCCGTGAATTCGGCATGGACGGCAAAGAACTGCCCGGCGATGGCGTGGTTATCGGTATCGGTACCATCCACAACCGGCCTGTTGCTATCTATGCACAAGATTTTACGGTGGCCGGCGGCTCATTGGGTTCCATGCACGCACGTAAAATTACCAAAATGATGGACTACGCATTACGGATGCGCATTCCTATTATCGGAATCAACGATTCCGGCGGAGCACGTATTCAGGAAGGCGTCAACTCCCTGGCCGGATACGGTGAAATCTTTTTCCGCAACACGCTGTCGAGCGGCGTGATTCCTCAAATTTCCGTTATCCTCGGCCCTTGTGCCGGCGGTGCGGTTTATTCTCCGGCGTTGACGGACTATGTGTTCATGGTCGAAAATATTTCGAAAATGTTTATCACCGGCCCCGAAGTAATTAAATCGGTGTTGGGCGAAGAAATCTCGATGGAAGAACTGGGAGGCGCCCGTGTGCATAGCGAAATTACCGGCAACTCTCACTTCTATGCGCTTACCGAGCAAGAATGTTTTAATCAAATTAAAACATTATTGTCGTACATCCCCTGGAATAATGAAGAAAAACCGGTGTTGGCAGAAGTAAAACAGCCGAACAAAAAGTACAATATTGAAAAGATTGTGCCGGTAGATCCCACCCGCCCTTACGATGTACGCGATGTAATCCGTTCCATTACCGACAATTCCGACTTTTTTGAAGTGCAGGAAAAATGGGCGGCTAATATTGTCATTGGCTACGGGCGCATAGCAGGGCGCACAGTAGGATTTGTGGCCAACCAACCGTTGGTGATGGCCGGAGTGCTTGACTGCGATTCGTCGGACAAAGCGGCCCGTTTTATCCGCTATTGCGATGCATTCAATATTCCCATAATAACGTTGGAAGATTTGCCGGGCTATTTGCCGGGAATCGACCAGGAGCATGCCGGCGTAATCCGCCACGGCGCTAAATTGTTATATGCTTACAGTGAAGCAACCGTTCCGCGTATCACGGTGATTCTCCGCAAGGCTTACGGCGGAGGTTACATTGCCATGAATTCGCGCCATCTTCGTGCCGATTTCGTGTTTGCATGGCCGATGGCCGAAATTGCGGTAATGGGCCCCGAAGGCGCTGCTAATATTATTTTCCGTAAAGAAATTATGGAAGCCGAAGATCCCGAAGCGATGCGTAAGAAAAAGGTAGAAGAGTATAAGAAAAAATTCTCGAACCCCTACGTAGCTGCGGCCAAAGGATATATCGACACGGTAATCGAACCACAGGAAACACGCAAATTTATCCTTCATGCGTTGGAAGTATCGCAAGACAAACACGTGGGACGTCCTCATAAGAAACACGGGATTCCACCATTTTAAACCGTTACGAAGATGGAGAAAAATAAAGAACAAAAAATACCAACACCGGCACCGGAGTTTAAAACGATTCGTGTTTTTGTAGAAGGAAGAAATTATAAAACTACTTATACAAAAAAATTCGAAGAGCGTAAATCCTGGGTACCGCCCAATCCCGAAGAGTTGAAATCGTTTCTTCCGGGCACTGTTGACAAAATCATAGTGAAGCCGGGCGATGAGGTGAAACAGGGCGATATTTTAATGACTTTCATAGCCATGAAAATGCACAATTTGGTACGCGCCCCTTTCAATGGAAAAATATCGGCAATCAACGTGAAAGCCGGCGACAAAGTTCCGAAAGGTATGGTGATGATTGTGGTGGCCAAGGCAAAAGAAAAAGCTCCGAAAGGAGGCAAGGTGAAAGAGTCGCCAAGAGAAAGAAGGCAAGCGCGTAGAAGAAAATAATCGTTTGTGATATACATAAAGAACCCTGTTAATT
>JAVBOD010000026.1:0-8469 GCA_031551045.1 Bacteroidales bacterium
CCGTTAATTCCGTGGGTTATCACGCCTTCTTTTCCGCCGGAAGTCTGATAGCCGAAAGCAGTGCCGTAAGCAGTGGTAACATGCCCTGAACGAGCCCACTGCGAGCCGTTGCTTACTGTCGAATGTCCCCATTGGGAATAAGGATTGTGCGCTTGAGAAGTGTGCCCGTAACTGCCTGTCCATGGATTGTACGTATTGGCTGCGGTGCGTCCGCCATACCAACCCTGCACACTGGCCGAACGCCCGTAGCGGCCGGTCATCGGATTATACCAGGCTGCGGTTCCAACGGAACCATAAGGCCCGTAAGCCCTGCGCCCGACGGCAAAACCGCCCGTCCATGGATTATATACCGCTCCCGCTCCGTAGGTGCATGGCCATGGATGATATACGGGATAGGGTACGCCCGGCCCCCAGTAAACATACGGAGGATAATACCAACCGGTACCGTAAACAATTGCTGCATCTACAATGGCGCCGACTGTAACGCCGATAATGAACGCTCCTAAATAACCACTGGTGGAACTGCATTCAACAGTAGTGGAAGTGGGGTTGGTTTGCGTAACATACGTCACATTGTAAACCGGCGAACTCGGCGGAATGGTATAGATGACGCTTGGCACGGAATCAGCTGTTTTCCACGGGCCGTTGGGAGATGTGGACATAAACCATACGGCTTGGAAACACATGTAATACAAGTCGCCTACTTTTATAACTTTATCTTGCGTGTTGGTGGCGTATTCCAGCGAAGTGCCTTCTATCGGGGCAAATTTCGGAGTGCCGTCATAAGTAGCTTTGGCCTTAGCTTCGGCCTCGGCACGATTCACCACTACGGTAGTAGGAATCTGCGCCAGCATCACAGCATCGGAAGCCTGTATGGTTCCCGGCACGGATGCCAGAACATGCGCTTTCGGAGAGTCTTCCGGGATTTTAGCGAAATCGTCCGGTAAATTATTTCCGGCATACGACCAGGGGCCATGGAAGGATGCGGCGCGGAACCAGCGTCCCGAAAGCAAGATATAATATTGGTCTTGCGCTTCGTCCACAAAAATATCATCGTCCGAATTGCTGACATACAACAGTTGCGTTCCCGGTATCTTCGTATATACCGGCGCTCCTTCCATCAAAATCAGTTCGGCCGGCACATTGCTGTAAAAAACAACCGGCACGTCGGTTGCTGCGTGTGGCGGAACCTGTTGCTTCACATCGTCGAAATTCTGTCCGGCAGGAAGAGCAGCCATGTCTTTAGGCAAGGTTTGCGTTTGCATCCAAGCGCCTCCTAAATTAGCGGTAGTGAGCCATACATCGTTCACCAGTAGATAGTATATCTTGGTAGATTTTTCATAAAATAAATCCCAGTTCGTATTGACTACAAATTCCATATTTGTTTTTTCGATAGGCGACAGGACCGGATCTCCGTCCACCATCAAAAGAATAGCCGGGCTTGTACTGTAAAAAATACGGGGAGGGTCGTTTTTCGTTTGCACGGTTTGGGCTTTTACTTTTCCGTTGCTGTTAAGCTCAGCCATGATACGGTCGATTGAGTACGATTCGGAACTTGTGGGAGCCATTTCCATGAATAATTTTTTCAGATTTCCGGCTGTTTTCGAATCCAACGAAGGAAAACGAACATCCGTATAATCGATATCATGGAGATAAGTTGTTCGAGCTTCCTTATCGGTTTTCGTTTCGCTCTCGAACGAAACCACGCCGAGCACTTCTTTTTGCCCGGTGGGAGTGAGGCTGAAAGCCATTCGTCCGGTTATTTTTTTATAATTATCCCATTTGTCGATTTGTGGCTGATAATATACCAGCGTTGCCTTGCTATTGGAAATTTGACGCGGCCACCCGATATCCTGCGTGATATCGGTTTGTGCCATGTTGCTTACGGCGGCACAGCACATAAGCAAAGTTGTGATGAATATTTTTTTCATTTTTTTGAAATTTATTTTTTACAATGAGATCGTATTGTTGTTCCGTAAGCTTCTTATGCCATTATATGTATTGCTCCGTCTTATGTGGTGGTTGTCGGCTTGATAATGTATAGATTTTAATACTGTTTGTGTAGATAATGCAATTATTATTCCAAACCCTTCAATGCTTTTTACCGGTGATGTTGTGAAAAAAAATGAAGGAATGGATTTTAGATACTTTTTGAAAGGTGATAATCTGCTTTCCGGAATTAATACTGACATCTTGTCTTACTTTTATTTATGGCAGGCTTTTTGTGCCATTCTTATTTCACTACAAAGAGGAATAACTATGAAAAATCGAGAACAGGAGAATCAATCGGAAGAAAATCAAGATATTAACAACGATTCAATAAATGCAGAAATACCTTCCGAAGAGGCCGAAGTACTTGCTTCCGGTGAAATGAATCATGCCGCCCAGGCTGAGAATAATAATATAGCGGAAAAATTGGCAGAAGCGAATGACAAATACCTGCGTTTGGCTGCCGAATTCGATAATTTTCGTAAACGTAATGCCCGCGAACGCTTAGAACTGATAGCCACCGCCGGTGAAGACGTAATCACAGGGCTGTTGCCGGTGGTGGATGATTTTGAACGGGCTCTGGCCGCTTTCGAAAATACGGAAGAATCTTCTCCGATGCAGGAAGGAATACGCTTAATATACGAAAAATTGATGCGATATTTAGAAAGCAAGGGCTTGCAAAAAATGGATGTATTAGGAAAAGATTTAGATACCGATTTATGCGATGCAATTAGTAAATTTGCCGCGCCAAAAGAATCATTGAAAAATAAAATTATAGAGGTGGTGCAAGCAGGATATATGCTGAACGGTAAAGTAATCCGCCATGCCAAAGTGGTAATGGGGGAATAAAACGTTCTTTTTCGACGAATGCGAAGCAGACAACATGGATTATAAAATTAAAACAAAAGCGGTTCAAAAATAAGTTGCGATAACTTATTTTTGAACCGGCTCTTATACCTAAAAAATGACCAAACGCGATTATTACGAAATATTAGAAATTTCTCGTTCTGCCTCAGCGGAAGAAATTAAGAAAGCTTACCGCAAAATGGCGATGAAATACCATCCCGATAAGAACGAGGGAAACAAAGAAGCCGAGGAAAAGTTTAAAGAAGCTGCCGAAGCTTATGATGTACTCAGCAATCCCGATAAAAAAGCCCGCTATGACCAATTCGGCCATGCCGGCGTGAGTGGTGGAAACGGCGGTTTCGGCGCCGGCGATTTTACCATGGACGATATTTTCAGCCATTTCGGCGATATGTTCGAATCGTGGGGGCTTGGAGGCCACTTCGGCGGTTTCGGCGGCCGTGGCGCCGCGCACCGGATGAATAAAGGCAGCAATATCCGCATACGGGTGAAGCTCAACCTCGAAGAAATAGCTCATGGCGTAGAAAAGAAAATCAAAGTCAATAAAATGGCCTCCTGCGATGCCTGCAGAGGAACCGGCGCCAAGGATGGAACCGCTTTCGGTACGTGCGCTACCTGCAAAGGTTCCGGCATGGTGACACAAGTGATGAATACCATGTTGGGGCGTATGCAAACAACGGTAGCCTGCCCTGCATGCGGCGGCGAGGGGCGGAAAATTACAACAGCCTGCCCGAAATGCAACGGCGAGGGCGCTGTGAAAAAAGAAGAAGAAATCAGTTTTAAAATACCGAAAGGCGTGGCATCGGGCATGCAGTTAACCGTGTCCGGAAAAGGAAACGCACCGCGCCATGGCGGAATAAATGGCGATTTGCTGGTGGTGATTGAAGAAGAAGAGCACCCTGAATTGCAACGCGATGAGAACGATTTGATTTATTCCTTGTTTATTAGTTTCAGCGAAGCGGCGCTGGGTACCACCACCGAAGTGCCCACCGTGGACGGAAAAGCAAAAATTAAAGTAGCAGCCGGAACACAGCCCGGGCGTGTGTTACGCTTGCGCGGTAAAGGACTTCCTTCGGTAAACGGCTACGGAACCGGCGATTTATTGGTACATATCAATGTATGGGTGCCGACCAAAGTCGATAAAGAAGAGCAAAAAATATTGGAAAAACTGGCTACCGCCGAAAATTTCAAACCGAATCCGGATAAGGAAGACCGGAACTTCTTCGAACGTATGCGCAAAATGTTCAGCTAAACATGTACCGGATAGCTTTCATTATCAATCCTATTTCAGGAACGACCAACAAAACGGGCGTTTTGAAATATATCGGACAGGTCTTTGGGGATATGGAGCAATATGACTTGACGCTACATACTACCCGGTGTGCCGGCGATGGTTATGAAATGGCCAAATATTATGCAGGACAAAATTACAATTCCGTGGTAGCGGTGGGGGGTGACGGAACGGTAAATGAAATAGCCCGCGGATTAATGGGCTCGAAAACCGCGTTAGGAATTGTGCCGATGGGCTCCGGAAACGGCTTGGCACGCCACCTTCAGATTCCTCTCAACCACCGTGATGCTATTGATATTATAGCCCTGAAAATAGCTTTGAAAAAAACACAACCCATAGATGCTGCACAAATTGATGATAAAATATTTTTCTGTACGGCAGGTATTGGGTTCGATGCCCTTATCGGAAACAGGTTCAATGCCTCGAGCAAGCGCGGTTTGCAAACCTATTTTCAGGTGTCGGCTAAAGAAATCCTGCGCTACGAACCGCAGGAATATGAAATTATCATCGATGGTAAAAAAATAAAAAGGAAAGCGTTTCTTATAACGTTTGCCAACGCCTCGCAATGGGGAAATAATGTGTATATAGCGCCACGTGCACACACCAGCGATGGACTGCTGGATGTTGTTATATGGCGGGAATTTCCGCTGATTGTTGCTCCCTGGATTTTTTCGCAGCTACTCACCAAAACAATGAACAAAGCCCCATACGTGGAAACATTTCGTGGAAAGAATATTACCGTCAAACGTAAGTTGCCCGATTATGTCCACTTTGACGGAGACTCTTGTATGATGGATACGGAATTAGAAATAAAAGTTATTCCTTTAGCTTTGAGGGTGCTGCTTCCTTAAGCGCCGTACGTGTCCATTGCGATAGCAAAAGGCCTACGACTGCTATGGAGGCCCCGATTATTTTTCGCTTATTCAATTCTTCTTGTCCTATTAAAAAAGCAAGCACCATTGTAATCAACGGAGTAAGCGTGGTGAACATGTTGGTTCTCGAAACTCCCAAGGTTTTGATGGTAAATACATAAAATAGAAAAGCCACACACGAAGGGAAAAGCGACAACATCACCAGTGGATACAGCGTGTCGATAGAAAAGTGAAACGCGGCAAATTCCTCGGATTCCAGTAAAAATAACGGAAGAAAAAACAGCGTACCTAATAAATTTTGGATGGTAACCAACGTAAAAGGATTATAGGTTACCGTGAGCCGTTTAATGACCAGCGAATAGCCTACGGCCGTGAATACAGCCAGAAATAGTAAGGCTACTCCGAGCGGATGTACACTTAAACTGAAATCATTATTCAACATGGCTAATAGCACGCCAAATAAGGAAAGCAACATTCCTACAATATTTATCCGTGTAAGGCGTTCGTTGAAAAAATAATAACCGGCAGCCAACGTGAACAATGGAATAGTAGCAATGATGACCGATGCAATAGTGGGCGAACCGGTGATTTTAATCCCGTTTGTTTCGCCGATAAAGTATAGAAAAGGCTCGAACAACGCCATGAGCAGGAACCATTTTGTATCTTTCCATTTCGGCCGCTGCAACTTGTGCATTAAACCTAAGGAAACGAGAAGCACTACGGCAGCAATCAGCAGGCGCAGAAAGATGAGGCTATAAAGCGGAAAATGCAAAGACAGCAACTGGTCGGTCCATAAAAAAGACATGCCCCAGAAGGTAGTTGCCAAACAGATTCCTATATATACCCATGCTTTTTTGATTGCCATTGTCAGAAATTTATCAAACCCTAATAGTGCTACTTTTTAAATAATAACCGTTGTCCTTTCTTTTCCTCAAAAACAATTCCATTTTCATACACTAATCGTCCATTCACAAAAGTGTGCGTAATCTTGGAATGAAATGTTTGTCTTTCCAACGGCGACCAGCCACATTTATAAAAAATAGTTGATTTATCTACTGTCCATGCCTGCTGCGTGTCCACCAGCACCAAATCGGCAAAATAGCCCTCGCGGATAAAACCCCGCTTCTCAATGCCATACAAACGGGCAGGAGCGTGGCACATCCGTTCGGCGACCAATTCGTGTGAAAAAATACCTTGTTTACAGAGTTCCAACATCATGGGCAGGGTGTGTTGCACTAAAGGTAATCCGGAAGGAGCTTTCAGATAAATGGCTTTTTTTTCTTCCAACAAATGCGGCGCATGGTCGGATGCCACCACGGAGATTTTTCCGCTGTTCACCGCATCCCGCAAAGCTTTACGGTTATTAGCCGTTTTAATAGCCGGATTACACTTTATAAGATTGCCGAATTGTTCGTAGTCTTCGTCGCAGAACCACAGATGATGTGCGCACACTTCGGCGGTGATGCGCTGCGCCGGTGAAAATAAGGTTGTTTCAATGGCCGTGGAAAGATGCAGCACATGTAAACGGCTATGATAACGGCCGGCCAGCGTAATGGCCTTGTCGGTAGAGCGCACGCATGCCTCTTCACTGCGAATAAGCGGATGACAGCTCACCGGAATATTTTCGCCATATTGCGCTTGAAATTTTTGCAGATTATTTTTTATGGTTGCCTCGTCTTCGCAATGCGTGGCAATGAGCACCGGCGATTCGGCAAAAATAGCTGATAAAGCCTTCTCATCATCTACCAGCATATTGCCGGTGGACGAACCCATGAAAACCTTTACACCACAAATATTTCCCGGGTTTATACGTTGAATTTCTTTTATATTTTCATTAGTAGCACCGAGGTAGAAAGAATAATTCGCCAATGATGTAGCCGCTGCACGTTCGTACTTCCGTTCCAATAAGTCGAGCGTCGTAGTAGGCGGCGTATTGTTGGGCATGTCCATGAATGATGTCACCCCTCCGGCCACGGCGGCACGGCTTTCGGACAGCATATCGGCTTTTTGTGTTGCACCCGGTTCGCGAAAATGCACTTGGTCGTCAATCACACCCGGCATCAGTAACTTTCCTTTCGCATCAATCACCGTGCCGCTTATCTCCAGCACCGGCTCGCCACGAAAAACGGTTTTGATGATTTCATTCTCAATCACTACGCCACCCGTAAAGCTGGCGCCTTCGTTTACAATAGTTGCATTTTTTATAATGGTTGTCATATAATTTCAAGTTTCTATTTGCCCACGGCTCTGATTTTTCGCACTTTTAATTTCATTACTCCCCAGAATGCTTCGTTGAAAATACCGCCGCTCATTTTGGATGTTCCTTCTTTCCGGTCAATAAATATAATAGATACTTCTTCGATTTTGAATCCCAACTTGTAGGCGGTGTATTTCATTTCTACTTGAAAGCCGTAGCCTTTCATGCGTATTTTATCAAGATCAATGGTTTCTAAAACGCGTCGGCGGTAGCATTTAAATCCGGCGGTGGTATCATAAATTTTCATTCCCAGCACCAACCGCACGTATTTGGAAGCGAAGTACGACATCAGTACGCGGCCAATCGGCCAGTTGACAACACTTACACCTTTACAGTAACGCGAGCCGATAGCCACATCGGCGCCATTGATACAAGCCGCATATAAACGCGGTAAATCATCGGGATTATGCGAAAAGTCGGCATCCATTTCAAAAATAAAGTCATAGCCGTTTTCTATCGCCCACTTAAACCCTGTAATGTAGGCCGAGCCCAAGCCTAATTTCCCTTGACGTTCTATTAAATGTAGCTCCTCTGTATATTCCTGCTGTAGCCTTTTGATGATTTGTGCCGTGCCATCGGGCGAGCCATCATCAATAATCAGAATATGAAAATTCCCTTCCAGCGAAAGCACTTTCCGAACAATCTTTTCCGCATTTTCTTTCTCATTATAAGTAGGAATGATAACTACTTTTTTATTTTTCATCGAGATTGATTATAATGGTTTTAATCGACTAAGGTAGTGATTTTCCGGGAAACGGCAAAGTCGCGTTTTAAATACAAGCTAATTGTTGTCGGGATTTTTATTTTGAAAAAAAACGCATTTTTTTGTTCTTGAAAATCAGCATGTAGAGAAAAAATAAAAAAAAGATTGCAATTTTTTTTCAGAAAAATTTGGTGGTTAGAAAAAGATGCGTACCTTTGCAGCCCGTTTGAGAAAAAACGGTCTTGAAAAAGAAAGAACAACGTTCATTGATATATTGAAAAACAAGTACAACAACAAGTACTGAAGAGTAAAACGTTAATTCCTGAATAAACAAGAATTAAGTAGCAAGGACACAAGCTAAACATATAAATAAAATTATTTACAATGAAGAGTTTGATCCTGGCTCAGGATGAACGCTAGCGGCAGGCTTAACACATGCAAGTCGAGGGGCAGCGAGGGTAGCAATACCTGTCGGCGACCGGCGCAAGGGTGC
>JAVBOD010000050.1:0-7351 GCA_031551045.1 Bacteroidales bacterium
AACAAAAAACAAGTATATGAAAAAAACAGCACTTGCGCTATTCATAATAAGCGCCTTATTGACCGGAAAAAGCGTTGCGGCAAACAGCCTGCAACAAGCTCCGAACGCTAAAGAAGAAGTGGTCGTAATAAACAGCGACGACCAGCAGAAAGAACCGTACATGGTTCGTAAATTTCCTGCCAATACTATTTCGAACGTACATGTCAACACCTCGGGCGGAAGCATACAAGTGAACGGCGGCGCCGCCTCCGATGCGGTGGTGGAAATGTACGTCACGCCGAACAACAATGCGAAATGGTCGAAAGAAAAAATCGACAAGGTACTGTTGGATAATTACGTCATAGAAATCAAATCGGAAAACGGACAACTGATTGCCTCCGCCAAACGGATTGAAGGCATCAAATGGAGTTCGGACAATGGCCTGAGCATTGCATTCAAAATTAGCGTGAAAAAAGAAACAAATACCAATGCCAAAACCAGCGGCGGCAGCATCAAATTAAGCAACCTGGCGGGCACGCAGGAATTCAGCACCAGCGGCGGCAGCCTCCGCGCCGATAATTTATCGGGTAAAATCAACGGCCGCACTTCAGGCGGCAGCATTCAGGTCAGCAATTCAAAGGATGTGATAGACCTCAGCACCAGCGGCGGCAGTATTAAGGCCGAAAATTGCACCGGGCAACTGTCGCTGAAAACATCGGGCGGCAGCATGACCTTGAGCAAACTCTCCGGCACCGTTTCGGCCCGCACCAGCGGCGGCAGTATCCGTATGAAGGATTTGGACGGTACTATCGATGCTAAAACCAGCGGCGGAAGCGTATCGGCCAATGATATTAAAGGAACGTTACTGACCGGCACCAGCGGTGGCAGTATGACGCTTGCCGGCATTTCGGGCAACTTGGAAGCCACTACCAGCGCCGGAAACATGACCGTGAGCATGAAATCGGTGAACGAATATGTGCGCCTGCGGAACAGCGGCAACGTATCGCTCACCCTGCCCGCCGGAAAAGGATACAACCTCAAAATAAAAGCCAGCAAAGTGGAAACGGTGAATGAATTAACGAACTTCAAAGGCCGTTTCGAAACAGGCATCATTGATGGCGCCGTCAATGGAGGAGGGGCTGAAATCAGCATATCTTCATCGCAACGCGCGAAAATAGCGTTTGAATAGCAGTGGAGCCTTGTAAAAAAAGAGCCACCGGAATACATTTTTCGGTGGCTCTTTTGCTATTTCCCAAGCGCATTAACAATCGCTGCGAATGGTGATGGTCGTTATTATATCCCCGACCTTCCCTCGGCTCTGTACTTGCACGGATTTAAACACAGTGCCGGGTGCGGAAGGCGCTTTAACTACAATTTGAGTGGGTGATTTTGAAACAATGGGAGGAATATGATAATAGCTTCCTTCTTCCAAGAAAAACCATACTATCGGATCATCTCCAAAGCTGGTGCCTGTAATCGTTATATCAGTATTAGGGCAAGGATTCGAAGGAAGCACGGATAGGATGGAAGGCGTAGGGGCGGTATTCTCCACGATGGTAATGAGCATTTTTCTTGTTTTTCTATTTCCATCCTCCGAAGCATACCATACACAATAATTCCCGGGAGTAAAGAAGGGGTCATTAAATACATTCGCATTACAAATAATCTTTCCGTCCCATTGAGTACCTTGCAGGGTAAACGTAGTTCGCAATCGATTCGTTTCATTCCCGACTCTATGAAACCAAAGAATATCGGAAGCGTTTAAATTATTCCCGAAAATTACCAAATCGTCCCATCCTTGGATTAAGTTGCTTTTTTCTATAGAAACAATATGCGGGTTAGTAACTTCATTGATTTCCAAGGATGCTTCATCTTGTTTGCCGTTTCCCATCACTCTGAGCGTATAATTATCATCTATCAACGTTGAAGGAATTTCTGCAACGATAGCAGTAGCGCTCTGTGAAACAACAGGAATAGAAACAAAGGTCGTCATAGGATTATATAAAACCACGGTATTCCCATTTTCCGCAAAAGTTCCCGTAATAGTAATCCGGTCTCCGGGCGCTACCGGGTTAGGTGTTATTCCGTTTATTTTTATCACAAACGGAGCTACCGTTACCGTCGCAGTATAAGTAACTTTCGTGGATCCGTTTTGAGCAGTTACAAGATATTGCACCGGGCCGGTGAAATTCTGTGCCGCTCCCGATAATGGGCTTACCGTTGCTCCGGCAGACAATGTGATGGTAGGTACCAAGGCCGTTACATCGGTGCCGAAAGGAACGGTTGCCGTAATCGTTTTTGCCGTCTCATCAATCGTGGCAATTATTTCCGGATCAAATGCTGACAATGAAAAGGCGGTGATTTTTGCCGCATTAGACAAGCCCTTCGTCACCGTCACCGTATAAGTGGCCGTACTATTATTCTCTGCCTTTACCACGTATTGAACGGGATGGGTAAAATCTTTTGCGATGCCGGATGCAGGAGTTATGGTAGCTCCGCCGGAAACATTGATAGTAGGAGCCAGGGCCGTCACATCCGTTCCGGAAGGAACCGTCGCGGTAATGGTTTTAGCCGCTTCGTTAATAGTTGCATCCACCATCAACGTTGGGAATGAAAACGCTGTAATTTTAGCTTCGCTTCTCAATTCTTCCAGTACGATAACAGTAACCGTATAAGTCGCAGGGCTACCGCCACTGGGAGTCACCGTATAAGCAACGTGATTTGTAAAGTCCTTTGCTACGCCCGATGCCGGATTGACATTTGCTCCGGCCGAAACGGAAATGGTAGGACTCAAGGCCGTTACATTGGTGCCGAAAGGAACCATCGCAATAATTGTTTTTGTAGATTCGTTGATAGCCGCATAAACAGTCGGTGTTATCCCCGAAAAGAAAAACTCCGTAATTTTTGCATCTCCCGGTTGCGACACATTCACGGTAACCGTATAAACAACCGAACTGCCATCTTCCGCGGTTACAGTATAAGTAACAGGTTGTGTAAAATTTCCGGAAGCTCCCGACGCAGGCGATACGGTAGCCTTTTCCGAAATTGCGATAACAGGAGTCAATGCGGTAACGTTTGTACCTGCCGGCAGATTCAACGTTATTTTCTTTCCCGCTTCATCAATTGTTCCTTGGTGAGCATTAACAGAGAAAGCTGTTATTTGTTTGTCGGCGCTTTTAAGAATTTCTTCGGGCTCTTTGCCGTTATCTTCAGAACACCCCACTAAAAAAAGGGCTAAAAAAAGTATGTGTAAAACTTTCTTCATAAATTTAATTAACATTTGAGTTGCCAAGTTGGAACATTTTAACAAAAATAGGTAAATTTTATTAAACGCCCAAAAAATCAATTCATACTACTTTTAAGATAATTATAAAATAGTTCGTTCCTATTTATTAAATATGTCTTTCATCCCTGCCTGCTTTTTCAATGATTAGAGATATAGTGACCTTGAATGAAACATGGCCGCTTCCTCTAATAGCTACTAAATAATAAATGAGGGCAGTTATTTAGCTATTTATTGTGATTGTATAGATGCCGCAAACACTCGACCTTTGTAACCTTCAAACAAAGCTTATGAAAAAACGATTATTTGCAGTCCTAACACCCATGCTTTTCGCATTGTGCGCCAGTGCACAAACTAACGATACAAGTATAACCTCCAAACCGTCGCGCTTCCAATTCGGGGGCTACGGCGAAGCGGTTATGCAACGCATGTTCTACAGCGATAATGTGGCCCGCTATAATTATCCGGCCAACTATAAAGATGCTGCACATGGCCGTGCCGATTTGCCGCATGTGGTGCTCTATGCCGGCTACAACTTCGGCCGCGGGTGGAAAGTATCGATGGAATTGGAATATGAACACGGCGGGGCCGGCGCTACCTACGAAATAGAAAATGCCGAAGGCGGCGAGTATGAAACGGAAATTGAAAAAGGCGGCGAAGTGGCCATCGAACAATTTTGGATAGAAAAAAGTTTTGCCGACTGGGCAAATCTTCGCATGGGGCATATTATTGTACCCGTTGGATTAACCAATGTGTATCATATGCCGACCGAATTCTTTTCGGCTCTACGGCCCGAAGAAGAGTCGAGCATTTTACCTTGCACGTGGCACGAAACGGGCGTCAGTTTCTGGGGACGTACGGGCGCCTGGCGCTACGAAGCGCAATTTCTGGCAGGCTTGGATGCCGACCGTTTCAGTAATGCCGGTTGGATATCGGGCGCTTCGGTGTCGCCCTACGAATTTAAAATAGCTAATAGTTATGCCGGAGCTTTCCGTATCGATAATTATTCGGTAGCAGGCCTGCGCGTGGGTTTGAGCGGTTACTACGGACACAGTGCATTGAACAGTTTGAAGGCCGAACGCTACGAAAATGCGGGCTTGCACGGCACGGTGAGCATCGGTTCGCTCGATGCCGTATATAACAACTACCATGTGCTGGTACGCGCCAACGTGGTGTATGGCCATCTGGGCGATGCCGCCGAAATATCGAGAATCAACAAACGTTTACCCTCGGCCAGTCCCTCGCCCCGTACCGACGTGGCTTCCGATGCGCTGAGCTATTATGTCGATGCGGGCTACGACCTCTTGTCGTTCTTCAAGAACCGTTCCTACAACGAAGATAAATTGTATTTATACGGGCACTATGGGTTTTACGATTCGATGTATAAAACCGCCGGGGATATAAAACCCAAAGGCTGGTGCGAAAAACAGGTGTTAAGCGTTGGATTGAACTATTTTCCGGTGAAAGAATTAGTGATTAAAGCCGAATATTCGTTCCGTAAATTTAACGCGCCCTACAACAACGAGCCGACTATTTCGTTGGCTATCGGGTATGCCGGTTTGTTTATAAGATAATTAACCTCCAATCCGCCGGCTGGCGGGCTGATGAAAACAACATAAAAAGAACAATATGAAAACAAGAAATTTCTTTCAAAAGCTATTCTTTGCTTTTGCATCCTTTGCGCTGGTGGCCGGTTTTTCCGCTTGCAGCGACGACAACGACGACACGTCCTACGATGGCAGCGTGTACCGGCTTATTATGGAAGCTAATGATAACGGGGCACAAGATGCACGCTACAAAACTATTCTTAATGAATATGTAACGTCAACCATTATCCCGACCTACAAAACATTGGCCGAAGCGGCGCTGGAAATGCGTGCGGCCAACCAAACATTGAAGAGCAATCCGACGGATGCTGCGATGAAAGCAGCTTCGGACGCTTGGATGAAAGCGCGTGTAGCCTGGGAGATCAGCGAGGCTTTCCTTTTCGGACCGGTAGGCGAGAATGCGTTGGACATTGACGGTCACATTGATTCGTGGCCGCTGGAACTGAAAGCAATTCAAGACGAAATTGCCGCCGGCGGCAATTTGACGGGAGCCGATGCATGGGGAAAAGATCCGGAGGTAATCGGGTTCCACGTAACAGAATATCTGTTGTACCGCGATGGAAAAACACGTCCGGTGGCTGACCTGAGCCCCGCCGAACTCAACTATTTAGTATCGGCTACCGATGCGCTGGTGTGGGACTGTGTGCTGGCTTATGTAGCCTGGGTAGGCGAAGAGAATGTGTCGCCTGAGATGAAAATAGTATTTAATGAAAACCCGGCTGTGGTAGCCCATTTGAAAAACAACCCTAATTATAAGAATTTTGCCAACTCCCTTAAAAACGCAACAGGCCCTTATGACGGAGACATCAATGCTGCCTTAAGCGAAATTGCTACCGGCGCCGCCGACATTGCCGGTGAAGTGGGATCTACAAAAATTGGGACCCCTTATGTCGACAAAAAAGTAGAAGAAGTGGAATCGTGGTATAGCTGGCATTCGATCGACGACTATCAAAACAACATCCGCAGCATCAAGAACGCCTACTTAGGCGGGATGGATGATAATTCTCGGAAAACGATTTCATTGAGTGCCTTTGTCAGGGAACAAAATCCGGAATTCGACCAGCGCATCCGCCGGCAATTGGACGACTGTATTGCAAAAATCGGCGCTATGGGCGGTGGCACCAAATCGTTCTACGAAGTAGTGCGCGACCAGAGTAATAAAGCAGAAGTGGAAGCAGCTGTAGATGCCTGTGTGGAATTGAAAAATCTTATGCAAAAGTAATTTTGTATTTTTTGGATTAAAACTTTAACATAATGAAAAACATAATTTTTGTTTTGATTGTATCTGTCGTTTTTCATGCCTGTAATGAAGATAGGTATGAAGTACCACAGGAGGAAGTCAAAAATGATATGCTTTCTTTTGTTTATAACGACACGATTTCATTTCTCTATAAAGAGAAAGCATATATATCTAAACGTCAAATGAGATCTGACTCTACTGTTGTTTGGGAAAACGAAACAGCAAGAAAGTTATATGAAGAATTGGAACATTTACCTAATTTATTTACGTATATAAGACCAGACGGAGTTTTGGAACTCTACGATACCGCTGATGAATATTTCAATAAAACAGATGATACCATAAAACAACAAGCATCTCCGCCTCTTTTAGACAATCCTGTTATTGAATTTTTGAGTATTCATCTATATGAACACAATAATGGAACCGGCCAATGGATCAGTAGGGGCAATTGGGTAGACAAAGATCTCTATCAGCCATCTCCAGTTGTTTTTTCAGGTGCCTCTGAATTAGTTGATCATTATTTAGATGATAAAATATCATCCATTAGAATGTATGCGCTCTTATCTTATCGACCATCTGATAAATTCACCAATCGACACTATGGAATGAGTGCTAGATTGTTTGAAGGCCCATACTATGAAGGAAGGTCTATTTATTTTCATGTTTATTCTTCAGATTTTGTGGCGCATGGGGGGAGATCATATACTAAAATATTTAATTTAGATAATTATACCTACAAGGAAGGAACATTATTCACGAAAAGGCAAACATGGAATGATAGGGTTAGTAGCTACCTTTTTTACTATTAAAAATATAAGATTAAAAGTGTACCTCTCCTAGTGGAAGAGACATTAATTTAAGAAAAATATTAGTTGACTAACGATTCTGTGAACAGTAAAATGTTCGCAGAACCTTTTGTGGTAAACTAAATAGTAAGACAGCGCCATCCGGAATTCCGGACGATATGAACAATCATTACAAAAAAAAGAAACACTAAATTATACTATGAGAAAAATCAACAGACTTATCTGGGCAGCCTTGCTGCCATTGGCTTTTGCCGCATGTTCCGACGATCCCGACACCCCGAATCCAAAACCAGAATTGAGTGAAGAATGGTATGCCGGCGGGAAAAACGGCACGACGTTCGATATTACTTCGCGCGCCTATCGCCAACCGATGCCTTTCGTCGAGGAAGACGCTACGCTCTACAGACAATTCATGCGCGGCGAGCAGATTTTT
>JAVBOD010000095.1:0-5091 GCA_031551045.1 Bacteroidales bacterium
CGTAAATTCTGGCAATTTCCTTGGCGATATAAAGAATCCGCTGCATTTGTCGGAGGGCTTGTGGTTGTAGGATTTATGTTGCAGTTGTTGTTGGGCTCATTTGACTTCGCTTTGCTGCAAGGACCGGTAAATATTATTTCAGGCGGATTTATTATTTTCTTATTGCTGCTGTTTTCGCTTAAACGTAAAAATCCGCTTTACCTGTGGTTTTCGGGTGTTCCTTTAGCTGTTACGCTAATTTGCGCCTTGGTAATTTTAGGGATTATCATGGGCTTGACGCCACAGGAAAAAACAGATTGCTTTGCTATCGCTCGCAATGACGAAGGCATAAACCTTCCTTCCCGATTGGGTTTTACGCGCATGACCTCCGCCTGGCCTTTTGTGTTGGTGTATTTTATTACCTTGCTTTCATTGGGCGCTTTAATTTTCCGTCGTTTGTTTTCTTTCCGTTTAAAAGATTACGCTTTCTATTTAAATCATATCGGCCTTTGGCTTTTGCTTTTTGCTGCCGGCCTGGGAGCCGCAGATATCAAGCGTTACGTGATGCACATCCGCGAAGGCGAAACAGAATGGCGGGTCTATAACGATCAAAACGAAGTGCTCGACTTGCCCGTGGCTATTGAACTCAACGATTTTTATATGGAAGAATATCCGCCGCTGCTAACCGTTGTCGACAGAGAAACCGGCGCGGTGCAGCCCGAAAACAAACCGGAATACTTTCATATTGATGAGAAACAACGAGAAGGAAACATTAATGGTTGGCATATCTCGCTGAAAAAATATCTTCACGAAGCAGTGCGCAACAGCGACAGCACTTATCACGAAGTACACATGCCGGGCGCATCGCCGGCCGCAGAAATCGAAATGCGGAATGCAAAATCCGGTGTACAAAAAGAAGGCTGGGTGTGTGCAGGAAACCTATCGCAATTATATAAAGTGCTGAATTTAGATGAACAATACTGTGTGGCCATGACGCGTCCTGAACCCAAACGCTTTGTATCGGACATCAACGTTTATATGGAAGATGGACGAAAGGGACATACGTTGCTCGAAGTCAATAAGCCGTATAAAATCGGACATTGGATGTTGTATCAATACGGGTATGATAACGAGGCCGGAAAATTATCGACTTACAGCAGTATCGAATTGGTGTACGACCCGTGGGTAATTCCCGTTTACATCGGCATTATTTTATTGGCTTGCGGTTCGGTGTGTATGTTCTGGAGCGGCAATAGAAAGAAGGAGGCGAATGATGACGTGGAATGATTTGTTTTTCTTTGCCGTGCCGACCATCGCGTTATGGCTAAGCGCCGGAATAGCTGTTTGCACAAAAGTAAACCGCCGGATAGTCGATGCGCTGATGATAGCAGGCATGCTCGCTTTTGCCGTGTTTATTGCCGGTTTATGGATAGGGCAGGAGCGCCCGCCCATGCGCACGATGGGCGAAACGAGGTTGTGGTATTCCTTGTTTCTCTCGCTGGTGGGCTTTATTATTTACAAACATTGGAAATACGACTGGCTGCTTTCGTTCAGCAGTTTGGTAGCGTGTGTTTTTGTCTGTATCAATATTTTCAAGCCCGAAATACACTCCAAAAACCTGATGCCGGCTCTGCAGAGTTACTGGTTTGTGCCACATGTAACGGTGTATATTCTTTCGTATGCCATGTTTGGAGCGGCGACTATTGCGGCTGTTATTCAGTTGCGCAATTTAGCCCGTCATTGCGAGCACAGCGAAGCAATCTCAGCCAATGAAACAGATTGCTTCGTCCTCGTTCCTCGTCCTCGCAATGACGCAGACAAAACTCTATACCGCTTAATGGATAACCTTGTTTATATCGGTTTCGGATTGCTGATGTTGGGCATGCTCATGGGTTGTGTGTGGGCAAAAGAAGCGTGGGGGCATTATTGGTCGTGGGATCCGAAAGAAACGTGGGCTTTTGTTACCGCTGCGGCATATCTTGTGTATATTCATGTACGGTTAAAAAAATATCATTCCAAATTTGCCTTGTGGATATTACCCATTGCCTTTGTACTGTTGATGATTACATGGATAGGTGTAAATTATCTTCCTGCGGCGCAAAACAGCATTCACACGTATTAAAAATGGGTAGAGGAATGAATCTCCGCAAGCAATTGTTTAAAAGATTTGACAAATTTTTGAAATTTGTCAAATCTAAGCAGTCATCCAATCCGAATAGAATTCTGAAAACTACCTTAGGAATAGTGCTAATAGAAATGATATAATGAATCTCCGCGAGAAAAATACCGTTTCAAAAATGATTCACATTTACTGTCGTTCCAAGCACGGCACACAAAGCACGCTTTGCGACGATTGTTTGCAATTGGAAAAATATGCCCACACACGTTTGGAACATTGTACATTCGGCGAAGATAAACCGGTTTGCAAACATTGCTCCGTTCATTGCTACAAGCCGGAATATAAAGAACAAATAAAAGAAGTCATGCGCTTTGCAGGCCCGCGAATGCTGTTCTATCATCCGGCGGATGCGCTCAGGCATTTGTGGAAGAGAATACGAAATAAATGCAATGTATTTCTCTAATTTTATTAAGAGGTCGTTTATATATAATGATTCATTTTAAACGAATAGAACAGGCTGTAGGCCTGAAATATCATAGCGTAGGGCAACGTGAAACGACGCCCTACGCTATGAGCTATTACCACTTCGTGGCGCAAGATGCATTTGAAAATAAAAATTAGTTGATATGTTTGCTGAAACTCCGCAACCGCCTTATTATGCCGTTATCTTTACGTCTGTCAGAACAGAGAGCGACAATGGTTATTCCGCAATAGCCCAACGCATGGTAAAGCTTGCATCCATGCAAGACGGATTCTTGGGAGCGGAATCGGCCCGGGAAGAGATTGGCATCACCGTTTCGTACTGGCGCGATTTGGACGCTATCAAAAAATGGAAAGAAAATGTTGAACACATGGCAGCACAGGAAAAAGGACGTTCCGAATGGTATAAGGCATTCAAGACACGTGTTGCCCTTGTGGAGCGGGATAATAGTTTTGGATAAAATTTTGTGGAGTTATATAAAAGTATTTGGGAACTTCATTCTTGCGATAAATTGCAAACGGCATATAATCCTACTAATGTTTATACCATGGGTTGCGCTTCGCTTACCCGCGGATATTAAAATTTAGTCGTTTCGCGACAATACAAATGCAAATTGAACTCACTCATTGCATAAAGTACAAATTGCACCAATTTTTATTTTGCTATCTTTGCAGCCTTTTTTGAAAATTTATGATCACAGTAGATAATTTGGCCATTCAGTTTGGCAAACGCACATTGTTTCAGGAAGTGAATTTGAAATTTACTGCCGGTAATTGCTATGGCATTATTGGTGCTAACGGGGCGGGGAAATCGACTTTCTTACGGCTGCTGAGCGGCGATTTGGATGCTACACGCGGCAATGTGTCGTTCGGTCCCGGCGAGCGCTTGTCGGTGTTGAAGCAAGACCACTTCGAGTTCGACGAATATACGGCGCTCGACACGGTAATGATGGGACATACCAAGCTATGGAAGGTAAAAAGCGAGAAAGATGCGCTTTACTTGAAAGAAGATTTTTCTGATGAAGATGGTATTCACGCTTCAGAACTCGAAGCGGAGTTTGCCGAAATGAATGGTTGGGATGCCGAAAGCAATGCCGCTGCCTTGCTGAGCGGATTAGGGATCAAGGAAAATCTGCACGGTATGCTGATGAAAGACATCAGTGCGAAAGAGAAAGTGCGCATTTTGCTGGCACGCGCGCTGTTTGGTAAGCCCGAGAACCTGCTGCTCGACGAGCCGACCAACGACTTGGATATAGAAACGGTCATGTGGTTGGAAAATTATTTAGCCAATTATGAAAACACGGTGCTGGTGGTGTCGCACGACCGTCACTTTCTCGATGCCGTGAGTACTCATACGGTGGACATCGATTTCGGCAAAGTAAAAATCTATGCCGGTAATTATTCGTTCTGGTACGAGTCGAGCCAATTGGCGTTGCGTCAACAACAGCAGCAGAATAAGAAAAACGAAGACCGCCGAAAGGAATTGCTCGAATTCATACAACGATTTAGCGCCAACGTGGCTAAGTCGCGGCAGGCAACCAGTCGCCGGAAGATGCTCGAAAAGCTGAATGTGGAGGAAATAGAAGCATCGACACGTAAATATCCTGCCATTATTTTTACGCCGGAGCGCGAAGCAGGCGACAAAATTCTCGATGTGCACGGGCTGAGCAAAAGTATAGACGGCGAGTTACTGTTTAAAGACGTAACGTTCGAAGTAGCGAAGAATGATAAAATAGCGTTCCTTTCGCGCGACCCGCGTGCCATGACGGCTTTCTTCGAAATCATCAACGAACAGATGAAAGCCGATGCCGGACATTTCCAATGGGGACAAACTATTACGTCGGCATACCTGCCATTGGATAATTCGTCATTTTTCGAGAATAACCTGGCTATTTTCGATTGGCTGTGCCAATTTTCCAACGATACGACCGAAATATTTATCCGCGGTTACTTGGGCAAAATGCTGTTTACCGGCGAAGAAGTTTACAAGAAAGTAAATGTGCTATCCGGCGGCGAGAAAATGCGTTGCATGATTGCCCGCATGATGTTGAGAAACGCCAATGTAATGGTGCTCGACGCGCCGATGAATCACTTGGATTTGGAGACTATCCAATCGTTCAACAACACGTTGAAAGCGTTTAAAGGCACGCTGCTGTTTGCTTCGCACGACCACGAGTTTATCAGTTCCGTGTGTAATCGCATCATAGAACTCACACCCAACGGTGTTATCGACAAAATGATGGATTATGATGATTATATCGTGGATGAAAAAGTGAAAGCGCTTCGGGAGAAGATGTATTAGTCCAGTCTACAGATTAACACAGATTTTTACAAATTAAAAGGCAGTAGAAAAATCTATTGCCTTCTGTATTTATCTGTGTAACCTGTGGACACTATTTGCGTTCCAGTTCCCTCAAACTTTCCAATTTCTTTTTCTCCAAGAAGCCGTAGATATCTTCGAGATGCTCGGTTACGCGCTTGTTGCCGAATTCATAGATTTTAGTCACGAGGCC
>JAVBOD010000069.1:0-31283 GCA_031551045.1 Bacteroidales bacterium
GAACAGGCGATGGCTGTTATTGCGGTAATGGGAAACCTCAATCCGCATTTGCGCGATGTGAACGATTTTAAACATAAACTGTGGGATCACCTGCAATTGATTTCTGATTTCCAGATTGATATTGACTCCCCTTATCCGACACCTTCCCGTGAGTCGTTTCAAGAAAAGCCAAAGCAAATTCCATATCCGCATTCTCCGATAAAAGAAATGCATTATGGCCGCAATATCGAAAATATGCTTAATGCTATTGCCGACCGCGAAGAAGGGGACGAGAAACAGGCTATGATCGCCACGATGGCGCATTATATGAAGAAGCAGTATGTTGCATGGAATAAAGAGGCCGTGAGTGACGACATGATTCTCCGTGACATCAAAAAACTTTCGGGAGGACGCATTATTATTGCTCCCGAAACTAAAATACAAGACTTACAAAACGAAGCTTATTTTCAGCACAATCAGACAGGAACCAACCTGTCGAAAAGCAACAGCCCGAATAATGTGAATAGCAACGGTAACGGTAACGGCAATGGTCATAGTCATGGGCATGGAACGGGAAATGGCAGTGGAATCAACAAAAAGAAAAAATTCAAAAAGCCCACAAATAAATAACAAGCCGGATAAATTTATCATCGATGTATGTCCGTATTTAAAGTAAAAGGAGGAAACCGCCTAAAAGGTGAAATTGTGCCTCAGGGAGCTAAAAATGAAGTGTTGCAAATACTGTGCGCAACCTTGTTGACTCCAGAAAAAGTGGTTGTACACAACATTCCCGATATCGTGGATGTGAATATCCTTATCGGTTTGCTGGGCGATATGGGCGTGGCGGTGGAAAAGCTGGGAGAGGGTTCTTACTCGTTTCAAGCAGCACACATTCATATCGATTATTTAAAAACGCCGGAATTCCAAAAGAAAGCCTCGGCCTTGCGCGGTTCGGTTATGTTAGTCGGCCCGTTGCTGGCACGCTTGGGATATGCCTACATGCCGCGTCCGGGAGGCGATAAAATCGGCCGCCGGCGCTTGGATACGCACTTTATCGGATTTCAGAAATTAGGCGCTGCATTTTCTTACAATCAGGACGAAATATATTATACGATAAAAGCCACGGAGCTGAAAGGAACGTATATGTTGCTGGACGAGGCTTCGGTAACGGGAACGGCCAATATCATCATGGCGGCCGTGCTGGCCAAAGGCAAAACGACGATTTACAACGCGGCATGCGAGCCGTATGTGCAACAACTCTGCAAAATGCTGGTACGCATGGGCGCCAAAATCGGCGGCATCGGTTCCAATTTGTTGACGATTGAAGGCGTTGCCGGTTTGGGTGGAACCGAACATCAGATTTTGCCCGATATGATTGAGGTAGGAAGCTTCATCGGACTGGCCGCCATGACACGGAGCGAGTTGTTGATTCGCAATGTGTCGTTGCAAAATCTGGGCATCATTCCCGACCAGTTTGCCCGCCTGGGCATCGCCATCAAAAAGCAGGGCGACGATTTATTCATTCCGTCTCAGGAAAATTACGAAATAGAAACGTTCATGGACGGCTCTATCATGACCATTGCCGATGCGCCGTGGCCGGGATTGACGCCCGACTTGTTGAGCGTATTTTTAGTGGTGGCCACGCAAGCGAAAGGAACGGCGCTCATTCATCAAAAAATGTTTGAAAGCCGCCTGTTCTTTGTCGATAAACTGATTGACATGGGCGCCCAGATTATTTTATGCGACCCGCACCGCGCCACGGTCATAGGCCATAATCATCAGTTTACGCTACGCCCTTCGGTCATGTCGTCGCCCGATATCCGCGCCGGCGTGGCGCTGCTCATTGCTGCCATGAGCGCCGACGGTACCAGCTTTATCCACAACATCGAACAGATAGACCGCGGCTACCAATGCATCGATAAACGCCTGAACGCAATAGGTGCACAGATTGAAAGAATGTAACGCATGGCACGGAAGAAGAAAATAGAAGACGAATCTATCGAAAAAACATCGTTCTGGAAAGACGGAAGGGCGCAATATATTTTGGGGCTGATAGTGCTCGGATTTGCATTGTTTACGTTGATTTCCTTGATTTCTTACCTGTTTACATGGGGCGAAGACCAAAGCCTGCTGCAAAATCCCGATTCCGGCGCGTTGAGCACCGTTGCTGCCAATACCAATGGTAAATGGGGTTTCCGCTGGGCCAACTTTTTAATGGGGCATTATTTCGGCATTGCCGCCTTCGGCATTCCGTTGATGTTCGGCGTATGGGCCTTTCGTTTGTTGCGTTTGCAGGTTTCCCGATTCTATAAAATACTGTTCTCCGCTTTTTCCGGCATGATTTTGTTTTCGGTCGTATTTGCCTTTATTTTCCGGCATACGCCATGGAAAGGATTACTGGGACACGGATTGGGAGGGGCGCACGGAAATTTCGTCAGCGAATGGCTCGAGGCAAGTGTCGGCATCGTGGGAGCGGGCTTGCTTTTATTTTTGCTGATGTTGGTATGGGGCATCATGGTCAACAAAAAGTTTATTTCATTTATCGGGCAATGCGGACATGGGTTTATCGGATTATTTAAAAGAAAAGACAAATTCACAGATTTCACAGATGAAGATACGGAAGAGAATACAGAGGAGGAGGAAATAGAGGAAGAAGAAGCTGGTGATGACACGGAAGAAACAGAAGAGGAGGAAGGCGAGGAAGAATTTGTGATTAATGAGCGCGAGTCCACGGATGACACCGATTTCACCGCCGAAGAGGAAAAAGAGAAAGACACGGAGTTGGTAGTGGAAGGAAGTGGCGAAGAACCCTTGCCGGATGAATTTTTAGAGGATACTACTTTGTTCGACCCTACGCTGGAATTGTCGGGCTACAAACGGCCTACGCTCGATTTGCTGCAAGACCACAAGAGCAAAGATTCGGAAGTGAGCGCCGAGGAACTCAATAAAAATAAAGAAAAAATTGTAAAAACACTGGGCAATTACAAAATCGGTATCGATAAGATTATTGCTACTATTGGCCCTACCGTTACATTATATGAGATTGTTCCGAAAGCCGGCGTGCGTATTTCTTCTATTAAACGATTGGAAGATGATATTGCGTTGAGTTTATCGGCCTTGGGAATCCGCATCATTGCGCCGATTCCGGGAAAAGGAACCGTGGGTATCGAGGTGCCGAACGAACGTCCCGAAGTGGTATCGATGCTTTCGGTCGTGAAATCGGCGAAATTTCAGGAGTCGAAATTCGATTTGCCGGTAGTGTTGGGCAAAACCATTTCGAACGAAACCTATTGCTTCGATTTGGCCAAGATGCCGCACTTGCTGGTGGCCGGCGCTACAGGGCAGGGAAAATCCGTCGGGTTGAATGCCATCTTAACCTCGTTGCTTTATAGAAAACATCCGTCGGAATTAAAATTGGTGTTGGTGGATCCGAAGAAAGTGGAATTAACCCTTTATTCGAAAATAGAGAACCATTTTTTGGCGAAACTCCCCGACAGCGAAGAGGCTATTATCACCGACACGCAAAAGGTCGTTTATACGCTTAAATCGCTTTGCAAGGAAATGGATGCCCGCTACGACTTGTTGAAGCTGGCGCAAGTACGGAATATCAAAGAATACAACGATAAGTTTACCAATCGCCGGCTGAACCCGCTGAAAGGACACCGGTATCTGCCGTTTATTGTAGTGATAATCGACGAATTTGCCGACCTGATTATGACGGCCGGCCGCGAAGTGGAAGAACCGATTGCCCGTTTGGCGCAGTTGGCGCGCGCTATCGGTATTCACTTAGTGATTGCTACGCAACGCCCGACGACGAATATTATCACCGGGTTGATTAAAGCGAACTTTCCGGCGCGTATTGCGTTCCGCGTGATTTCGAGCATCGACTCGCGGACAATTTTAGATACTACCGGCGCCAATCAGCTCATTGGCCGCGGCGATATGCTGGTGTCCACCGGCAATGAGATGATCCGTGTGCAATGCGCCTTTGTCGATACGCCCGAAGTGGCCAAAGTGTGCGAATACATCGGCGAACAACGCGGCTTCGGCGGTGCCTTCCTGCTGCCCGAATACAGCGGCGAAGAAAACGAAAACACGGCGATGGAAGTGGATTTAGGTAAGCGCGACAAATTGTTCGACGAAGCGGCACGCCTTATCGTGCAATCCCAACAAGGCTCTACCTCGCTCATTCAACGGAAACTGAACTTGGGCTACAACCGTGCAGGCCGCATCATGGACCAATTGGAAGCCGCCGGCATTGTAGGCCCGTTCGAAGGCAGCAAAGCGCGGCAAGTACTCATCAGCGATTTCAAAACACTGGACGATAAATTGGCTGCGATAGGACGGGATTAAGAGGCTGTTCGACTAATGAAGCTACGATTATAAATCACAAAGGCAGGTTTACCCGAGCGGGGCCTGCCTTTGCTACCTAAACCTTAAACCTATGAAAACTAGGTTAACTATAAGACGGATATGCAGGGAAAAAGTTTAATCATTTATTCCATAAAATAGCAATAAATATGATAAGTGATTAATTATCAATTAAATAATTATTAGTTAAATAGTGTTAAATTAAATTATTATCAAAACGCGGTTTCATAGCTGATAGTTGGAATAACGATTGATATATTTGTAATCAACATAGATGAGTTTAAAAACGAGAAATTATGAAAAACAAGATTTTGAAGAAAATGACATTCGGGCTTTTCGCATTACTGCTGTTAAGCAATTGTAAAGGTACTAAAACTCCTAAAGAGCCGCTCCTTGTGTCGGCCGATACGACGTGGCATACCACTTACCAAGGCACCTTGCCCTGTGCCGATTGCCCCGGCATTAAAACAACGCTCACCTTGCATTGGACGAAGGTGAACGCCGGAAAAAACACCTATACGCTAACCGAAGAATATTTAGATAGAGGAAGCTTTTCGTCTTCAGGGGAATTCAACACCGAGCGGGGTTTTGGCGACGATAACGATGCCACGGTAATTATCCTCAATTGGGACAAACCTAGCGAAAACCGGCGGTATTATGTGTATTTCAGTAAAAATCCGAAGGTGTTGCACGTGTTGAATCCTCAAAAAGAACTCAACAAATCGAACTTGAACTATACGTTGGAACAGCAGGATTAGCATGCGAAATTTGCATAACTAAAACTCGATTTTATAACTGATATTCGGAATAACAGTCGCTTCGCGGTCTTCCGTAATCGTACCCGTTTTGTAGTTATAGCTATGCCCGTAAAATTCCTTATAACCAGTCACATTTATTACTTTCACGGCAAATTCGTGCGAAACTTTTTTCCGGTTCATTTTGTAACTCACCGTGAAATGGCCTAAAAACGTCGGAGAGAGTTGTTTGGAAAACGCCTCGTTTTCGTTGTAGAACACATCTTCTTGTGCTATGGACATTCCATAATTGATGGGTGAATAGCGGTCGCCACCCTGATAAAAAATACGGGCGTTGGCATTAAATATATTTTGTTTGCGTTGCCCGAGCATCCATTCTTTCCCTATCAAAACATTGCACAAAAAAGTGCGGTTAAACCGCGTATTACGCCAAACCCCGTCGCCTCCCGTGTATTGCGAATTGAACAACGAACCGGTCAGCATGAAGTAGTATCCGCGCGACATGAGCTTTTCGAACGTAACATCAATGCCGTAGTTAAAACCTTCGCCGGTATTTACCAATTTTTCGTGCATAAACCAGTCGCTTTGTAAATTGATAAACGAATAGGAACTATCGGCAATTACCGGGACATCGTACAGTTGCTGCACATACGGTTCTACGCGTAAATGAAAGTCTTGCCCGATATTCCAGTCATACGACAACACTAAATGCTGCGAGCGTGTGAAGTCCAAATCTTTGTTGATGTAGTCGCCGCTTGCCGAGCGGGTGAAATAATAATTCAACAACTCCAAGCGGCTGTGTAAACCATAAGCCAACGACAAGGAATGTCGCTGTGCAAATTGCCATTTCAGCCCGATGCGCGGCTCGATGCTGTAATGCCCGTTCAGCGTAAAATATTGCCCTGTAAGCCCTGCGTTTAATGTCCAGCGATCGTTTAAATTAATGGATGAATTGCTGTAGGCCGACAATAAGGCGCTCGTTCCGTTTTCGTCCGTCAGTATTTGCAAGGGCGTGGCGGCCGGGGCGGCATTTTTCAACAGCATGTCGTACATCAATCCGGTGAGTAAAATACCTGTTTTGTTCGTGTGCCGCGCACCGAATTTTTTGTTGATGTAAGAGGAGAGTACAAAATTCCAGTTCGTGTTCCGAATCACATTTTGCGGTTGCAGTTGTACATTGGCGTCCATGCGTTCGGTGTACATGTTCAGTCCGCTCACGGTGGCGGCCAGCGTTGTTTTGACAAATGCTTCATTCGATAACGCAATTTTATGCCCGAAGCCGGCTGCTGCCATATACTGTTTCACATCTTGCGTTTCTTTATCCTGTAGATATTCCCATTGCGTGGTATCTGTTTCGGCGGTTTGTCCCGAACGGTCTATTAATCCCATGCCCCAAAAAGAAAATGTCCCAAACTTTTTAGTAGGAAAATTTAATTTAAACGACAAATCCTGATAGCGTGTACCGTCGGCATCGTCGGGCATGAGCGGCGTAAGCAAGGCAAGGGTAGAGTAGCGGTAATTGAAAATATACGAGGCCGGTTTGTCTTTTTTGAAGGGGCCTTCCGAAGCTACATCGATACCGATGGCTCCCACCTGCACCGTATTTTCCATTTTCTGGTTATTCCCGTTGCGTAATTTGATGTCAAACACACCCGATAAAGCATTGCCATATTCGGCCGGAAAAGCACCGGTAAAAAAATCAGAATTACCAACAACTTGACTGCTTAAGGCGGTAAGTCCACCGCCGCCAAAGACCGTAACATCGGCAAAATGGTTGGGGTTGGGTATTTCTATATCTTCTAGGCGCCACTGCAAAAATTTTGGAGCGTTTCCTCTAACAACAATTCCATTATTACCAACATTGCTGGCTACGCCGGCAAAAGAAGACGCTAAACGCGCCGGATCGTCGAAACCGCCGGCGTAGCGCGATGCTTCTTCCATACTCAACATACGCGCACTGGCCGTCGCCATTTTATTCAACGGCTGTGTTTTATTCACCTTGGGGCGAACAATTACTTCGGCCAGTTGATTGATAATCTCTTTCATCGGAATTTCCAACAATGCTTCCTTCGCCGATGATAACAGCACTTCGCGGATGACAGTCGGCTCGTAACCCGCATAAACCGCTTCGATATCATAGCGTCCCACTGGCACGCCGTTCATTACAAAACGGCCGAGGCTGTCGGTGTAAGCGCTGATAAGCGGATTCGTGTTGCGGACGATTACTGTTACGCCCGCCAGCGGCTCGTCGGAAGCGCCGTCGCGCACTACGCCGCGAATGTTTTGTTTGGATTGCCCGAAAGAAAATAAAGGAACCAGGATAAGGAGTAAAGCAAGCAATTGTTTCTTCATAAGTGTTATTTTTTTGATTTCATAACACTATGACAACTGTATTTCTTTTTACCACTATCCGAATGCTTATAGAAGTTAAAGAAGAATACTTTCTAAAGGCTTGGAGTGAATAGTAAGTTGAATCCTCAAAAAGAACTCAACAAATCGAACTTGAACTATACGTTGGAGCAGCAGGATTAGTCTTAGAACAAATTCCCGATATTGATAAACAATCCGCCGCCTTGCCCGTCCTGTTTGTTGAAGGGAAATCCGTAATCGATGGCTAAAATAAAATTTTCATTCATAGCAATACGCAAACTCAAGCCGGCGGCGGGATGAATCCCATCGTGGCTACTATAATCCGTATAGTTGAAATAACGTGCGGCATCTGCCTGTGAAACAAGCGATTTATCGTAGTCGAGTTGCTGCACTACCATGCCCGCATCGGCAAAGGCATGCAGCGCAAAGTAAAAATTTTGTTTGGCTATTATTGTACGGAACATTTTCCAACGTAGCTCGGCATTTCCTAATACATAACCGTCGCCCACCACGCGGTTGCGCATCACACCGCGCATGCTGCGCGCGCCTCCCAGCCCGTCGAGCTTCGTCATCGGAGAGTAGGCGTTAATCATGTACGGCTGCATGTAAAACGGCGTGTGTCCGGCCAGGGTCCCTTGATACATCAAACGGTAAGCAAACGTGAGTTTATCGGGAATAAAAGTCAGATAATGCCGGAAAGCCAGCTCTGCTTTCAAATAATTTACGCCGTCGTTAAACAAAAACGACGGAACATACGTCAATGTGGCCTCGGCCCAGATACCGTGCGAAGCATTGGCTTCCATGTCGCGTGTGTCATACAGGGCGCCGATTTTCAGGTAGTTTGAAAAGCCGCCGTCTTTCTCGCTTTGCGGAATAAGGCCCCATGTTACATAGTTGTCGTACAACAAGGGTACGTCCGGCAACTTTTTATCGTCATCCTCGCCTTTATTTAGTTTATTGATATCCACGGTGGATACGTCGGTATGGAAAATACCGAAACCCGCCAACCAGTAAGTGTTTTTGAATGGTAAATGTCCAATTAAATCTGTATTGAAACGCAGTTGGTTGCGTTCGTGGCCATAAAACGCCCTACTGATATAGTCCGGCGACGTATCGTCGATATAATCGGGGTTAAATGTACTTTGGTAACCGTTGAATCCGAAAAAATCCAACCGCTGCTCCGTGATGTAAGCCAAGTTCGCTACTAAACGCAAGCCGTACGGAAGGATATTTTTAGCATCGTAATATACTTGATTGGTTCCGGAACCTTTGGTATAGCGCGAAATTTCGACTTTCCACATCTGGCGGTAATCGGGGTAACGAACTGGTTTGCGGTAATCGTACAGACTTACCAAACCGCCGTACTGAAAGCCGAGATCGGCATCGTAAGCAATAGTAGGCAATACGCCGAACGAAAATTTTTCTTTTACGCGTTCTTTCGGTTTATCAGTTTCTTCCTGTGCCCACAACGATAAGGAAAGCATACATAGTGCGGTTGCCAACAACAATTTTTTCAACGTATTCATGGTTTTTATGCGTTTTTGGTAAAGTTCGGAACGTATTTTTTTCGATAAGCTAAAAAAGTGAAAATAAGGTTTTATGCTTTTTACAAGCGGAGTTAAAGGGCGTAGCAATAACCCACTGATTATTAATGTAATTATCGATATTATTTTGAGTTCCCACGAAGGTACAAAACAAAGTAATAAGGTAATTAATACGGGGTAGTAAAGCAAGGATGCAAAAAGCCAGACGGCATATTTCACAGACAAAATAAATTGCGGATCTTTTATTTTCGGCAAAACTAAGCGTGGCGCCAATAGCGGTAGCCAATGCGGAAGTTTCAGAAATGGATAAATAATTATCAGTAACAAAGCAGCCATGCCGCGGAATAGCCATGAAAGCAGAGCGGGGCGCTTTTTACGAACGACAGCGTCGTTGATTCCGTGTATATTCAACGCTGTATAATAATCGTCCGTAGATGCTTGCAGCGTTTTCATGCTTTCCGGGCCGGTTTCCGCAAGCTTATTCAGTTGTTGGGTGTAGTGTTGTTGCAACACGAAACGATTATAATGATTGTTTCGTTTTCCGAGTGTTTTTAACTCATCGCACTCGCAAAGTTCGAAAACACGCATATAGGTTTCGTGGTATTCCGTGGCCTCTATGTTAATAATTAACGGCAGTAAGCCTGCTCGCACCCGGCGGCACAATTCAAGATAGGCTTGGGCCGGATTTTCCTGGTAAAGGCCGAGTAAAGGCGACAAGGGAATGGGCGTGCCGAATTGAACCAACAGCTCGGCGTTCCGTTCTTTCTTGTCGGTATAATCAATACCCACCGGCACAACCTGCAAATCCAAGCTGAAGTTTGTGGCTTGCTCCGACATAAATGCTATGCGTGCAAAGCCTTTTTTGAAAGGGAATAAATTTTTATGCGGGTTGAAAGCGCCTTCGGGAAACATGGCCATAGCTTTCCGGTTGCGCAATACGTCCACCGCCCGCTGGAATGCCGTATCGTTTTGCTCCATATTTTCCATGCCGTCGCGCGGTCGGTAAATCGGCATAATCTTCAAAAAATAGAGTAGGGAGGCCACTTTCGGATTTTTGAAAATATCGGCGCGCGCCATAAACGTAACCGGTTTATTTACGCCGTATAAAATTCCTAAAGCATCCATCAATGCATTTTGGTGATTGGCAAGGAAGATAACCGGTTTGTCCTTAGGGATCGAATGGCGATCACGTACCGTAAAACGCCGGTAGAACAAATAGTGAAACAAGCGGACAAAAGCATATAAACAAGAGTAACCCCAACGGCTCCCTATATTCCCCGAAGGGGGGCTTTTGAGAGGGTTGGTTTTTATAGGGGTGGTAGCTGCCATTTCATATTGATTACAGGGATTTGATAATTTTTTAAAAATTTGTCAAATCTAATTTTTCTTTTCTCTTCCTTTTTTCTTCCTGTCATTCTGAACGAAGTGAAGAATCTGAATATAACGTCAAAAGAAATAGCTTCTTCTCTTCGTT
Organism: Bacteroidales bacterium; assembly: GCA_031551045.1. Classification (GTDB taxonomy): domain Bacteria; phylum Bacteroidota; class Bacteroidia; order Bacteroidales; family UBA932; genus JAVBOD01. Next base: position 10,494 of record JAVBOD010000069.1, read on the forward strand.
CAGAATGACAAAATTCGCTTCATCCTTGTACCTTTTACCTGCTTTCCCGCAAGGCGGGACACATTCTACTTCAATCCTTTCCAACGCCAGAATCCGGCTAAGGCCGAACCGGCAATAATATGCCAGATAGCCCACCATGCCGCAATAAAGGCCATGCCGCCAATCTGCAAATCGGGAGGAAATATTTTCGGATTAAAAATCAGGGCCAGCGCCAGTCCCGAATTTTGAATGCCCGTTTCAATAGTGATGGTGCGGCAATTGTTCTGAGTTAAACGAAAGCCCTTAGCAAACCAATAGGCCGAAAACATGGCCAGCGCATTATGGATAAGTACAATGAAAAATATCAACGAAATATATTTTACAAAGTAGGCGTAGTTATTCCGGAAAGCCATGATGACAAACAGCGCGAAAATTGCCATGGAGATAATGTTTATGGGCCTTTTCACTTTTTCTATAAAGTGCGGAAATTTATAAGAGATAAAAATACCCAGCACAATGGGAATACCCAACAGAATAAATACCGTACGCGCCACATCTATTAATTCGATTTCGATGGGCACGTTGAATGGCGAAGTACTCATGTAAAGTTTTCCATAAAGTTCGAAATTCAATGGTGTCATCACCACCGCCAGAATGGTTCCGATAGCCGTAAGCCCCACCGCCAGCGCGGTATTTCCGCGGGCAAGCTTGGTAATGAAATTCGATACGTTTCCACCCGGGCAGGAAGCTACCAAAATAGCGCCGAACGCTACGCCGGGCGTAATAAAACTTCCGAGCAACCATACGGCGATGAATGTAATCAGCGGTAATAATACAAATTGAGCAACAAGCCCTATAATCACTTCTTTCGGGCGGGTAAAAGTGTCTTTCATATTTTTCCACTTGATATCCAATGCTACGCCGAACATGATAAAACCGATGGCGATATTCATAAAAAGGAGCCCTCCGGAGCTGAAATTCAGGCGAACACTGTCAAGTACCGATAAAGATTCGTACACAATAATAGATTTTAAATTATTACAAATTGTTTAAACACTGTACAAAGATAATATAAATAGCCAATCCGCATTATTTTTATCTGATTTTTAAATGAAAAAGCTACCTTTGCGGCGATTATTCCGGTGCGCTGTTCTATCGCTGCCGCTGCGCCAAAACGTAGCGGTGGAGGAAAGTCCGGACAAGACAGAGCGCTGCGCTGTGGAAAGCACAGGTAGCCGTGAGGTTAGGGAGCACGTAACAGAAAATAACCGCCACGCCGCAAGGCGCGGTAAGGGTGAAAAGGCGGGGTAAGAGCCCACCATTCCGGTGGCGACATCCGGATTTGTACGTACCCGCAGCTTGCAAGGCCATGTATACCGGCAGTTGTAGGGTGGCTCGCCCGATGCCGGGGGGTAGGCCGCATAGATAAATGATAGAATCCCGATTGTTTCGGGAACAGAATCCGGCTTACAGGCGCACCGGTTTTTATAAAAGCCCCTTGAAAAAGGGGCTTTTGCTATACTATAGCTTTGATAAATTTATTACATTTGAAAGGTTGTTGAAATTTGCCGATAGTGTTTGTTATTGCCGTGGCTTTAAAGCAATGGATTATATTCATTACCATAAACCTCCGTTGACGGGATAAAGAAACAAAATTCCGTAAAGAACAGCATAGCGGCAGCAATAACTTATCCGTTCACTTTCTTGTAATCGGCTAAAAAAGTCGCTAACCCACTGTCTGTCAATGGATGTTTGAGTAATCCGAGGATGGCGCTCAGCGGACAGGTAGCCACGTCGGCGCCGGCTTGCAGGCACTGGATAATGTGCAACGTGTGGCGTATCGAGGCGGCCAGCACTTGTGTGCCGTAGCCGTAATATTGGTACACCTCTACGATTTGACGCACCAAGTCCACGCCATCGGTCGAAATATCGTCGAGCCGGCCTACGAACGGCGAAACATACGTGGCTCCGGCTTTGGCTGCCAATAATGCCTGGCCTACCGAAAAAACCAAGGTACAATTAGTTTTTACACATTTTTGGCTAAAATATTTCACGGCTTTGATACCTTCTTTGGTACAAGGCAGTTTCACGGTAATTTGCGGGTGCAGCGCGGCTAATTCTTCGCCTTCGCGAATCATACCTTCATAATCGGTAGCAATCACTTCGGCGCTTACGTCGCCGTCCACAATGTTGCAAATATCCAGATAGTGCTGCTTGATATTAGCCTCGCCCTTAATGCCTTCTTTGGCCATAAGCGAGGGGTTGGTAGTCACTCCGTCGAGTACGCCCAAGTCTTGCGCCTCGCGGATTTGCTGCAAATTAGCGGTGTCAATAAAAAATTTCATATTTTGTATGCTTTACTTGGAAGCAAAGGTAAGCGGTTTTTGAGGACAAATATGCGCTTCGTTAATAACTTTTGATAAAAAGTATAAACTACTATTACACAAGTATTAATCGTGCATATTTTTTTTAAAATAAAGTTGGGTGGTCTTCTTCCGATTTGCGTAAAATGGTGGCAATAATCGTTTCGCGAAAGAACTTGGCTTGATTGGTAATTTTATATTTTTTACAAAAACCGTGAATAGCTTCTATTTCCGCATCATTAAATACCAAAGTTTTACGATGCGTGCGTACCGATTTGCGTGTGAGAGGCGCCGATGTTGGTTTGTGTTTGCTTTTCACGTGAATTATTGGATAATTGATTTTGCAAAGAAACCATTTTTTTTGTAATTACTATGAATTTTATCTATATTTGCTTAGATATACCGAACTAATTTTTTAAGCCTTAAAATAATGATAAATTCTGAAACACAGCTACGTGTACACTACTACGAGACAGACACCATGGGGTATGTTCACCATTCTAATTATATCCGTTATTTTGAAACGGCCCGTACCGAAATGTTCCGGCAATACGGTATCAGCTATGCCGAAATGGAAGCCAATGGGGTGATGATGCCGGTTATACGTACCGAATGCCGCTATATACAACCTGCCCGCTTCGACGAATTGCTGACCGTATGCGTGACAATGAAAGAAATGCCGGCTGCCCGTATGCGCCTGTACTATGAAATTACGAACGAAGAACGGAAGATAATATGCGAAGGGATGGTCGAATTAGTGTTTGTCAACGGTAATTCGCGCCGCCCGTGCCGTGTGCCGGAAAACGTAGCGGAAGCGCTGAAACCATATTTCGAACGATGAATGGAATTTAGTTTCAGGTTTTACTATTGGCGCTTAAAATATGAAACTATAAACTTTAAACTTTAAACTTTAAACAAACATGGCATTGGGCTTATTCATAATCAATAATTGGGCATACCTTCTGCTGGCTATTTATTTTGCCATCGCGGTTTATAACTGTGTATTGATCGTATTGAATAAACTCGACCCGGTAAAAACCATGTCGTGGGTTATTGTAATGCTGCTGTTACCTTATGTGGGTGTTTTTTTATATTACTTTTTCGGGCAAAATTTCAGAAAGAATAAAATATTCAGTAGAAAGGGGTTACGTGATGTTAAGTTTATTGATCTTTTAAGCCGGCAACAAATCCTGCAAATCAAATCAGGGAACTGGGGCGACTTGCCTTATGAAGAGAAATATAAAAATCTTATAACCCTGCTGATAAAGAATAGTAAGGCGATACTTACATCGAGCAATGAGGTAACGCTCTTTTTTAATGGTGTCAGCACTTTTGAGGCGATGAAAAAAGCTATCTCCGAGGCCAAAAACAGTATTCATTTAGAGTCGTACATTATTGAAAATGACAAAATAGGCAACGAATTCAAAGATTTGCTGCTACAAAAGGCGGCCGAAGGCGTTGAAGTGCGTGTGATATACGACGATGTGGGAAGTTGGAGCCTTTCACATTCCTACATTCAATCTCTGAAAAAAGGAGGCGCCGAAATTTATCCATTCTCAAAAGTGACTTTTCCGTGGCTCACCAGCCGCGTGAACTACCGCAATCATCGGAAGATATTAGTGGTGGACGGGAAAATAGGTTTTACAGGCGGCATTAACATCGCCGACCGCTATGCTAATGGCGGCTATTTCGGCAACTGGCGCGACACGCACATGTGTATCACCGGCGAGGCCGTACACTCGTTGCAGGCCATTTTCCTGCTCGACTGGTTTTTTGTGAGCAAAAAACAACTGGGGCAGCGTAGCCGCTATTATCCTAAAAATGAAGTTAGCAATACCTGTTTCGTCCAAATTGCGGCCTGCGGCCCCGACAGCGATTGGGCCAGCATTATGCAGACTTATTTTGCCGCTATTGCCGGCGCCAAACGACGGATTTATATTACGACGCCTTATTTCACGCCGAACGAGAGTATCCTGTCGGCCATTAAAGTGGCATCGCTCAGCGGCGTGGATGTACGCTTGATTATTCCTGCCAAATCCGATACCAAAATTACTTATTGGGGCACGCTTTCCTACATGTCGGAACTATTGGATGCAGGAGTGAAAGTGTATCTTTTCAGCAAAGGATTTAACCACTCGAAGGTAATGGTCGTGGATGGCGAATTTGCCGCTGTAGGTTCTGCCAACATGGACAATCGCAGCTTTGAACATAATTTTGAAATATCTGCCTTAATATACGACCCTAAAATAGCGAAGGAATTGGAAAATCAATTCATGTCCGATATTAAAAACAGCCGGTTGGTGCGCGCCCGCTGGTGGAACAAGCGCAGCAACGCCGAGAAAGTGCGCGAATCGTTTGCACGCCTGATGAGTCCGTTGTTATAATACGCTTCGTAGGAAATACGAACTATCCGTTTATTTTTTAGAAATTTTCATGCCGTCCTTATGGGGCTTGCTTTTCTACTGCTCTTTGTGGTAAATGTTTTCTGACTTTTTGAACAGCCTCATGAGAAAGAATATATTAACAAGGCTTTAACCGAAATTTCGATAGAATGGTTTTCTCCAAATGCACTACCGGTTATTCCCGATAATTTTTCTTTCCGACCGAATGGCGAATTCCTCCGCAAATCTGCGACTTCATAGAGAATGATGCTATAAATTATGATTTTTTTACAATATATAAATTATTTATTTTCAGCTTATTATCTATTCTTATAGTGTTAATATAAGATTTTAATACTACGATGTCGTTAAAAATAATTAAATTTGCAGGTTGTGGCAAAATCTTCTTTAAAAGATACCCTTCCATGTAAATATCTTTTAACGAATGTTTTATGCGAAAACAGCAATAAAGCAACGGAAAAATTGATTATAAATTTAAACTGTTACTTAGATGGCTAAATGTTTTTATGAAAAGAAGAGAATTACGAAACAAAAAAATCTGATACTTTGGCTCTTATGTTTTGTATTAAGTTTTTTATGGGCGAGGCCGGTAGGGGCATCGAATGTTACGGTCAATAGTTTAACCGGATTACAGGCTGCCATTTCACCGGGAACGGCAGATACTATTTATGTGCAACCGGGCACTTATAACGCATCCGCGTCGATTGCAACCATTAGCCGCAATGTGGTAATTATCGGGCAGGGCGAAGTGATATTGGTCATGAGCAACACTTTCCGGCACTTTTCAGTCTCAGGCAATGCAACCGTTGTATTAAAAAATCTTATATTCCTGGGGCCTAATGCCACATTTGCGGCAGGCGATTTTACGCCGACCGGTACAAGCAATACCGGCGGAGGTATCAGTACCGCGGGTTCCGGCTTGACCAAACTTATCGATTGTAAAATCGGCGGCTGCTATGCTGCTACTGGCGGCGCCATACAAGCCGCTTCGTCGCTTGCGCTGGGGGGGAACATCTACCTTGCCTGCAATACGGCCGGTACAAACGGAGGTGGTATTTCCAAGACGGAAAACGGAACATTTACGGCAGAAAACCTCGATACGCTTACCATTGACCGCTGCGAAGCAAAGGGCACTACTGCCGGAAATACTGGCAACGGCGGCGGTGCCATACATCTTAGAACATCGTTAGACCTGTCGGCGGTCAAAAAAACGACCATCAGCAACTGTAAAGCGGTAAGAGAAGGCGGCGGTATATTTATGGTAAATCCGAGTGGCAATAGCAATCCGATAACATTGAAAATAAGCAATGCTACGGTAACCGGCTGCTATGCGGGCGACGACGGAGGGGGACTGGAATCCTTCGGTGGAAGCTACACGATTATGGTGGTAAAAAATTGTGTCTTTACGAACAATGCAGCGGCGCGCTATGGAGGGGGGATTGGTACCGCCGGCGATCTTTATCTGGAAGGTAAAGTTGTAGTGGACGGGAACTCGGCAGGAAGTAATGGCGGCGGTATTTCGCAATGGCAATACGGGTTTGTAACCGACAATCTGGATACGCTGATGGTAACCAATAATACAGTTACAGGTTCGGCTGGTGGAGGCGGTATTTGGACGGAATCCGACTTAGACTTGACGCCTGCCAAGCAAGTAATTATTCGCAATAATATTTCGGCCGGTAATGGCGGGGGTATTTATACTGTTTTGAATTCCATTCATTACAAGGGACAAACCGGCAAATTGAAATTCGGCAGGGAAACAACGATTTCCGAGAACAAAGCCGGCTATAAAAGCGGGATATTTTCAGGAACTGGTAATGGCGGCGGCGTGTATGTGGTTGATACGCTTTACGTCCAAGCCGGTGCACGAATCATAAATAATGCAGCAAACCAACATGGGGGCGGTATTTATGCCGTAAAGTACGCTTCGGTGGACGGCGCTACGGTTACCGGTAACACGGCCGGTCTAAACGGCGGCGGCATATATGCAAGCGCAGCTTTGTCTTTGTCTAATGTCACTATTTCCGAGAATAAAGCCGGCTATAAGAACGGCGTGTACACCGGAACCTGCTACGGCGGCGGCGTATATGCCAACAATGCGCTGATTTTATCGGGAAGCCTGTTGTTCGAACGCGACACAGCCAATAGCAACGGCGGCGCTATTTACAAAAACACGACCAATCCTTTCACCGGTGCTGCGCTCGACACGCTCATCATAAAGGATAATTCTTCTATAATCGGCAGCGGCGGCGGTATTTTCACGGCGGCGGCTACAGATTTATCAAATAGTAAAAAATTGGAATTGCGCAACAATACGGCTGCGACGACCGGTGGCAGCATATACGCAAGCGCAGCCCTTACGTTGGCTAATGCAACTCTTTCCGAGAATGCAGCCGGTCAGCACGGCGGCGGTATCTATGCAAATGCAGCCCTTACGTTGGCTAATGCCACTATTTCCGAGAATAAAGCGGGCTATAAGAACGGTGTGTACAACGGGAGCTATTACGGCGGCGGCGTATATGCCAACAATGCGCTGACCTTATCGGGCAGCCTGTTGTTCGAACGCGACACAGCCAGCCACAGTGGCGGTGCTATTTACAAAGGCAATCTCAATCCTTTCATCGGCGATGCGCTCGACACGCTTGTTGTGAGAAATAACGCTTCTATAATCGGCGCCGGCGGAGGTATTTTCACGGCGGCAACGACGGATTTATCAAGCGTTAAGAAATTGGAATTGCTCAATAATACGGCGTCAACGAATGGAGGCGGTATTGCCACTCCGACATCGGGAACACTCTTCTCTCTCAATATGGCCAATGCCGTTATCAATAATAATGTGGCCGGTAATTCCGGTGGCGGTCTTTATAGTTTTTTCCCTTTGACGTTAAAAAATGCGACTATTTCCGAAAATAAGGCCGGCTATAAGAATGGCGTATATTCTTCCGGCGCCTATTATGGCGGCGGCGTATATGCCAACAATGCGCTGACCTTATCGGGCAACCTGTTGTTCGAACGCGACACAGCCGGCAACAGCGGCGGTGCTATTTACAAAAACACAATCAATCCTTTCATCGGTGATGCGCTCGACACGCTCATCATAAAGGATAACTCTTCTATAAACGGTAGCGGTGGGGGGATTTACACGGGGGCGGCCACGGATTTATCAATCGTCAAAAAATTGGAATTGCTTAATAATACGGCGTCAACGCACGGCGGCGGTATATATACCAGCATATCCCTTATTTTAGCCAACGCCACTATTTCCGAAAATAAGGCCGGTCTAAACGGCGGTGGCATTTCCACTCCCGGATCAGGTACGCCATCACTTGCTATTACCAATGCTGTTATCAATAATAATTCGTCCGGTAACCATGGTGGCGGTATTTATAGTTATGGAGCATTAACGTTAGAAAATAGCACTGTTTCTGATAATAAGGCCGGCTACAAGGGCGGCACGTACCTTGGGGTAAACAACGGGTATAATGGCGGCGGTGTATATGCCAATAATGCTTTAACGTTGAAAGGAACAATCGCATTTACGGATAACAACGCAGCCGGCAATGGAGGAGCTATTTACAAATTAGGAGGCGTCTTTACCTGCTCCGAGATTGATAGCCTGTCCATTACCGGCAATGCGGCGCAAGGCTTTGGGACAGGAATAACGGGCAATGGCGGAGGTGTCTATTCCGGCGTCAGTTTCACGGCCAACAAATGGACAGTATCCGACAATATAGCCATTCGGCTTTTGACTTCAAACAGCGGTAACGGCGGCGGCATTTATCTTACCTCCACCACGGTGTTGACCGTAAGCCAGAGCACTTTTGCCGGTAACAATGCCGTTAATGGCGGGGCTATTTATTCGCAAGGAAATACGGCGGACTATCCGCTGACCGTTATCAACAGTACATTTAGCCGCAACAACGCTACTACTAATGGCGGTGCTTTGGTATCAGACGGAACCTCATCAGTTACCCTTCTGAAGATAGCCTTCAGCACTTTCAACGGTAACACGGCCGGCAGCAATACAGGGCATGCCATTTACAGTAAAAGCACAAGCAACGATGTGCTGAACGGCAATATTATCTATGGAAACGGGAGCACGGGCAGCGAAATCAACAACGCCGGGGCTACATCGGCCAATTACAATATTACCTTGGGCAATGTGTTGCCGGGAACCACGAACCTTGCCTTGACAAACGGGGAAGGGGCCAATCTCTTTGACCAGGCCGTGGGCGATGTGGCCACGCTGGCTTATGACGGCGGAATGACGCCTACGATACGTATTAAAGAAGGCGGAGCTGCCCATAACTTTATACCCGAAACCGCGCTCAACGATTGGACACCTATATTTGGCGTCATTGCTACCGACCAGCGCGACAGCCTGCGTGTGTACGGTTGCGACGCCGATGCGGGAGCGGTTGAGATTCATTACGCGGAAACGGCTTCATACACCTTAGCCAATGGAAAGGAAGTGTGTTACAACAGTTGGCTGAATGCCGACAGCCTTATTACATCGGCTACCGGCATGACGGATACGCTCTATTATGCCGACAGGAGCTATACGACGCTCAGTACGATGCCGGTACAGGTAACGCAGGATAAGATCTATGTGAAATTTGTGACCGTCGGCAATTGCGAACGCTACGACAGCATCAGCCTGAATATCATTCCACGCCCGGAACTTACGCTGTCGACACGCGACACGACCATTTGCTCGGGCAGCACACTCGATTTGTCCGCAACGATTTCCGACGTGTCGGCCGTACGATGGACGAACTATGAAAGCACCGGAAGCGCCACGGGCGAAACGACGGCCACGCTGCACTACACTTCTACGGTGCGTAGCCGCGATACGACGGTGTATATCTACATTACGGCGCAAGGCAACAGCCCTTGCGAAACACTGACTGACAGCGTAAAGGTTCGCTTGGTAGGGAAACCCACGGCTGTTATTTCCGGCGTGTCGGCCGATTCGGTGTGCGCCGAAAAGCCGCTTACGTTCACATTGACAACCACTAACTTAACTTATTTTGAATGGACGGGAGGCAATGGAGTTTTCGAACCCGTGCGCGTGTATGCTTCCAATCCCTATGACTATTTTCAGGAAAACTTTACATACAAACCCGCTTTGTCCGAACGAAACACGACGGTCAAATTAGTGCTGAAAACCGGCGGCGGGGCTTGCGGCTATTTGAGCGATACGCTCAAACTATTTGTGCTTCCGCAAACCACTACCGTAGGCTTCGACCTAACAAGCCAGCCTCAAGGATTGCAAAGCACGTGCAAGGATACGATTTACGAATTAAAAATAAAATCGATAGATGCCGGCGGGTTGACCAATTTGCAGGTTGCATTGTTCGACGAAGGCAATTCGGGCATTATAGTCGATTCGCTTATTTACGCCTATCCCTATAACGGAAACTGGCAACACGGAACCTCGGCGGTGGGAGGTAGCCAACGCTACGCCTTTGGCGGCCTTCCCGATTTGCGGGGCGATGATTCGCTGCGTGTCCGCTTTCATGTGCACGCACCCTGCGGATTTCTTTCGGGGAGCAAGATGAGGTTCGAATTGATGGCATCCGACGTATGCGACGGGCCCATTCCGGCGATTCCCGCACTGCAAAGCGAACCCTATACGCTGCGTAGCGATGCAACGTTCGCCAATACATACCGTTTCGAAAACCAGGTATATCCCACGCTCATCAATAGCCAAAACGGCGATACGCTGACCTATCATTTGAAATTATATTTTTCGGGAAGCCAAGCCAGCGACTCGACACGCGAAAATATTGTTTCCATTTTTCCGCTGAGCCTCGTACCGATTGAAGGCTCGCTCGAACGCATACACAATGCCGGCGGAACGTTGCGGATAGATACCATTGGCCAAACCTACCGTTTCCACCTGAGTATCCCGTCGGGACTGACGAACGATTATGTGGAAATAAAACAAAAATTCTATGCCGGCGGCATGGCTTGCGTATCCAATGACATGATTACGAATCTGACCTATACGGTGGATGCGATATGCGATATTGACACCTGTCATATCGAATCGGTGCGTGCCGATACCATGGTAACGCTGTCGGTGGAACGCTACACCTTTTCGTTGGCTTCTATACAAGGACTCACAGAACACGGCACATGGAGCGGCGATATTCAAATGAACGCCCTTAACGGCTTCTTTGCCGGCGACTCCCTTAAAGTCGATTTTTATGTGGATCTGAATGCCGACAACCGGTATAATCCGACGGATAGTTTGGTGGCTACGCGCTACGTGAAAACTCCCACACCGGCCGATATTCCCAACGGCGGTATTTTACCCGTACACTTCAGCAATATTCCTGTCAAACCCGGCTACCAGTTGATTGCTCACAGCAACGACCCGTTACTCTGTTCGGCCCTGCAATTCCCCATCACGGTAATTACCGGGCCCGATACTGTGTGTAAAGACCAAATCGCCATATTCAGAGCCGCAGAAGGGATGACGAACTACAGTTTCGATGCCGTTACGGGCGCTACCCGTGTGCCGATTACAACCATCGCCGATTATCCGAAACAAAACGAAGCGAGAGTACGCTGGCTGACGGCGGAAGGGAGTGTCGAAATCAAAGGGCGCTACAGCCGCATCATAGGAAACGACACGATTCCTTCGGAAAAAACATCGTTCCGCACATTTATTAATCCTCCGGTTACACACGAAGGATTGAAAACCGTGGGAGGAGGGCTGGTATTCTGCACACCGGAAACAGCGACACTCTATGTCAGCAACCTGCAAAATGCCACTACCAAACATTGGACGCTTCCGCAAGGCGTAGCAGCGCTTTCGGGCACCGATGCCGATACGTTGGTTATAGCCCTGCCGGCTCGCTCGAACGATACGACCATTACTTTTTATTTTACGGCGCAAAGCCTTCCCGGATGCAGGAACCTTACGGATAGCATTACGCTGTCGCTGTATGCCGCGCTGACTCAGACGGCACCTGCCAGTGGCGACTCTGTTTGCTATAACGATAACTGGACATTCTATATGCCCGAAGCCACCGGCGGCCATAATAATATTTACCAATGGCAAGACAGCACGCGCACTACCGGATGGGCCAACGTAACCGGCGGTGTTGGCGCCGACAGCGCGGAATACATCACTGCGCCCCTGACCGACACGGTTTGGTTCCGGCGCATTGTAACCAGCAGTTGCGGTCTTAGCGACACCTCGGCAGTGGCTATGGTGGCGGTATTACCCCCATTCAATGCCGGCGAAATTGCGGCTGACGGACAAACCTTCTGTGCCGGACAAGCCGCACTTCAAACCATCAACAGTATCAGCAATGCTTCGGGCGGCGATGTAAACGGCATTACCTACAGTTGGTTCGTTAACGGAAACGAAATTCCGGGCAGCAACACGCCCAGTCATACGCCCGACACGACTAATCCGGGAGTATATACCTACATCCGGCAAGCTAAGGATTCGTACTGCCGCACGTCTTTTGAGCCGTCGGCCGGCTCGTGGGTGCTAACCATTAACATAGAACCCGGACTCGTTTTCATTACCGATAGTACTGTTTGCGCCGGCGAAACAGTGGATTTAAATTCTTTAGCGATAGGCGACAATAATACAAGCGTTACGTTTTACACGGCCATCAATGGAAGTGTGATAAATCCTGCGATAGTCACCCCATCGAACACTACGAAATATTATGTATTATATAGTAATTCGTCGGCTACCTGTACCTCGTGGGATTCGTTAACGATAAATGTAATGCCGCTGCCGGTACTAACCATCGTAAACAATGATACCGCTATTTGCTACGGCAGCAGTATTGACTTGGCCGGAATGCTGAGCGTAAATAGTAACGAGCAGGCATTCTTCTATACGGATACTACCGGTTCAGCATTGTCATCGTCCATCGTGGTTCCGGATGCAAGTACGCGCTACTACGTAAAAGTACAAAATATGCTTAGCGGCTGTATGAGCAGCGGGTGGGATTCTGTAAGTGTCGTTGTAAATGCTTTACCGGTGCTGAATGTCACGACATACAGCGCGTCTATTTGCGAAGGCAAGAGCCTGGACTTGGCTACTATGATAAGTTTGAGCGTTAACGAACAAGGATTGTTCTATACCGACAGCACGGCGCTTCCATTGGCTTCGTCCGTTGTGACGCCCGCTGCCAGCGAAGTTTATTATGTGAAGGTACGCAACACCGTGACCGGCTGTGAAAGCAGTTGGGATTCCCTCAGTGTGAACGTGAACCCCACCTGGGTTCATACGGAAGCGGCTTCGGTGTGCCAAGGAACGCCTTACCAATGGCGCGGACGCAATATTCCAACCGATAAAGCCGGCAATTTCAGCTATGGCGATACGTTAACAACCGTACAAGGCTGCGATAGTTTAATGATTTTGAACATGGAAGTGTATGCTGCGCCGGTAATAACGAGCCTGACCGCTACACCCGTCACGCAGGGCGGCGTAATGATTCTGTCGCCCGTAAATCTACAGGCAACGCCTTCGGCTTACATGAATTACCTGTTTACCCTCAACAACCAGGAAGTTTATAATGGCCCGAATAGCATGATAACGCTGAGTTCGCCGCTCTATTATAACAAGCGGGCCAACCATGCTACGGTAGAGGTTACGGACGGACATAACTGTAAAAATACGGCAAGCGCCGACTTTAACCTGAAAGTAACCATCCCGAATGCGTTCCAACCCAACGGCGACGGGTATAACGACTATTTCCTGAAAGGATATACCATAAAAATATTCAACCGGTACGGGCATGTGCTCTACCAAGGAAAAGACGGATGGGACGGACGCTACAAGGGACAGGATGTGCCGGCCGGTACGTATTTCTACGAATTACACTTGCCGGTAGATGAGAGAACTACGGAAACCCTTGCCGGAAGCGTATTATTGGAACGTTAGTAAAAATAATAGGAGGAAGAGAGAGCATGAAGAGATACATAATTTTTACAATACTGCCCGTGCTTGTAGCGTTTGCAGCAAACGCGCAGGAACGCCGCACGGCCGACGAGTATTTTGCAAATAGTATGTATTCCAATGCGCTGCCGCTTTACGAGAGGCTATACGCCAAAACAAAAGAAAAAGAGAAGGAGCTCAAAGCGGAATTGGCTTACCGTGTAGGAGAGTGTTGTCGCTTGCTGAACCGTACGAACGATGCCTTGCATTGGTACGATAGTACGCTGCGTTACGGAAGCGCGGAACCGCAATTAATGCTGCACTACGGAGAAAGCCTGCTGCGCGAAGGACAATACATGGAAGCCGAAAAATATCTTCAGCAATATCTCCTGAAAAATCCCGGCGACAGTTTGGGGCAAGGATACCTTGCTTCGACCGTTTATAGCCGCGAGCGGACGAATAACCCGTATCTCCGTGTAACGCCGCTGAAACAAATTAATACGGCGGGATACGAGTATGGAATAGGAGAATTCGACGGACGTTTGGTATATGCTTACGGGGCTAAAGGGACAAAAAATGTTTCGGCACGCACGGCTGTGGCGCAATCGGAAATACTGTCCGTTGATTTATCGCATGACGGAGATTTAGTCCCCGAACCCATGAAAGGACTGCATAAGAAAGGTTGCAGCGAATGTTGCATGGCGTACGACCCGCTGATGAACGTTGGCTATATTACCCGCACTTCGCCTGTAGGTAAGCCCCATACTCAAATTATCGCTTACGAATACCATGCAGGAAAGAAAAAATGGGAAAAGCCGGCGAAGAACAAACGCGGCAAACTGTTCTCCATTCCCGGCAAAGTAACGGGGCATCCCTTTATTACGCCGGACGGACAACGTATGTATTTTGCCGGCATCCTCGATGGTGGCTACGGCGGTTCCGATATTTGGTATGTGGAACGTCAAACCGACGGTTCGTGGGGCGCTCCGGTCAATGCGGGAGCCACGGTAAATACGGCAAACAACGAAATGTTTCCCAGTTCGTACGACGATATACTTTATTTCGCTTCTACCGGCCATGTGGGCTTCGGCGGGTACGACCTGTTTGCCAGCAAAAGAGAAGGCGCTGCCTTCGGACAAGCATGGAATTTAGGTAAACCGTACAATAGCCATCGCGACGATATGGCCTTGTTGATAAGCGAACAGCTAAGCAGCTCGTTTTTTGTAAGCGACCGCGGCGAAAATACGCTCGACGATATTTATGCCGTAACAAAAGGACACCCGTTTAATTTGGAAATAAAAGGCCTAGTAATGGATGCCGCCACGGGACAACCCGTAGCCGGCGCCCGTGTAACGGTGAAAATACCGGACGAAGCGGAACATACGGCCGTAACAGATACCACGGGACATTTCACCATACATATATTACCGGAAAAAAGCGCCGGATTGAACGTATCGAAGCCGGGTTATACTTCGCCGGAAACGAAAATCCTGCCGCCTTTCGACGAACTTTTCGGCTTGCTGGATTTAACCGTTGCCACTCAAAACCCGAATGCGGTTTTATGGCTGAACGAAACTAAAGCGCCCGCAACGATAGCCGAAGCAATACCTGCCGATACGGTAGCGCCCCAAAAACCTCAATTTGTTCATGTATATTACGGTTTTGCCCAAACGCACGCATGTACGGAATCACTGCCGGATTTGGACAGGCTTATTGATTACATGAAAACACATCCCGATGTGCGGATAGCTATCGCTGCACACACGGACAGCCGCGGATCGGACAACTATAATCAAATCCTGTCGGCACGCCGCGCCCATTACATTGTCAATTATTTAAAATCGAAAGGAATAGACAGCCGTCGCATCACTTGGAAAGCATTGGGAGAACAAAGCCCCTCCGTCGTAAATGCGCAAAACGAGCAGGAACATGCGTTGAACCGGCGCAGCGAATTTACGGTCATCGATTCGTCGGGAAAAATAATTATTCATAGTAAACCATTGCCGAAAGAGGCTTTTACTCGTTTTTGCGGGAGAAAAGAGCAATAGAGAAAAGCAAGTAAAGAGAAAAATGAAAATGAAAAAAATAGTCCTTGTTTTAGTCCTCAGTATATTCGGTTTGTGCGCCCACGGGCAAACGGATTTGTTGCTGACACAGCAAATCTTCAGCCGGATGAATTTCAATCCGGCAGCCACAGGAGCGACAAACTACACCAATATATTCCTGTTGAACCGCATCCAGTGGGTGGGTATCGACGGAGCGCCCAACACGCAATATCTCGATGTGCACAAATTTTTACCTGATATCAGTTCCGGTTTCGGCGGCACGCTGATTCGCGACCAGTTGGGGTTGGAGCATTATTACGAATTCAAGCTGTCTTATTCCTACCTTGTACGTTTTACCGAAAACAGCTTCGTATCGTTCGGCTTGAGCGGGGGAGTGGAATACCACACGATCAGCGGCGAAAAATACTACGAAGACCCCACGGCTCCAACAATCATTTACGATACGGAACGAAAACTCTCGCCCGATTTTAACTTCGGAGTAGAATACACCCACGACAGGCTTTTGCTGGGTGCATCGGTTACACACGTACAACGCGAAAATTTATCCGGCACACTCGGCTCGGAACGGCATTTTTATATGTATGCCCAATACCAGCAGCCGCTCGACGATTGGAAACTGTCTCCGGCCGTCATTATGACCAACTCTATCAATACGTTTAATTTTGACGCATTGCTATTGGCTACCTACAAGGAAAAACTTTGGTTCGGCGGTTCGTTCCGTTTCGACCAGCAATTTACCGGCACATCGCTTTCCTTATTGGCCGGAGCATGGATTATGGAAAATTTCCGGCTCGGCTATTCTTACGATATAAACATCAACAAGCAAGTTGCAAAAAACGGAGGATCGCATGAAATCATGTTGAGTTACCGCTTCGGAAAACCGGCAAACCCCGCCCGCTATCCGCGTTTTATTGAGTTGTAGTTTTCTGGATGCAGGATATCGGATAGCAGATATCCAATTTTAGATGTTGCTTCCAATCCTTCATGATGGCTACCTGAACTATTCATTCTGATTACTGAATCTGTCATTCTGAACGAAATGAAGAATCTCTTTGTCATAGCAAGGACGAATCAATTTATTTTTTAGATTCTTAATGACCAGTAAAACTTCATTTTTGGGAAACCTGTTTTAAATTCTTGTGAATAATTTACTGATAACTGCTGTTGTATAATCACAAAACAATCATCACCTTTGCGGCCATTATCAATAAATTTATTTAAAACCGTTTGAAAATACTATGAAAAACCTTAAACACATTGCACTGCTGATAGGTGCAGGCCTTATTCTTTTTTCTTCTTGCTGCAAAAAAGGCATCCCGCCCCAACTGGAAGCCATTCCCGCGAATGCCTTCTTTGTATTTGGTGTTGAAAACAAGCAACTTATCGAAAAGGGCGATTTAAAAAACTACAAAGAATACCGCTTTCTCGAACAGGCCTATGAGCAAATGAAAACTCAAAATCCGTTGATGTTGAACTTTGTTAACCAATTGATGGAGAATCCCAAATCGTCGGGTTTAGACCTCGACCGCTCGTATTATTTTGGAGTAAAGCAAGATAGCGCATTTTATTTTGCAGCAGTCTTCAAGATGGATAACATAGCCACGTTTGAAAGTAATGCCCAACTATTACTTCAAATGCAAGGCGCTGAAACCCCTGCAATAGCCGATAAAGGCCTGTATAAAATCAGCCAGCCCTCCGAAGAAACGGCTTTTGCCTGGAACAAAGACTTGTTGTTTGTTACATTTATGACAGATAGTATCGTTATCAACTACGACGAACTCTTTGCCATGCCGAAAGAAAAAAGCATTGTGAGCGTGGCCGATTTCCTCGAGTTCCAAGCAAATCCCTACGACATGGGCTTTTGGATGTCGTACAAAACACTGCTCGATTTTTATGGAAGAAACTTTGGCATGCAAATCTCTTCATTTGCAAAAGAATGGGAAAATACCTACTTTCATGCTTACATGAATTTTGAAAAAGGCGAAGCCAAACTTTCAGGAAAAATGACGCCGAAAGCGGAAGTGGATAAATTCTACGAAAAATACCCGATCATAAAAAAAGACTTTGAAAAGAGCATCTTGCGCGATTTCCCCGCTACATCGTACTTTGCCATGAAAGCCTCTTTCAACGTAAAAGAATATATGAAGTTCTTTAAAGACATTGTACACCAAATGGATAGTACATCAGTTTATCCAATTGACGAGGAAATGCTTGAAAATCCCACGGCCAACACCATTATCAATGCATTGGGCGGCGATATGTTGCTCAGCCTCTATGGTTTTGCCCAAGGCCCGCTGCCTCTTCCCTTGGCCGGGCTTTGCTTCACTGTTAACAGCGAAGAGGATTTCAACAAATTAATGGCCCTGGCGCCCGAAGAAACTTTCCAGCAGGAAGGCGACCATTACGTAATGGCGGCGGGCGGTTTTGTGGCTATTTATGTTGCCTATAAAGACAACAAAGTGTTTGTTACCGACGATGCCGAAGCCATTGCCGCCTTTATGGGAAAAGGCTATCCGAAACACCTGGAAAACGGAACTTTAGGCGAAAATCTGAATAAAAGTCCGTTTTTATATTACGTAAACCTCGATATCAACGATTATCCCGAAAACCTGCGTACCATGGCAAATGGTGAAATAGGCGATGAAATCCTGAAATACCTTGCGCCTTACAAAGATATTAGCTTTTGGATGACAAGCGATTACGAAGGTGTAATTTCATTAAAATTTAAAGATAAAAGCCAAAATTCGTTGAAACAGTTGCTGAAAAGCATAGATGGAATGTCAGCTGCGAAATAAAATGCCCGTCATTGCGAGCGTAGCGAAGCAATCTCAAACCGAAGTAGATTGCTTCGCTCGCAATGACGAGTACTTGTTAGGTTTTTAGAACAAATGAACAACATACAAATAAATAACGTCTTACCGAACTTTATTTCCGAGGCGGAAGCTTCCGTATCAAAAATTTGGTCTCGGGAAGCCGGCTTCCGCAAAGGCGAATCGCACTTGGTAGCGGCTACATCGGGCGCCGGCAAATCGTCGTTGCTCAGCTACCTGTTCGGCGAACGCACCGATTACCGCGGCGCGATTTTGTATGACAACCGCCGCATCGAAAGCCTGAAACCAACGGAATGGACACACATCCGTCAAACTCAAATCAGCTTTGTGTTTCAAGGATTACGATTATTCTCAGAACTAACGGCTTTTGAAAATATCCGGCTGAAAAACCAACTTACGCAGCACAAAACCGACGGAGAAATCCTGCACTTGCTGGAGTGCGCCGGTTTGGCCGACAAGCGCGACGAAAAAGCGGCACGGCTTTCTTTCGGGCAACAACAACGTGTGGCCATTATCCGCGCCCTGTGCCAGCCGTTCGATTTTTTGCTGATGGACGAGCCGTTCAGCCATTTGGATGAAAAAAACATTGAAACCCTATCGGGTATTATCAGTCACGAAGTCCGGCAACAACAAGCCGGACTGATAATATGCTCATTAGGAGCGGAATACCCGTTTCATTACCACAAAAAGTGGAGGTTGTGAGGATTTAGCTTGTCATTCTGAGCGAAGCGAAGAATCTGTAACGTTGTATTTACATATTGATTAGATTCTTCGCTCAGAATGACAAAACACTCAAAGAAGATTATTAATTTATTTGCCTATATACATGCTGCGAAAACTACTTCGAAAAAACATAAACATCCCGCAATTAGCGGGTTATGCAATGGCAGCGCTGGTGGGCATGAGCATTATTTTTGCCGCCTTTTGTTTCTCGATGGACATCCGCCCGCTGTTTTCGCCGGCCGAGGGGCTGTTCAAAGCCGAATACATGGTGGTCAACAAAAAAGTGCCTGTCATGGCGGCTTTCCGAAGTAATAGAACAGCTTTCTCGCCCGCCGAAATCGAGGAACTGCGGCAACAACCGTTCGTCCGCTCCCTGTCGTACTTCACGCCCAGCCGTTTTCAGGTAGAAGCCTATACGGAACCCTCGCCGCAAGCGCCATCGTTTTCTACCGACTTGTTTTTCGAGTCGGTACCCGACCGCCTGCTCGACGTAAATACCGCCGATTGGCAATGGGACGAGCAAAGCGGCCTGATTCCGATTATTATTCCGCGCGATTACCTGAACCTCTATAATTTCGGCTTTGCCGGAAGCCAGGGATTGCCCCAAATTTCGGAAGATATCATGCGGCAGGTAGTTTTCCATATAGAAATTACCGGAGGTGGAAGAAGAGGCGATTTTAAGGGGCGTATTGTCGGGTTTTCCGATTATTTGAATACCATACTGGTTCCCGAAGCGTTTATGGACTGGGCCAACCAACACTATGGAAACGCTACCGGCGGCGAACATATTTCGCGCCTGATTTTGGAAGTTACCAACCCTGCGGCGCCCGAAATAGCGGCGTTTTTTGCCGGTAAACAAAATTATGAAATCAGTAATAATAAGCAAGGGCAATTATCCTACTTTCTTACCTTAGTGATTACCATTGTAATGGCCGTTGGCGGGCTCATCATGCTGCTGGCCATCGGTTTGATGCTGTTGAGCATTAATTTATTGATTTATAAAAATCAGAAAACATTGGGAAACCTGGTGCTGCTGGGTTACCGGCGCTCCAAACTCGCGCAGCCGTATTGTGTGCTGACGTTGGTTTTAAATATTGCGGTAGGACTGGTGGGCTTGCTAATCGCCCGCTACGTACAAAGCATTTATATCCCAAAACTTTCCGCATTGGGCACTCAAAACACTGCTTCCGGCTTTTGGCTGACAGCCGCCTTTGCCATTTGCTTCGTGCTGCTCATTACCGCTTTGGATGTGTTATGGATACAACACAAAATCCGAAAAATTGATATTCCTAAAAGAGGGTAATGAGTGATGAGTGACAGATTTGACAAATTTTAGAAATTTGTCAAATCTCCGTTTTTTTCATTGCCGTCTGCTTTAGCTGACGGTGGAAATAGCAGCAAATGCAAAAGCGCGCGGGGCACGTGTTTCCCTTGAAATAATACCTGCCGCCCGCGCGCAATATTTAGCAGTTTCCTTTACCCGTCAGCTAAAGCAGACGGCAATGAAATCAG
>JAVBOD010000019.1:0-57672 GCA_031551045.1 Bacteroidales bacterium
TTTCTCCTATAAATGGTTGAAAGAATAAGATTCCTGTCATGAATTTTCAGTATGAATACGAATCATTCTGTGTCGACACTATTGAAAGCGCCTACAATATCTGGTTTATAGTCCTGTTTTATCGCCTGGGATGCGATTTTCTCCTGCAAGTTTTTCAATCTATTATGATTGCAATAACTTATGTCTGTGTTCTTAGAGTCCCTTGTCGGGACAAGTAACTTTGGCCAATTTGTCAACGGGGTCTTTCGCCACCACAAAGATACACGTCCTTTACGCTTTGTTTACGTTTTAGCTAACTTATCCAACCGGTTGATTTCTTTTTGATGATAATTGATTTTGGCCATTATTTTCTGAGGGTCATACACAGGTAATAAATCGGGGTTGTATACTTCCTTCCGACTGAGGATATTCCAGATAATAACCGCCATTTTCCGGGCTATGGCTATCAATGCTTTTTTTCGGGATTTTCTCATTGCCAACCGATTGAGTTTTTCCATAAAGAAAGAGCCTTTTGTTCGGGCTGCAGCCCATGCTATTTGTACCAAAACAGAGCGGATATATTTGTTTCCCTTTGTGGTAGCGGTAGATTTGTATTTGCCATTTGATTCATCATTTCGGGGACGTAATCCTGTCCATCCGGCAAACTTACCACTGCTTTCAAAGGCTTTCATATCCGCTCCGGTTTCTGCTATTAATAGCATGGCCGAAAGGGTACAAACTCCGGGAATGGAAGTTAAAAGTTCCATTTGGGACGCATAATTGGTTCGACAGATACTGCTCATTTGAGATAGACACCTTTGGGCCTGATTTATCAATAAATCCAGTTGCTCCTGTAATAACTCCAAAGAAAAACGCATGTGGGAAGTGATGAAGCCTCTAAGGGATTCCCGGATATTTTCCTTGTGTTTGTTGCGTATTCGTCCGTGCACCAGTTCTTCTAAGATTTGAGGATTGTCCTCGCCCCGAATAATGGCTTTCACTACCCGGGAAACACTCATCCCTGAAATGTTACTGACAAAACAGGTGATACGGATGTTACACATTTCCAGAGTACGTTCAATCTGTTGGTATACCGAAGTGATTTGCTGTTGAAGTTTGACATACTTACGCGAATAACACCGTAACTCCCGAATCCTTTCATCCGGAACCAGACTGCTTCGAAGAAGCCCCTTGTGAAGTAATTCGGCTATCCATTGGGCATCTTTCGTGTCACTCTTGCGACCGGGCATCTGTTTGATTTGGTAGGGATTCACTAAAAGCAATTCAAAGCCCATCGCTTCCAATATGTTCCATACAGGAATCCAATAAATACCCGTGCTTTCCATCGCTATGCGTACAACACCCTGTGCTTGCAGAGATTCTCCCATACTGTATAAGGAGCTGGTCAAGGTCGGGAATACCTTGACTTCAGAATGGGTTTCCCCATTGTAAATTGCACAAAATACATTATCTTTGTGCACATCGAGTCCGCTGGTTTTCATCGCCTTAATAAATTAAAATGAGACAATTATTGATTGTGCCTCGAGCACGTTATAAAGGTAAGAAAATCATGGACTCGATCTGGTGATGAGAGAACCAATCAACCCATTTTTATGCGTCTGTGTGGTTATCTGAAAATTATCAGGTAAATTTGTATTGAAAGAAATACAACAGATGCCTAACATTGATAGCATATTTGTAAAATGTAGGATACGCCGGCAACTGTAAAAACAAATAAAATAGAAAAAATGAAATTAATCCTGGCAATCGGAGCAGGCAGTTTTATCGGCGGAGTTTTACGTTACCTGTTATCCCAACTGATCCAGATAAAAGCAGCAACCCATTTTCCATTACACACCCTGATTGTAAATATTGCAGGTTGCTTTTTTATCGGGATTGTTTTCGGACTTTTCGATAAGGGACAGATTTCCCATGAATGGAAATTATTTCTTGCAACAGGAGTTCTGGGTGGATTTACTACTTTTTCTGCGTTTTCAAACGAAACAATTATTTTATTCAGGGAAGGACATACCTGCCACGGTTTAATCTACATCCTCGCAAGCGTACTGTTAGGATTACTGGCAACCTGTATTGCTTACCTGATCGTAAAACATCTCTAATTTTGTGTGGATTTTAACCGTACTTATAAAAATCAGAAATACAATAATTTTATAAAATGACAGAATTCTGGGAATCAAATTTTATCGAAAAGCAAACCATGTGGGGTTTTGAGCCGGCAGCATCCGCCATCGTGGCAAAAGACTTTTTTATAGAAGAAAAAGTCGGGAATGTATTGATTCCAGGAATTGGATATGGACGGAATGCTAAAATTTTCCTGGATAACGGCATGGATGTTACAGGAATCGAGATCTCAAAAACAGCCATCGATCTGGCCAGAACACAAAGCAAACTCGACATCCCCATATTTCACGGTTCCGTAGCCGGGATGCCTTTCGATGATAATCTATACGACGGAATATTCAGCTATGCTTTGATTCATTTGCTTAATCAGAGCGAAAGAAAACAGTTTATCCGGAATTGTTATAATCAACTGAAACCGGGCGGGCATCTGATTTTTTCGACCATTTCAAAACAGGATCCAATGTATGGAACCGGAACCTTATTAAGTAAAGACTGGTTTAAAATGCCAAGCGGGGCCAAATTATTTTTTTATGATCCGGATTCCATCAGGCAGGAATTCGGAGATTACGGACTGTCGGATTTTTTTGAAATTGACGAACCGGTTAAGTCCGTGAAGAACCATCCTCCGATGAAATTTACAATCGTGAGATGTAAAAAATAACATCCGTAGCCATTATACACAAAATAAATCCTACCTTTGTGCTCAACATTCGGTTCTCGTTGTTGCAACCAAAAGCAACTGAGATTAAAAGGGAATCCTGTGAAAATCAGGAACTATCCCCGTAGCTGTAAGTTTCGCTAAAAGGAGTGCATCCTTATGCCACTGTCGATTCGACGGGAAGGCGCACTGCCCGGAACAAGTCAGAAGACCTGCCAGATGTTACATACTGGGGCTTTCGGGTGAAAGGCGGCACAGGACGGGTTTCAGATTTTCTGCAACAGTTAAATTGAAGTACAACCCCCTTTTCAGTTCCTCTTTCCTGTTATGTCCTGTTTTGATAGTAATCATTTAACAGGTTGTATTATGGAATTATTCATTGTCAAAAGAGACGGAAAAAAAGAAGTTTTTTCCATTGAAAAAATCAAGAGCGCCATTTCAAAAGCATTCTTGTCGGTGGGTAGCTTTGCCACGCAGGATGTTCTCAGCAACATTTTATGCCGTGTAAATATCACCGGAGATATCACGGTAGAAGAAGTGCAAAACCAGGTAGAAACAGCATTGATGGCCGAAAGATATTATGCCGTAGCCAAGGCTTATATGCTTTACCGGCAAAAACACCTCGAAGACCGGGAGGTACGCGACAAACTCAAGTTCCTGATGGACTACTGCGACGCCAGTAATGCTGCTTCTGGCAGTAAATTCGATGCAAACGCCAATGTAGAGAATAAAAATATGGCCACCCTGATCGGTGAACTACCCAAATCCAATTTTATACGCTTGAATCGTCGTATGCTGACCGACCGCATCAAAGAAATGTACGGGAAAGAAGTATCCGACAAGTACATCGACTTACTGAACAACCATTACATTTATAAAAACGATGAAACCAGCTTAGCCAACTACTGCGCCAGTATTACCATGTATCCCTGGTTAATCGGAGGAACCGGCTCTATCGGAGGAAACTCGAAGGCCCCAACCAACCTGCGATCGTTCTGCGGCGGATTCGTAAATATGGTTTTTATGGTTTCCAGCATGTTAAGTGGAGCTTGTGCCACCCCTGAGTTTCTAATGTATATGAACTATTTTATCGGATTGGAATATGGGCCGGATTATTACTTAAACGCCGGTAAAATTGTCGACTTGTCTAAAAAACAACGCACCATCGACAAAGTAATCACCGACCACTTCGAGCAAATCGTTTATTCCATCAATCAACCTACAGGCGCACGAAATTTCCAGGCAGTATTCTGGAATATTTCTTACTACGACCCATATTATTTTGAAAGTCTGTTTGAAAACTTTATATTTCCGGACGGAAGTAAACCTGATTGGGAATCGCTTAGTTGGCTCCAAAAACGCTTTATGAAGTGGTTCAACCGGGAACGCACACGCGCTGTACTGACATTCCCTGTGGAAACAATGGCTTTACTAACCGAAAATGGTGAACCTAAAGACAAGGAATACGGCGACTTTACCGCCGAAATGTATTCGGAAGGACATTCATTCTTTACTTATATGAGCGACAACGCCGATTCGTTGAGTAGTTGTTGCCGTTTGCGCAATGAAATTCAAGACAACGGATTCAGCTACACGTTGGGAGCCGGTGGTGTTTCCACAGGCTCGAAAAGTGTACTGACCATCAACCTCAACCGCTGCATTCAGCACGCTGTGAGCAAAGGAATCCCTTTCCAGTTCTACTTAGAAGAAATCGTCGACTTGGTGCATAAAGTACAGCTATCGTACAACGAAAACCTGAAATACATGCAGGAAAAAGGAATGTTGCCTTTGTTCGACGCAGGATACATCAACCTTGGTCGTCAATATCTCACCATCGGCGTAAACGGTCTGGTGGAAGCCGCAGAGTTTTTGGGAATCGAAATCAATGATAATCCTCAATATGAAGGGTTTATACAACAGGTACTCGGACTTATCGAACGGTATAACAAAAAATACCGGACCAAAGACGTAATGTTCAACTGCGAAATGATTCCGGCCGAAAATGTAGGCGTGAAACATGCCAAATGGGATAAACGGGATGGGTATGTTGTGAAGCGGGATTGCTACAACAGCTATTTTTACATGGTAGAAGATGAATCCTTGAACATCATCGACAAATTCCGGCTTCATGGGAAGAAATACATCGAGCACCTGACAGGCGGTTCTGCCCTGCATCTGAATCTGGAAGAGCATTTGGGCAAAGAACAGTACAAACAATTGTTGCGGGTGGCCAGCCAGGAAGGCTGTAACTATTTCACTTTCAATATTCCAAACACGGTTTGCAACGACTGCAGACACATCGACAAACGCAATCTGAAAGAATGTCCGTCCTGTAAAGGCCGGAATCTGGACTACCTGACCCGCATCATCGGATATATGAAACGGGTCAGTAATTTCTCACAATCCCGGCAGCAGGAGGCCGAACGACGTTATTATGCTACGGTTTCATAACTATGATATCGTTTTTCAGGAAGTCCCCGGGGAAGTCGCTTTGGCAATCAATATCTCCAATTGTCCCAATGGCTGTAAAGGTTGCCACAGTCCATACCTGATGGAAGACAAGGGCGAAACACTGAATGAAAACGTGTTGAATGAACTGCTTGAAAAATACGGAAACGCAATTACCTGTATTTGTTTTATGGGTGGAGACTCCAACCCGCAGGAGGTCGAACGCCTGTCGGTATTCCTGCATGAAACGACCAATAACCGCATCAAAACAGCATGGTATTCGGGGAAACAGCATTTGCCCGAAAATTGTGCTTTGCAGTATTTTAATTTCATCAAATTAGGCCCATATATCGAACATCTGGGAGGTTTGGATTGTGCATCTACCAATCAGCGTTTCTATCGCATCAAGAACGAAATAATGGAGGATATAACAAATCAATTTTTAAACAATAGAGTACAATGAAAGGATATATTCAGGTTTATACTGATAACAGACCATTTCAGACCAGATATTATGAGTTTTTATTCATATTTTCCAGTTCCAGTAATTTTTTCTTTCTCCAAATACCGCCGCCATAACCAGTCAATGTACCATCTACCCCAATAACCCGGTGACAAGGCAAAATGATGGAGATTTTATTTTTTCCGTTAGCATTGGCAACGGCTCTTACGGCTGACGGCCTGCCCAGCCGCTCAGCTTGTTTTGCATAAGTTGTTGTAGAACCGTACGGTATTTGCAACAGTCCGAGCCATACTTGTTTCTGGAATTCCGTCCCCACTAAATCCAACGGAATATCAAACTCCCGAAGTTCTCCTGTAAAGTACTGTTCCAATTGCTTCCGAAGCATCCCGAAATAAATATTGTCTCCCTGTACAAGTGGAGCTTTCAACGTAGTCGTCAGCTGTTTTAGTTCCAATTCCAGCAGTTTATAATCAGCAAATTCAAACATACAAATTCCTTTATCAGTAGCGCCTGCTATCATTGTTCCCAGATCCGTTTCGATGCGGGTTATATTGACAATGCGTTTATTCTTACTATGAAGAGGCGAAGCTCCAATGATATTTTTGAACATACTGTTGAACCCGCTTAACGAATCGTAACCCGAATCGTATGCAACGTCCGTTACACTTTGTCCGGACTGAACACGTTGGAAAGCATTGTTCACCCGGTACATTCGTTGGTAAGCATGAAATGTCAGCTTATAATTTTTCAAAAACCAACGGCGAACCTGATTGGGCTCCAATTCCAGATTTTTAAGGTCTGTATCTTTTATTTTGACTGTGGGGTTATCTTCCATGAATTTCAATAACCGGCTGATATTTGAAGGTGGGTTTCCCAATTTCTCCAATGGCTTACATATCTTGCAAGGTCTATAACCATTAAACATGGCTTCTTTTGCCGAAGGAAAAAACTCCACATTTTCCAACTTTGGACGGGCCGGACACGTCGGACGGCAAAATATACCGGTCGTTTTCACTCCGGCCACGAATACACCCTCAAAAGAAGGATCCCTTTCGATAAACGCCTTGTAAAATATTTCTCTTTCTGTTTCCATAGGATGTATATTGATTCGTTCTGCAAAGTTAAAATTCTATCGATCTCTATACAACCGAAAAATCGACAACATCGTTTATTCCTGTAATTTTTTTATATTTTGCCTGAAAAATGATGGAAAGGTTGTTATAAAAGCAATATCTTTGGAAGAAATAAATAAACTTTAGAATCGTTAGTTTGAGAGAATGAATCGTAAATTAATGGCCTTCATTTGTATTTTTTGCTCTGTTTTATCGGGAGTAGGATGTACTAAATCAGTTAAAACTACTAAATTGCTGACAGATGCAGATTCCATTATATATACTCATACAGATAGTGCAGCATCTATTTTAGACAAAATTGCCGAAGTTGAATTATCGGACAGACAAGAGGCGGATTATTGGCGATTACGAACAACCTCACACATTCTGCAAGGAAAATCTACCGCAGAAGACTCTCTGATTGTTTCTGCTTTGAATTATTACAAAAAGCATGGAATGCAGAAAGAGCTAAAAGAGGTTTATAAATTGACTCTCAACCACTTGGCATGGAAAAAATGACAAGCCAAACTATAACCGCTATATGGAAGAAGCATCGAACCTTGCTCAACAGACAAACGACAGCCTTTTTACATATATTATACTCCGGTCAGTTGCAAATGATTTCTATTCCAAGAATGATTACATATTAGCATACGAGTATTATGCAAAAGCTACAGAATACAATGATTTTTATCCTTCAACATTTTACATGGCTGCTTTAACCTATTCGCGGATAGAGAATAACGACTCCATCGACTACTGGATACAAAAGGCAATCGATCTGGCTAAAATTGAGAGGACACACCAAAGATCTCCTGACAACAATTTACGCAGAATACATTTTTTCGATGGTAATCCATTACAGATTTATTACATTCAAAAAAATCAAAATAATTTGATTTATTCGGAACGTATTGATATTTTTGCAGCAAAATAATTAAAAAAGAAAAGTAAGTAACTCCTTTTATTATGGAAATTTCAAAAAAACTATCAGAAAAATTTCATGAGGTTCTTAAACATGAAGGCGTTGTTTCAGTCGTATCATGGGCGGAAAGTGAAGCACACATAGCCAATACATGGAACTCCTATCTTGTTGTAACGGAAGATGAACGTATCTTAATTCCTGCAGCCGGATTCCGAAAAACGCAAAAAAATGTAGAAGTTAACAACTGGGTGAAACTTACATTAGGAAGCCGGGATGTGTTAGGATATAAAGATTATCAGGGAACAGGATTCCTTGTGGATGGACCTGCAAAATATGTGGAATCGGGTGAAGAATACGACAGGATGAAAGAAAAGTTTCCATTCTTGTCAAGAGTGTTGGAAATTAGTGTTGTTAAAGCGAAACAGACAATATAATTTTGCAAGTCCAGACATAAAAGCATAATCAATGAGAACTTTTTATCTATCTATTTTCACACTCTTACTTTTCACACAAGTTACTGCACAAGAAACCACAAATAAAATAGATTATCAATTTTATGGTTTTGTACGAGGAGATGCATCCTATGACTCCCGTCTGAATGTCAATGCTTTTGAAGGGCTGTTTTTGTTATATCCATTAGATGTGAACAATGATGCAAATTCAGAGGACTGAACCTCATCGCCGGGCTGTTTCCCGATTTGCTGACAAATCTCTTTCCGTATACCTATATGTGGCAAGGCGTTCCCATTTTCACCAAACTACCTTGATAGGGGCAACCTCCGCCGGAGTAATCCGTCAAAAAACTATTGAATCCTGGCCTAAAAGTCGCATAAAATAAGTTAGAATCCTGAATGAAGTATTGAAAATATAAAAGATTTATAATAAGTTTGCACCTCCAATTAAAGAAATATTAATATTTTAAATTCTAAAAAGCATGTTCCCATCTACTACACTAACCAATAATCGCATAGAAATCGCAGATGTATTACGTGGTTTTGCTGTAATGGGAATTACCCTGATCCATTTTATCGAACGGTTCAGCCTTGGTAGCTATCCGGAAGAAACCTGCAATTTTCTGAGATTTACAGATAGGGTAATCTGGGACAGTGTATTTTTTGCCTTTTCCGGTAAAGCCTATTGTATTTTCGCGTTACTTTTCGGGTTCAGTTTTTTTATTCAAGACAATTCACAAAAAGAAAAAGGGAAAGATTTTCGAGGACGGTTTGCCTGGCGATTAGTATTACTCTTTTTTATAGCCTGCATCAATTCGACTTTATTCCCTGGTGAAATATTAATGCTCTATGCATTTCTTGGTTATGTACTGATTGCGGTTTGTCGCCTTTCTACCCGTACAGTCGTAGTTATAGCGGTCATTCTTTTACTACAACCTTTTGAATGGGGACAAATAATTTATGCCCTTATCAACCCCGGATACATTATTAATGCTCAGTTCGATGCTCCTTACTGGGAGATAGTCAATACCGTTCAGAAAGAAGGTTCTTTCCTCGAAATGTGCAAAACTGCTATATGGACGGGTAATATTGCGAATATGGGCTGGATGATATTACATGGAAGGGTTACTCAAACCGCAGCGCTGTTTATGATAGGCATGCTAATCGGGCGTAGTAATCTGTTTCCCTATTCAGAAAAAAATATAAAATTTTGGATTAACGTATTCATCGTATCCACTATAGCCTTTTCCCCGATTTATGGTTTGATCTCTATACTTCCCGACTTTATAAGCCGGGAGGCGCTACTTGTACCATCTACCCTGATACTTAAGTCAATTTCAAATATTGCATTAACAGGGATACTGTTTGCAGGTGTAATACTTGTTTATTACCTGACAAAGTTCAGAAGTGTTCTTCATGAATTAGCACCTTATGGGCGCATGAGTTTGACAAACTACCTATCGCAATCTCTGATCGGTGGATTTTTGTTTTATAACTGGGGATTAGGGCTTTACCGGCATACAGGTATTACAGTATGTTTTCTTATGGGTATCAGTATATTCTTTTTGCAATACTTTTTTTGTCGCTGGTGGCTTCGTTCTCATCGTCAAGGTCCATTAGAATGGTTATGGAAAAAGGCAACCTGGATTTGAATATCCTAACAATGGTCAGAATGAAAAATCATCCTCTGATTCAACTATAATAATAAAAACTGCTTTTATAATACATACAGGCAACCTGCATAGAAGCCACCTCTCGAACATTTTATCCGCAGCAACTTCAACCGTCGAAAAATTCGAAGAACCTGCCTCGATTAATTCGGAGATATAAAGCAAATGTACGTAATAACTTTCACATTACAATACCTCTCCGATTATTTCAGAGCAATCCCGATGCTGATCGTCAACCGGTTAAATGTACTGGTAATACCGCTTTTCCGATCCAGAGGCTTGCCTTCATAATCCGTGAAAGAGACCTCGGTACCCAATTCCTGAAAGCGGTATCCTAATCCGAGGGAGAGATCTAATTTGGCAGACAACGGAATATAAACCCCAATTTCGGGATTAGCCATCCATCCCCCGGAATTTTTATATTCCTTCGAAGAGCTGTATGGAAGCATATCGTACAACATCGTATCGTAATAATAATATCCCGGATAGGAATAATCAGACAAGGGCTTATCGCTGTCGGCAAATGCATACCCTCCCTTCAGAGCCAGAAACGGGCGATAACTGCCACAACTCAAAGTATACCGGAAGTCGGCAAAAACCGGAAATATGGCATACCTGAAAAAGTCGACTCCGACGCCGATTCCGGCGCTGAAATTTTCATTGAAGCGGTAGCCGTTGATCATGCTCAGGGAAGGTACAACCGTATTGGTTTTGGAATAATCGTCCGGCGTTCCGATGATCGCCGCAATCGATGTTAGATTGACATAACCCGATTCTTTGACAGACTTCTCCGATTGACTTTCCTGAGCATTCAACGTAGGAATTAAAAACAAAAACGGAATTACATATAATAATTTCTTCATGGTTATTGATGTTTGAGATGACAGATTAATAGCAAGTAATTTTTGGAGAAACTGCGATCGACCCTAAAGGCCGGATGTCGTTGACATTGGAATAATCGTATTGATACAAGCCATTATTGCCAATCATCATGAGCAGATTATTGTAGGCAATAACATCGTATCCGTGGATACCGGTAAACGTTTTCAATAATTTCCCCCCAACAAGAGAAGGAGTCGTAGCATCGAACACCTTCAGACCCTTATCGCATACAAACAATTTATCTCCGTCGATACTCAAACCGTAAGGCTCTTCCATTGTGAAAGTTCCCACTTGCAGCGGTTTTTTTGGTTGACTGATATTGTAAACACAAAGCTGGCTGACTCCCTGCCCGCAGAAATTTCCCATCCGGATCGTCAAGTAGGCATAATCGCCCTGAACCACGACCGGATCGCATCCCAGGATATGCCTTACCGTAGAAAGTAGTTCCGGAGTCTGCGGATTAGCAACTGAATAAATAAGCATGCCATTCGGTGTTCCGAAAAATAACAGGTCCTGATAACTGAAAATGGTTTCGACAAATCCGTTGAGATAAACTGAGCCGATTTTACTCGCCTTATTTCTTTCTAACCGAAAAATATCGAGTGCATATCGATTTTTGTCAACAGCATACAGGTAATCGCCCTGGATGGCATACTTAGCCATAGAGCCTGTGATCGATACGCTTTTAGACCCTGCACCGGACGCGGTCCAAGCACTTTCGTTCATCATATAATCATAATAAATCGGATCTGGATTTGGCTCGAAATCAATCTTTTTTGTAACGGATTTGGTTTCCCATCCAACCACCACTCCTTTTTCTTCTTCGATCCGTTCAATCGGATATTGATTCCCGGGAGAAGGCAGGGCATAAGGAAATACCTTTTCGGCACGGCTTACCGAGCGGATATCCGAAAAATTACTCAGATCGAAGCAAACCAGATCGGTATAACTGTCGGCAAATAAATAGTTCCCGGAAACAGCCATCTCCATATTTCCCGGAATCTCCAGAAAAGCTGTATTTTTCGGATTGGCCGGATCAGTATTATCAATGATGTGTATCCCTTGTTGAATTTCATTGATCAGTAAAAAATTTCCATACATGCAGATTTTTCCAGGCTCTGTGAGCTGACGGGAAGATGAGGACTTGATCGGCGACCGGAATTCTTCATAACTCATATATACCGGTAAGTTGGACAGGTAGGTTTCCGTCCCTTTGATTTTGTCCTCACAAGCGAAAAAAATACAGGCAAAAAGCGGAATCCCCAAAGAAAGAAAAAGTGGTCTCAGAATTTTCATGCACATCTTATTTTTTAGATCTTACTGCCTATAAAACAGAAAAAAATAAAAATGTTGCATGAAAATTATAAAAATTTTACCATTCTTTAAGATAGGTATATAACATTCTTACCGGTAACCCCATAACATTATAAAACGAGCCTTCGAGTTGTTCCACTCCGATGTAGCCGATCCACTCCTGTACACCATAGGATCCTGCTTTGTCGTAAGGTTTATATTTCGACACGTAATATAGAATTTCGTTTTCCTCCAATACTCCGAATTTCACTTTTGAAACGGCAAAAAAAACTTTTTGTTTTTCATTGGATGTCAGGCAGACTCCGGTAATGACCTCGTGGGTTTTTCCGGAAAGATCCCGGAGCATTTGCCGGGCCTGTTCTTCATCTGCCGGCTTTCCGTAAACTTTTCCATTCAGCCACACAATTGTATCGGCCGTAATCAACAAGGTGTTATTATCTATTTCCCGGGCATAAGCAGCAGCTTTCAGCTTAGAAAGATAAACCGGTATTTCTTCTCTCCGGAGATCGGGAGGATAAATTTCTTCCACATCCGAAATCGTCCGGACTTCAAACGGGATGTCCAAACCCGACAATAATTCTCTCCGGCGGGGAGAATTCGAACCCAATATAATCTTATATTCTTCTAACATACTTATTACCAGCCAAAAGCATCATCTTTCATCCATTTACCCTGGACTTTCAGAACTTTTTCAATAATATCGCGCCCTACGCCACGGCCTCCTTCGCAAGGAGAGATGTACCGGGCGATCGCTTTAATTTCAGAAACCGCATCGGAAGGGCAAACCGGCAGACCAACACGGCGCATCACCTCATAATCGGGGATATCATCGCCTACATAAATCAACTCCTCAGGCTGCAACCCCGTTTTCTGGAGGAAATCCTCAAAGTCTACCGTTTTCACTCTGGACCGCATATAAATATGCTGACAGCCGAGGCTCTCGAAACGGACGCGGATCGCTTTTGTATATCCTCCGGTGATGATTCCCATTTGCAGCCCTTTTTTTACAGCCAGTTGTATGGCATACCCATCTTTCGTATTGATGCATCGCATCGGCTCTCCATCCGGATACAAGGGGATACAATCGGTCGAAAGCACCCCATCTACATCAAAGAGAATTCCTTTTATCTTATTCAGATCGTAATCTATCGCACTCATGAATTCAAAGCCTCAAATTAGGGCCTCAAAGGTACGCATTTCAACCGAAAAAAGAAGCAGACAGAGCATAAAACTTTCGAGTTGGAAAGCCGGTTTTATAATAATCCAAAAATCTCCTGTTCTTATTGCAATTAATTACTTCTTTATAGCGAAAAAACGATTAATTTATATTAAATTTAAGTTATCTTTGCCTCCGCATTAGCCTCCGGTTAAATTGTAATTGAGAAATCCTAATTCATAAATTTATTCCGAATGAAAAAACTTTTATTTCTATCCTTTTTACTTGTAGCCCTCGCCGGATGCAAGAATAAAGATTCGAACCCGAAAGAGGTTTACCAGGCGCTTAATCCTTTGCGCGCACCGGCTTACCCGCTGATAACCATCGATCCGTACACCAGTGCATGGGCATTTTCAGACCATTTATACGATCAGCAGGTCAAACACTGGACAGGAACAAACTTCCCCCTGATCGGCGCCATCCGGGTAGACGGAACCGTGTATCGTTTTATGGGAGCTGAGGATATTCTTACAAAACCGGTCGTTAAAACATCGGAGCAAGGAAACTGGGATGGTAAATATGTCTTCAATAAGCCTGCCGACGACTGGAATCAACCCGGGTTCAGCGATAGCGCCTGGAAATCCGGACCGGCTGCTTTCGGCACCAAGGAGAATGAGCCGACTTCCAAAACCCAATGGCCGACCGAGCACATCTGGGTGAGAAGAAATGTGACCTTAGACGAAGATCTGGCCGGGAAAAATGTTTACATCGAATATTCCCATGACGACGATATCGAAATCTACATCAATGGAATTGAAGTGGTCAATACAGGCAACGCCTGTAAGAAAAATGTCCTGGTTAAACTACCCGAAGCGGCGGTCAATTCACTGAAAGCCGGAAATAATGTTATTGCCGCCCATTGCTGGAACCGGGCAGGAAATGCATTGCTGGACTTCGGCCTGAGCGTGGAATTACCGACAGAAAAATATCTGGAGCAAACTGCGGTTCAACAATCGGCAGAAGTATTGCCGACACGCACCATCTACACGTTCGCTTGCGGACCGGTCGATTTACAACTGACATTCACCGCTCCCTTGCTGATGGACAACCTCGATCTACTTTCCCGTCCTGTCAATTACATTACTTACGATGTAAAAGCCAACGATTCCAAAGAACATGCGGTAGAACTATACTTGGAAGCCGGAACCGCCTGGGCGCTGGATCAGCCGATGCAGGAAAGTAAGAGCGAAACCTTTGAGAAAGACGGTTACTGGTACCTGAAAACAGGAAGTACAACTCAAAATATTCTAGGCAAAAAAGGAGATAATGTCCGGATCGACTGGGGATATTTTTACCTGTGCGCCGATAAAAACAACACGCATGCCACTTCTGGTGAAAACAACGCTATGCGGGCTGCTTTCTGCTCTACAGGCGCTGTGGGTGAAAATACTCCGGTAGCAGAAAGCGGACAGAGCTCCCTCGCTGTAAGTCGTTCGCTGGGTAAGGTGAAGAGTAATGTAAATGGCTACTTCATGTTGGGTTACGACGATATTTACTCCATCCAGTATTTCGACACCAATCTCCGTCCCTACTGGAACAGAAACCAGGATAAAGATATCTATTCGCAATTCACAGCAGCTGCCGGCGAATACGGACAATTGATGCAATCTTGCAAGAATTTCGACCTGAAATTGATGGAAGATGCTCAAAAAGCCGGTGGTAGCGAATACGCTTCACTTTGCGCACTTGCTTATCGTCAGGCTATTTCAGCTCATAAATTAGTGAGCGCCCCAAATGGAGATCTGATGTTCTTATCAAAGGAAAATTTCAGCAACGGCTCCATCGGAACAGTCGACATCACTTACCCTTCGGCTCCCCTGTTCCTGCTCTACAATCCGGAGCTGGCCAAGGCACTGATGAATCATATATTCTACTACAGTGAAAGCGGAAAGTGGACAAAACCCTTTGCAGCACACGATATAGGAACTTACCCTCTTGCCAACGGACAAACCTACGGAGGCGATATGCCGGTAGAGGAATCCGGAAATATGCTGATCCTGATGGCTGCAATCGCCGCCATAGAGGGCAATGCGAAATATGCCGAGAAACATTGGGAAACATTGACTATCTGGACCAACTACTTAGTTGAAAAAGGATTAGACCCGGAAAATCAATTATGTACCGACGACTTTGCCGGACACTTTGCCCACAATACGAACCTATCGATCAAAGCTATTCTCGGAATTGCATCTTATGGACGCTTAGCAGAAATGTTGGGAAAAGCGGATGTTGCACAGCAATATACAACTAAAGCCAAAGAAATGGCCCAGGAATGGATCAAAATGGCCGACGATGGCGACCACTACCGCCTGACGTTCGACCAATCCGGCACCTGGAGCCAGAAATACAACTTAGTCTGGAACAAGCTGATGAAAATGGGTATATTCCCCGACGAAGTGGCTTCCAAAGAAATCGCTTATTACCTGAACAAACAGAATACCTACGGATTACCGCTGGATAACCGGGAACAATATACAAAAGCCGACTGGATCGTCTGGACTGCAACAATGGCCCCGGATGCCGCGACATTCGAACAATTCATATCTCCGGTTTATAAATTTATGAATGAAACGACTACCCGCGTCCCTATGAGTGACTGGTACTGGACAGACAAGCCCGAACAACGCGGCTTCCAGGCCCGTTCGGTAGTTGGAGGGTACTTCATCAAAATGCTGGATGGTAAAATGAGCAAATAAGGCGGAACACCTGTTAAGTTAAAAATATAAGGATATGTCTTCTGACCCGCCTGGGAAATGAAGATATATCCTTTATTTTTTACACCTACTATGAATGCTGTTGCTGATCACCTCGTAAATCTCCTGTTTATTTTTATCACCTTCCAAGAGTCCGAGGTGTTTTTCAATGACATTCCGGTCGTAACGGACAGCCGGGCCGGTCTGGGCATCTTTCGGTGCCAGATCTTCCAGTTTGGAGGCTGTTTCCCGGATGAGTGGAAGCAATTGTTTCCAGTCTAATTTCCTGATTTCCAGAATATCCGAGGCTAAGGTATACATATGATTGGAGAAATTGCAGGCAAATACAGCCGCCAGGTGGTAATACCGGCGTTCTTCGGACGACAATACAGCGGCATTTCCGGATAAATCCCGGGCAACCTGTAACAGCCATTGCTCATCCTCTTGATGACCGGCTTCAACAAATACCGGAATTCCGGTAAAATCCAGTTGACGATCCCGACTGAACGTCTGCAACGGATACAAAACCCCGAACCGGTCGGTATAAGGTTGAAAAATCTGCATTGGAAGACTTCCGGCAGTATGCACCCACAGCCCCCGGGTTTTCGGGAACCGTTCCAGCAATCCGGACAAAGCATCGTCTTTAACGGAAAAAATATACAATCCGGCATCCACCGGAATTTCCCGGAGGTTATCCGTATACGGCACATCCAGCGTTTCTCCCAATAGCTTTGCAGAGTCGATCGAACGATTATAGACACAAACGACGCGAAACTGCATTTTTTTCAGGGCTATCCCCAAATGAGTAGCCACATTTCCGGCCCCAATCAATACGATTCCGGCGGTATGATCCGTATAATCATTCATCTCAAACAGATTTTACAGGGTGTTTTCAGGATTGTAACCTCCCAGATGCACTTTTTCCCATTGCAAATCTTCCTCCACATGCGGTTTTGCAGGTTTTTCCTTATGTCCCAGGGAAATAATACAGCCCACATGCAATTGTAACGGGATATTCAGTAAAGTCCTGACATATTCCTCCGAATCTTGTCCCGATCCGGTTTGCCGGCCGCTGATCTGTACCCAACAACTCCCCAATCCCAGGTCTTCGGCCTGTAACTGAATATAAGTCGCTGCAATGGCGGCATCCTCGATATAGGCCCCGCTTTGCATCGGATCGGTCAATACCACGATGGCCAATGCACAATGCTCCAGAAATGAACAGCCGCTGCTTTTACACAGCGACAACTGCCGGAGTATCTCTTTGTTTTCCACCACCACAAACTGCCAGGAATTACTGTGCTTGGAAGAAGGCGATGTCAAAACAGATTTCAGGATCAGTTCCACTTCCTGGGGAGACAACAATTCTTCAGTATATTTCCGGATACTTCTCCGGTTCATCACTAATTCTGCAAAACTATTCATAATCTTTAATGGCTTTTTTTAGTCACTTCCACTCTTTTCGATACCGGCTGATGTGCATTCCGGTATTCTACCTGCTTCACCACATTTTCCGCCAGATCCGTGAATGCCTGGCCGGTAATACTGTCGGGATTGAGCGCTACCGGAGTACCGTTATCTCCCCCTTCACATATGCTTTGAACAATCGGAATCTGTCCGAGTAACGGAATATTCAGTTCTTCCGCCAGGCGCTTACAACCTTCTTTCCCAAAAATATAATACTTATTTTCAGGAAGTTCGGCAGGAGTAAACCAGGACATATTTTCGACCAATCCCAACACCGGAACGTTCACTTTTTCGCCCGTAAACATGCTGATCCCTTTACGGGCATCGGCCAGAGCCACTTCCTGAGGCGTACTGACCACTACAGCACCGGTTACAGCCAAAGTCTGCACCAAGGTCAGATGAATATCGCTGGTTCCGGGAGGCAGATCGAGCAGGAAAAAGTCCAGATCCCCCCAGTTTGCGTCGGCAATGAGTTGCTTCAATGCGTTGCCGGCCATACTGCCACGCCAGACTACCGCATCGTTTTTATTGACAAAAAAACCGATTGAAAGCACTTTTACACCGTGACTTTCGACCGGAATAATCAGGTCGCGCCCGTCAACCTGCTCCAAGTACGGACGAGCCTCTTCTACGTTAAACATTTTGGGAACCGAAGGACCATAGATATCAGCATCTAAAAGTCCGACGTTATACCCCATCCGGGCTAATGAAACTGCTAAGTTAGCAGCCACGGTACTTTTCCCGACTCCTCCCTTACCGGAAGATATTGCAATGATATTTTTAACCTGAGGCAACAGTTTATCCGGCTCCGGACGAGCCAACTGCTTCGCTTTCGCCTCGATATTCCCTTTAATTTCCACGTCTTCGCCGATATAGGTCAGAATCGCGGTTTCGGCGGATTTTACCACCGATTTAATAAACGGATCGTTGGGCTTTTCAAACAAGATCGAAAAACTCAGGTGATTTCCGTTGATGTGAATATCGTCCCCCACCATTCCCATTTCCACAATGCTTTTGCCGGTACCGGGATAACGAACGTTTTGCAACGCCTGAAGTACTAAGTTCGGATACAGTGCCATGTCAATTTATCTTTAATCTGTTTTATCAAGTCCGCTTCGTTTGCCCCTGTTAAAACTCCGGTAACTATCCACTTCGATTTCCACTTCCGGCTCGATGTAAGTTTCACGGGGGGGACAAACAAATTGAATGTATTTAATATTAAAACCCCGTTTGATCCATTGCTGTTCATAAAATGTCTGAATCGACAGAATTTCATCAGCCAATCCACTGTGATAAAGGTCATTGGTCTGTACCGATACCGGAAATTCGTTCGCCTTCACCATTTCGCAGGTGTAAGTGTACATAAAATGACTATCGGTTTTTAGATGGATAACCCCGTCATCACTTAAAATCCGGCGGTATAATTTCATAAACCGGGATGATGTCATCCGTTTGTT
Organism: Bacteroidales bacterium; assembly: GCA_031551045.1. GTDB lineage: Bacteria > Bacteroidota > Bacteroidia > Bacteroidales > UBA932 > JAVBOD01. The sequence continues at coordinate 18,879 of JAVBOD010000019.1, forward strand.
GATCTTGTTCATCTGGGGATCTGGAAAGGTAATCCAGATTTCAGCAACCTCACCCGGGGCAAAAAAATAACTTACCAACTCAATGTGGGTACGCAGGAATGCCACATTCGTCATATGATCCTGAATGGACTGTTTAGCCCCCGTCCACATACGGGCGCCTTTAATATCAAGACCTATGAAGTTTTTATCCGGAAACAGCTTCCCCAGCCCGACTGTATACTCTCCTTTTCCACAGCCCAATTCAAGCACGATGGGATGATCATTCTTAAAAAATAACTCCTTCCAGCGGCCTTTCATCTCAAAACCTTTTTCCTGCAAAGCAGCGAACGGATACTGGAACACATGAGGAAACGTTTCCATTTCCCCGAATTTATACAATTTATTTTTTCCCACTATTCATCAATTTCTAATCCTACGGCCGGCAAAGTTAAATATTTTTCACTAACTTGCGCACTCAAAGTTACACTTAGTCCTCTATCATCATGAAACAACTATTTTATCCCTGCTTATTGGTTTTTCTCCTTTTTTCCTGTTCTCAATCCGGAAAGATCGAAACAATCGACACCGGAAAATCATCCCAATGGGTCACTACCGGAAATGTCAACCTTGATCCGGAGCGGATGCTGCTTTCTGGAAAAGATGCTTCTGCCAGTACCAAAAAACCGTACAAAAATTTTGAATTGGAACTGGAATGCCGGACTTCCGACCATTCGACCGGTGCGATTTATTTCCATTCCAAAGGCGCCAACCAACAAGGAACGGGATACGAAATTCTGATCAACAACAACGAAAGTCCGGCCGAATGGCGCAAAACCGGAAGTTTATCGACTGTCCGGAATTTTGCCAAGCGCACAGCGGAAAATAATACCTGGGTTCCCATCAAAGCCGAAGTAACGGGCAAGCAAATCAAAATATGGGTCAATAATATCCTTATAACCGATTATACTGAGCCGGACAAGCCATACCGGGAACCAAACAATGCCGGACGCATCCTCTCCAAAGGGGTTTTCGTCCTTGCCAACCGGAGTGAGGCCCCGGTCGAGTTCCGGAATGTCCGGCTGAAAGTGTTGCCGGACGATTTAATAACGCAATCGGCAGCAATCGATGAACAGACTGACGAGATTATCCGTCTGCAACAGAAAAATTTTCCGACCATTGATTACCACCTGCACCTGAAAGGCGGTTGGACGAAAGAACAGGCCGCCGAGCAATCCAGAAAATACGGCATTACTTACGGCATTGCTCCCAACTGTGGGAAAAACTTTCCGATTACCGACGATGCGGGCATTTATACCTGGTTAGACACCATGAAGCACCAGCCGTTTCTGATGCCGATGCAGGCCGAGGGACGCGAATGGGTCGGAATGTTCTCTAAAGAAGCAATCGATCGATTCGACTACCGTTTCACAGATGCTATGACCTGGACCGACCACAAAGGACGCCGTATGCGCCTGTGGATCCCGGAAGAAACATTTGTCGACAACAAGCAGCAATTCATGGATATGCTGGTAGAACGCGCCTGTAGTATTATCTCGAACGAGCCGGTCGATGTTTATGTCAACCCGACCTTCATCCCCGACCAACTCATGCCCGAATACAACGAACTCTGGACCCCGGAGCGGATGCAGAAAGTGATCGACGCCTGTGTAAAAAGCAAGGTAGCCATTGAAATCAATAACCGTTACCGCATTCCCTCCGAAACATTTATCAAAAAAGCAAAAGCATCAGGCGCTAAATTCACATTCGGCACCAACAATACATCTCCTAACGATGTCGGTAAATTAGAATACGCCATCGAAATGATCAAGGCTTGTAACCTAATCCCGGAAGATATGTTTATTCCAAACAGTAAAAATCTGTAATGCTTTGCATCAATCATTCAAATAAAGACATCTACTTTAACCTGGCAACAGAAGAATACCTCCTGAAAAATTTTCAGGAGGATATTTTTATGTTGTGGCAAAGCGAATTTGCCGCAATTGTAGGGAAATACCAGCATGTACCGAACGAAATCGATCTGGACTTTGCGCAAGAGCATCGCATCCCGGTAGCCCGGCGACTGACCGGCGGCGGTGCGGTTTTTCACGACTCCGGAAATTTCAACCTGACATATATCCGGCGTACTGAAGCCGGAAGTTTCAGCGAATTTACCGGCAGATTAGCCGGTTTCCTGACCAGCCTGGCTTCCGGGATCGAAACAGACAAACGAAATAACCTGTTTATCAACGGACTAAAAATTTCCGGGAGTGCGCAGTGTGTCTATAAGAACAGATCCCTGCACCATTGTACCCTCCTTTTTTCATCCGATCTGGATACACTCAAAACCATCCTGACTCCTCAAAATCCGGATGCTCAAAAGATATTGAAAATCAAACCCGTAGAATCTGTCCGAAGCAATACCACCAATATCCGGGAACACCTTTTCAATAAAAATTTAAATCCGGAATCATTTAAACATGAACTCTGGAATTACTTTTTGAAATCCAATCCGGAAAATATCCTTTATTCCCTTACAAACCAGGATTTGATGCAAATTAACCGGATAAAAGAAAAATATATTTCCAATCTCTGGATATATAAATACTGATTTTGAACTTTCCTCCCGGAATCTTGTTTTATTTAGAAAGATTTGTTAATTATAATTATTCTAAATAAAAGCATGTCCAGATTCGAAATAAAAATGCCCAAACTGGGCGAAAGTATTACCGAAGGAACCATCATGCGCTGGGCGGTAAACGTCGGCGATACCATAAAAGAAGACGATGTTCTTTTTGAAGTGAGTACGCAAAAAGTGAACGCCGAAATTCCTTCGCCGGTTGCCGGAAAAATCATGGAAATCCGGTTCAATGTAGGCGATACCGTAGCTGTGGGAACCGTACTGGCGTTGGTAGATATGGGAGGAGAAAACTCCGAACCGGACGACACCAAGCCCGAAACTACTCCGCCCGCCACCCCGGAAAAACCGGTTGAGAAATCCGCGGAAAAAATAAAAAGCGGGCAACTATCCGCCGCCAAGACTATTCCCGATAAAACCGGCAAAGAAGACGAGAGCCAATGGCTTTCGCCGGTGGTACTGCAATTGGCGCAAGAGGCACGTTTATCACAAGAAGAGCTGGCAAGCATCAAAGGTACCGGCTACTTGGGACGCATCAGCAAAAAAGATGTGGAAGATTATATTTTTCAAAAGAACGAAAAGAAACCGGCAACGGCTGTTGCAAGCGAATCCGTTCCCGCAAAGGAAAAGAATGATTCGTTCGTAACACCGGCTACAAGCAGCATCCGCGAAAGCGACGAGGTAAAAGAAATGGACCCGATACGCCGCATTATTGCCGAACGCATGGTGCAATCGAAACACACCTCGGCGCATGTGACAACAATCGTAGAAGTCGATGTGACGAAATTAGTGCAGTGGCGCGATAAACTGAAGGATGAATTTTTCCAACGCGAAGGCATAAAACTCACGTTCATGCCGGCAATCATACAAGCCGCCGCAAAGGCTTTGGCCGATTTTCCGCAAGTAAATGCCTCGGTGGACGGCTACAAGATGATATTCAAAAAAAACATCAATATCGGTATTGCCGTGGCGTTACCTAACTGGAATTTGATTGTTCCCGTCATTCATCACGCCGACCAGTTAAGCCTCACGGGATTGGCGCTGGTAACCGATTCGCTGGCCAACAAGGCACGCAACAATAAACTCACGCCGAAAGATATCGACGGAGGTACTTTCACGATCACCAATTTCGGTACATTTAAAAATATCATCGGGACGCCTATCATCAATCAGCCGCAAGTCGCCATTCTGGGAGTAGGCTATGTAGAGAAGAAACCGGCGGTAGTGGAAACACCCGAAGGCGACGTGATTGCTATCCGTCACAAGATGTATCTTTCGCTTTCCTACGACCATCGCATTGTGGACGGCGCCCTGGGCGGCTCGTTCCTGCGCCGCATAGCCGATTATTTGGAAGATTGGAAAGGGTAAATAGTGATGAACGAAATACAAATAAACAGGACATGAAAAAATACGATATAAAAACAACCGACAAAGAAACGCTCCGGAAGTGGTTTTACCTGATGACGTTAGGACGCGCTATCGACGAGAAAGCGCCGATGTATTTACTGCAATCGCTGGGATGGTCGTTTCATGCGCCCTATGCCGGGCACGATGGCATACAGTTAGCGTTGGGACAAGTATTCACCAAAGGAGAAGATCATCTTTTTCCCTACTACCGCGATTTACTCACCGCGCTTTCCGCCGGCATCACCGCCGAAGAAATTATCCTGAACGGCTTATCGAAAGCAACCGACCTCACCAGTGGCGGGCGGCACATGTCGAACCACTTTGCCAAGCAGGACTGGAACATTCACAATGTTTCGTCGGCAGTAGCCACGCAAAATATGCACGCCGCAGGTGTTGCGAGGGCTATGGTTTACTACCAACACAAAGGCGTTGTCTATACCTCGCACGGCGAGGCATCCACTTCGGAAGGATATGTGTACGAAGCTATCAACGCGGCCAGCACCGAACGCTTGCCGGTGATTTTTGTGATACAGGATAACGGCTACGGCATTTCCGTGCCGAAGGGCGAACAAACCGCCAACCGTAAAGTGGCCGATAATTTTTCGGGATTTAAAAATTTAAAAATTATCCATTGCAACGGAAAAGATGTGTTCGACTCGATGAACGCTATGAGCGAAGCGCGGAAATATGCCTTGGAAACAAGCAATCCGGTGATTGTGCAGGCGAACTGTGTGCGCATCGGTTCGCACTCCAATTCCGACAAACACAGTTTATACCGCGATGAAAATGAGTTGGCCTATGTGAAAGCCGCCGATCCGCTGTACAAATTCCGCCGGATGCTATTACGGTATAAGCGTTTCACCGAAGAAGAATTGAAAAAAACAGAAGACGAAGCCAAGGCAGAACTCAGCGCGGCTAACCGCAAAGCAATGACGGCGCCCGAACCCGATGCCTCGACGATTTTTGATTTTGTGTTGCCGGAACCTTATGTTCCGCAAAAATACACGGACGGAACACACAACATGGAAGGCGAAAAGAAAAGCATGGTAACGGCTATCAACGAAACATTGAAAGCGGAATTCCGGTACAATCCCGATACGTTTTTGTGGGGACAGGATGTGGCGAACAAGGAAAAAGGCGGCGTATTCAATGTGACGAAAGGCATGCAACAAGAATTCGGCGAAAAACGGATATTCAACTCCCCGATTGCCGAAGATGTGACCGTAGGAAGCGCCAACGGCATGAGCCGCTTCGATCCAAAAATCCGTATTGTGATTGAAGGCGCCGAATTTGCCGATTATTTTTGGCCGGCCGTAGAGCAGTACGTAGAATGTACACATGAATATTGGCGCAACAATGGAAAATTTGTTCCGAATATCACGGTACGCTTAGCTTCGGGAGGGTATATCGGCGGCGGGTTATACCACTCGCAAACCCTTGAAGGCGCCCTCACTACATTGCCCGGTGCGCGGATTGTGTACCCTTCGTTTGCCGACGATGCAGCCGGCTTGTTACGTACCAGCCTCCGTTCGCGCGGTTTCACGCTGTTCTTGGAACCTAAAGCGCTCTACAATTCCGTAGCAGCCGCCACACCGGTTCCCGACGACTTCGAAGTGCCTTTCGGGAAAGCCCGCATCCGCCGCGAAGGGAAAGACCTCAGCATTATCACTTACGGCAACACGACACACCTCAGCTTAGCCGCTGCTGCACGAATTGCCGGGGAAAACGGCGGCAACATCGAAGTGGTGGACATCCGTTCGCTGATACCGCTCGACAAGGAAACAATTTTCGCCTCCGTAAAGAAAACAGGAAAGGTATTGGTAGTTCATGAAGACAAGGTATTTTCGGGCTTCGGGGCGGAATTAGCCGCCATGATTGGGACGGAAATGTTCCGCTACTTAGACGCACCTATACAACGCGTAGGTTCCACTTTTACACCTGTTGGTTTTCACCACAATTTGGAGAATGCCATATTACCCAATGAAGAAAAAATATACAAGGCGGCCAAAGAATTGTTGGCGTATTAAAATATATCATTTAGTATTAAACTAACAAAAATCATGAGCACAAATTCAAATAATAAACGAGAAAGAAACAGCCGTGTGGCTATCTTCTATGGAGGAAGCACCGGAAAAACGGCGGAAGTCGCCAAAAAGATTCAGCAAGCGTTGGGCGATTCGATAACTGTTGTCGATATAAAAAAAGCTTGGAAAGAAGATTTTGAAGCTTATGACAATTTGATTATAGGCGTGTCCACTTGGTTCGATGGCGAGCTTCCCACAGACTGGGACGAGTTGTTGCCGGAGTTGGAAATCGTAAACATGAAAAATAAAAAAGTGGCCATTTTCGGATTAGGCGACCAAGCGGGTTATCCCGATAATTTTGCCGACGGTATCGGCATTTTGGCCCATACCTTTACAAATGCCGGCGCCGCGTTGGTGGGTTTCACTTCGCCCGAAGGCTACACGTTCAACCAATCGTTAGCCCTGAAAGACGGGATGTTTCAAGGATTGGTCATCGACGAGGAAAATCAGGCGGACAAAACGGACGAACGGATAAAAAAATGGATAGAAGTCATTACAACATCTTTCAAAACATAATACCATGAAAAGTATTTTATTTCAATTGATGATTATAATACTGGATGTGTTCGGCGATTAGCAGCAAGAAGCATACAAACGCCTCGTGCTACACAACAGGCTTCCGCATTCACGGAGTGTCGCCTTTGCAAGGCGGTCGTGTAATCCTGCGCTGAACTTGCAGCGAACTATTTTCCTTAATTTTTATAGCGTATCCATTTCCACATTTCGCCCCACGACGTTTTTTTGCCATACATTAAAATACCCACACGGTAAATTTTTCCGGCCAACCACGCCATTCCCATAAACGAAACCAGCAAAATTCCCAACGAAGCGGCTACTTCCCAAAGCGGCACGCCGAAAGGGATACGTGCCATCATTACAATCGGCGAGGTAAACGGAATCATCGAACCCCAAAACGACAAGGCGCTGTCAGGATGTTGAAAAGTGTGTATCATGATAAAAATTCCCAATATCAAAGGAATGGTAACCGGCAGCATCAATTGCTGAGTTTCCGCTTCGTTTTCTACCGCCGAGCCGATAGCTGCAAACATGGAGGCATAGAACAGATAGCCCAAAAGGAAAAACAGCAAGAACGCCACTAAAATACCCACTATATCAACATTATTTAATGCTGCAAACATGCCTGTATCGTTTGCCGCTTGCTTTGCCTGCTCCAACATATGAGCAGAACCACCACTCATTTGTGTAGCAACTTCCTGCACATCATTTGAAGACAGCAGCACTCCCTGCGCTACTGTTACCAGCGCTATAGTGAGCAATACCCAAATGATAAATTGCAGTAATCCTACAGATGCCACACCGATTATTTTTCCCATCATCAATTGAAAGGGTTTGACGGATGAAACAATAACTTCCACAATGCGGCTGGATTTTTCTTCAATCACGCCACGCATTACCATGCCGCCAAAAAGGAAGATAAACATGTAAATCAAAAAACTGGCGCCGTAGGAAATACCCATAGAAATGCCGGTACTGGCAGCTTTATCTTCTCCCCCATTCTTGGCTACTACAAAGGTTTTGATATTTACTTTTGTTTTTACGGAAGCCATGATTTTATCCAAATCGACAATATTATATTGCTTCAATTTGTATTGTTCCAATCCCTTTTCAAGGCTTTTTTCAATACGCCCCTGAACATCTAACGGCACTTGTTTAAGAGCATACATACTCACTTCGGGTTCCTGCTTCTCGTTCAGTTGGCCGATTTGCAGCACGGCATAGTACACACCTTCGTCCACTTTCTTTTTCAGCGCTTCCAACGTAGCGTCGGGCTGTTTTACAAACTCCAGCAGCTCGGTATTTTCTAAAAACGCAGCGCAGATTTCCGATTGGTCGATCACGGCAATTGTCCGGTGGTCGTTATCTTTCATCGTAGTCATCCATGCCGGGACCACAAACATGGCCGCCATTAGAATCGGCGTCAAAATAGTCATGATGATGAATGATTTTTTCTTGACCCTCGTCAAAAATTCACGTTCGATAATGAGAAATATTTTTTTCATGGCAATACGGGTTTAGGATACGAGTTTAATAAAAATATCGTTCATGCTGGGGATTACTTCGTTGAATCCGTGCAGCTCTACATGCGGCAGCAGTTGTTGTATCAAGTGATTTACAGGGCGCTGCTCCAGCAATTGGATGTTCACTTTCTGCAATTCGCCTTGTTCTTTTTCGCCCACTATCCGGTATTCGCTCGTAAGCGCCGGTTGCAAAGCGCCGGCCGATCCGCGGAAAAGCACTTCCACAACATTGTCGCCATGCCGGCGGCGGATGTCATCGACTTTCCCCTCCACAATTACTTGCGATTTATTGATAAGGCCAATGCTGTCGCACAATTCTTCGACCGAAGCCATGTTGTGCGTGGAAAAAATAATGGTACTGCCTTTAGCTTTCAGTTCCAGAATTTCCTGTTTCAGCAAATTTACATTTACCGGATCGAAGCCGCTGAAAGGTTCGTCGAAAATGAGCAATTTCGGTTGGTGCAGGATGGTTACAATAAATTGCACTTTTTGCGCCATTCCTTTCGACAGTTCTTCCACCTTTTTATCCCACCAGCCCTGAATACCGAATTTGGTAAACCACAGTTTGAGTTGCTTCATGGCATCATGGCGCGAAAGGCCTTTGAGCCGCGCCAAGTACAAGGCTTGTTCGCCCACTTTCATTTTTTTGTACAATCCGCGCTCTTCGGGCAAATAGCCGATAGCATACACATCATCAGCCTCTAGAGGGCGCCCTCCCAAAAGAATGTGTCCGCTATCGGGCGCCGTAATCTGGTTGATAATGCGTATCAGCGTGGTTTTTCCGGCGCCGTTCGGGCCCAACAATCCGTAAATCGTTCCGGCCGGCACACGAATATTCACGTTGTCCAATGCCAGGTGGTTCGCATAGCGTTTCACCACGTTTTCTGCAACAAGTAAGTCCATTGATTCGATAAATTTATGATGCTTAGGATACAAATGTACACAAAAACAATGGACATTTTATTCAAACTGTTAAAAAAAAATAACTCCTGCTTATGATTTTGTTTACAGTCATCGTAGTCGGCATATTTTTATTATCTTTGTAGTTTATTACGATTTAATACGATTAACACATGGATACTTTATTTAATCCCAATGCAATAGGGCAACCCAACGGAAATTATTTTGCCCTTCCCTATACATTGAAAGAGTCAACCATCGTGTTAATTTCCATTCCCTGGGATGTAACCACCTCCTATCAGGCGGGCACCAGCGAAGGCCCGGAAGCGATGATTGAGGCATCGGCTCAAATCGATTTATACGATGCACATGTGACGGACGCTTGGAATATTAAAATTGCTACCGAACCAATCGACAAAGCTATCACAAAACTTAATAAAAAAGCCCGTAAAACAGCCGAGGAAATAATTGCAGCCTTAGAACTCGGCACGACTGACAGCGAATTGGCCGATTTTACCGCGGAAGTAAATGCGGCATCAGAAGAGATAAACGAATATGTTTACGAAAAAGCGAAAAAATATTTAGCGCAGGATAAATTGGTAGCCATAGTGGGTGGAGAACACAGCGTTCCATTCGGATTATATAAAGCGCTTTGCGAAAAATATGATTCCTTTGGCATTCTGCACATCGATGCACATGCGGATTTGCGCAAAGCTTACGAAGGTTTTGAATACTCACATGCTTCCATCATGTACAATGCCTTACATAAACTGAAAGGAGTATCGAAACTGGTGCAGGTAGGCATCCGTGATTATTGTAGCGACGAAGCCGAATTGATACAAAACGACACACGTATAGACACCCATACCGACGCTGACTTGCAGGAAAGCATGTTCCATGGAAAAACATGGGACCAGCAATGCGAAACCATTATCAATAGTTTACCGGACAAGGTGCATATTAGTTTTGATATCGACGGGTTGACATCCGATAACTGCCCGCATACCGGTACTCCCGTACCCGGCGGATTGACATATAACCAGGCACTGTTTTTACTTCGCAAATTAGCATTATCCGGAAAGCAAATTATCGGATTCGACTTGTGCGAAGTAAGCCCCTCGCCCAATGAAGACGATGAGTGGGATGCAAATGTAGGAGCGCGGCTACTCTATAAGTTATGTGTATATACACAAATGCATCAATAAGCTTCATGAAGGTTAAAACTATCAGGAAAATACGGGAAAAGCTGGAACATCCGGAGCGAAAATTCTTGCCGGATATTTTTGCCCAATTTTTTCAAAACCAAGCCATTGGAGGTGTATTGCTGGTGGCTTGCACCATCATTGCCATTATTGCAGCCAATACTCCGGCTCTCCATGCCCTGCACAATTGTTGGAACACTATTTTCACCATAGGATTTCCTCATTTCAAAATAGAACAGCCGCTTTTACTATGGGTAAATGATGGCTTGATGGCTATTTTCTTTTTTGTAGTAGGTTTGGAAATCAAACGGGAAATGTTGGCAGGCGAGCTGGCCTCGCGTAAACAAGCTGCATTGCCGGCTTTTGCCGCTGTAGGCGGAATGTTGATTCCGGCATTTATTTATTTTATATTCAATCACCAAGGCCCGGCCAGCAATGGCTGGGGGATTCCCATGGCTACGGATATCGCTTTTTCCATCGGCATCCTGTCTCTTATGGGAAAACGAGTACCGCTCTCTTTCAAGGTATTCCTCACGGCTTTGGCGATAGTTGACGATTTAGGGGCTATTGTGGTATTGGCCGTTTTCTATCCGGCACACGCTATTCATGTGGAATTTTTTGTATGGATTGCCCTTGTATGTGCGGCGCTTTTTACATTGAACCGCCTCCGCATAAATCACCCTATACCCTACATCATTTTAGGAATTGTACTATGGATACTAATGTTACATTCCGGCATACACGCTACGATTGCAGGTGTTTTACTGGCAGCCGCTATTCCGTCCAAAACGTCTATTAATGAAGCAAGGTTCTATTTCCGCAGTAAACTATTACTTAATCGCTTTCGTAGAACATATATCGAGGAAGGCATACAAATGCTTGCCAGTAAAAAGAAATTGAGTCTTATCCATAGCCTCGACCAGAACATCTCGCGCATCAATCCTTTAATGCATCGTTTTGAAGCTGCTCTACACCCCGTCGTAATATTTATCATTATGCCGGTGTTTGCATTGGCCAATGCGGGAATCCGGCTAAATAGCCATATTGTTCCCGATTTATTTTCCAACTTATCGCTGGGTATTTTCTTTGGCTTGCTGATAGGGAAACCCCTGGGCATTACTTTGTTCTGCTGGATAGCAACGAAATTAAAATGGGCTATTGTTCCTGAAAACACTCAATGGCGGCATATCTTTTCACTCGGCATGATTGCCGGAGTTGGATTCACCATGTCGATTTTCATTAACGGGTTAGCTTTCGAGCATACGGACATGATAGAATTAGGAAAAATATCGGTATTGATAACATCTTTCATGGCCGGTATCTGCGGATGGATTGCGTTGACCGTATCTACATCTACAAAGAAAAATGAATTAATAACATATAATAATCACTAAAAAAGAACAACATGAAAATTTTAAAAATCTTTATTTTCTCGGCAGCGCTGATAGTGGCTGCTGAAGGCTGTGCCCAAAAGAAAACAGCGGCTATTCCCGAAGGAGTAACGAAAGCCCAAGTGGACTCTTTGAGTTATGCTTTAGGTGTATTGACCAGCGAAAACTTCAAACAAATGCAATTGGAATTCATTGATTTCGACGTATTCAAAAAAGGAATTCAAGATGCCTTAAGCGGCGATGAAAAAGCTTTGCGCTTCGACATGATGGCTGCTAACAACTATTTCCAACAATTTATGATGAAATCGCAAGAACGCATGATGGCCGAACGAGAAAAAGCGGCCGTTAAAAATATGGAAGACGGAAAGAAATTTTTGGAAGAAAACAAAGCAAAAGAAGGTATTACTGTTACCGAAAGCGGCTTGCAATACAAAATTACAAACCCCGGAAATAACGTAAAACCTGTCGCCGAAGATATGGTAGAAGTTAACTATCGTGGTACGACGATCGATGGCAAAGAATTCGATTCGTCCTACAAACGTAATGAAACGGCCAAATTCCCTCTGAATGGTGTCATCAAAGGATGGACAGAAGGTTTGCAACTGATTGGGGAAGGCGGCAAAATTACCCTTTACCTTCCTTCGGAATTGGCTTACGGAGAACGTGGCGCAGGTAGCGATATCGGCCCTAACTCCGTGTTGGTTTTCGAAGTGGAATTAATTAAAGTGAATCCTTCTACAGAAGAAAAGTAGTTTTATGGCTCTCGAAATTACCGGTAAATTTTTGAAAAGTTTGCCCATGGTAAACGGCACCAATGACCGCGGGACATGGAGCAAACAACAGTTCGTCATTGAAACCCTGGATTCGTTTCCACGGAAAGTATGCGCCATGGCGTGGAACGACCGTGTAAATGACATTTCCGGGCTAAAAGAAGGCGATATGGTGAAAGTTACCTTCACCGTGGAATCGCGCGAATATAACGAACGGTGGTACACCGATATTAGAGCTACACGTATTGAACGATTATCTGCCGGCGCAGGTGCAAATACAGCAACTTCAACAGGAAGTACCACAGCCCCCGACTTTCCATCAGCTCCGATTGCCGAAGATCCTTTTGCTTCGCAGCAAGTGGTGGACGACCTCCCTTTTTAATACAGAAGGAAAGATACTAAAAAAACGGATGGCCATGGCCATCCGTTTTTTTAGTATCAATATTACCGGTTAATACTCCGCCATCAACCGCATGAGCTGTTCCATGCACGGAATCAATAGCGCTCCTTTGTAATTGAAGTTATTAAATGCAAAGAAGAAAGTGTACAATCTCCCGTTATTTTCCACATAACCTGCATAGGCACGCGCTCCGTCGATAGAGCCGCTTTTGGCATGAATACGTGAAGCGCTGTGCACACCGCGTAAAATATTCTTCAACGAAGAGTTGGCTTCGCCCGGAACCGGTAGTGATTGGTAGAACGCATCGAACTCCGGAGAGTGATACATTTCCTCTAAAAAATTACACATAAAATCAGCCGTCACTAAATTTTTCCGCGAAAGTCCGCTACCATCCGCCAGCAGTAATCCGTTGCGCGGAATGTTCAAACTGTCGAACACGTGCATCATGGCTGCTAACGATGTTTCGTAGCCGGTGTTTTTCATACGCTCCGCTCCCATCGTTTTCAAAATAGTTTCGGCATAAAGATTGTGGCTTTTTTTATTGACCACCTCCACCATATCCGATAGCGCCAACGAGGCGGTAGAGGTGATATACTTTACATCTGGACGGTCCGGCACAGGAGCGGACAACACCTTAAAATTGCCGGATGTTTGTATTCCATGCTTGTTCAAGTATGTATCGAAATAATGCAGACAAGTTAACGGGCCTTGTTTGTTGGAAGCCTTTACTTCAAAGCTATCGCGGGCAGCAGGAATCGTCCCGGCCATCAGATAATAGCCCGATCCGGGCGCATTAAACACGATACTGTTGTCGCCGGAATTTTTTTCTCCGGCAAGAATCCTGTTGTCGAAAACCACATCGGGCAGCACCGGATACACTTTTTTTATTTTCGTGCTATCACCGGTACGACTGCCGGAGGATAAAACAAGGCGATACATGTTTTCAGCGAACATCAACCCACTGGGAGTTGTTCCGTAACCATTGCCGATGTTTCCCCATGTCCACGATTCGGGAATTTCGTATTGAAAAAAACTATCATCGGCAATCAGGTTCCCTCGAATATAAGAGATTCCCAATTCACGCAATGCGTTTGTCCATTGCTCAAACACCGTATTAATCGGTTGCACCGGCGAATCCTGTGAACCCAAGGTCGGGTCGCCGCCGCCAACTACATATATATTGCCATATAAAGCAGCATCCCGAATTTCGCCGTCATAATACAAATGAGTGTAGTATCGATAATCGGGCCCCAATGTCAATAACCCGGCTCCGGTTGTGAGCAACTTCATTGTCGATGCCGGCATCAACGCTACATCGGGATTATAGGATACGATCGTTTTTCCCGTACCGGCTTCCTTTACTAAAATACTCCAGGTCGCATTTTTCAGGAGTGTATCTTTTTTCAATGTTTCTACATACTGAAAAAGTTTATTATCCTTCTGCGCCGTAGCACAAAAAGAAAATAAACAAACAACGAGAGTCAGGCAATAACGCATACGAATGTAAATAAAGCAACAAACCCTAACAGATTTTCCCAATAACGATGGGGCTGTTAGGGTTTGTATCATCAATTATAAAGGCTATTTAATTCCCAATTTTTGTTTGATAGCAGCCGGTAGCGCATTTTTGTGTACCACAATATTCATGGTTTTATATTTTGCATAAGCTTCCGAAACATACCAAATGCCTTTATACGCACCGGTCAACCCCCATGAGTTTTTTACCATGTAGTATTTTTTTCCGGTTTGATCTTTAGCAATACCGTAGATTTGCATGCCGTGGTCATCGGTCGTTTGATAATTATCAAAAGCTATTTGGCGCATCTCTTGGGTAACAGGCGATTCGTAAGCGCCCGGCTTGCCGGTGTTTTTGGCAATTTCTGCTTCGCGTTCGCGTTGCGACAAGCCTAACCAACGCGCCTGGTCGGAACCGGACATTTCAGACACATTCATATCAGGAACCGTTGCCACGCCATTACGTGTAAACCCTTTTTCGCTGACATCGGCGCCCCATGCAATGGTGTACCCGTTGTTGATGGCATTGTCGAACACCTGCATCAATTCATCTGCCGGCAGGTTGTATGAGTAGCCCCAACGCCAGTTATCCTCTATTTCAAGCGCAAAAGAGCTATAGAACGGATGATGCGTGTAAGATGTCAACGACACGTAATCGTCGGCGTTCAAGCCCAACATATCGGCAAACGATTTGGGCGTATATTCTTTTCCATTGTACGTAAATTTCTCAGGAATTTTACCCAAGTAGGTATCAATCACAGCGGTGTAACCTTTCATCCACACGGGAGTCAATTTCCCATTTTTATTTTTGAGAATAACATCGGCATACGCTTTGGCAACTTCATCCAATTCGTTATGCACCGGCATTTCTTCGCCATAGTTCAAGCCGGACATTACTGTTTGCGGTACAGCGCCATAGTATTTGAGGGCATATATCACATCGTAGAACGAACCGCCGGGCCCCATAGAGCCAAATCCATGCAAACGCACGTATTTCTCGGCTTTGTCGGTGAAATTATGGTGCACCACAAACATTTCCGACAAGTCGAATTCGCCTTTACCCATACGCAATAATTCGGATTCCAGAAAAGCAATACCGGAGAAACTCCAACAAGTACTGGATCGGTTTTGATTCTTTATGGGCGTTATTTTCAATTCTTTTACCACGGAGAATTGATAATCCGAATCTTGATTTTGGGCGCTTGCGGTGTAGCCGATAAACAATGCTACCAGCAAGATGTAGATGATTTTTTTCATATCAATTAATTATTTTTTTAGATTGCGATTGCCGCAAAGGTAATCATTTTTTATTCGAATATTTTTCTTTCTATTGTAATCCCCGAAAAAATACATATCTTCGTCAATGTGTTTTGAATATAATGATAATTAACATCCTTCTGATATGAAAACGCTCCAAACCTCTTACATGGGATTAAGTTTAGCCAATCCTCTCATCGCCGGAAGTTCCGGTTTCACCTCGAATATAGATTCCATTAAAATATTGGAAGATAACAATATCGGAGCGGTGGTGTTAAAATCGCTTTTTGAAGAACAAATCAATTTCGAAGCCGGGCAACTGGAATCGTACGACGACCACCCTGATGCGGCGGCCTATATCCATGCTTACAGTAAAAGCAATTCCTTGCAAAAGTATTTAGACTTGATTGTCCAAGCAAAAAAGGCGGTAAAAATTCCGGTGATAGCCAGTATTTCTTGCCTTTCGTCCGGCGACTGGGTGAATTTCGCCAAGCAAATAGCACAGGCCGGCGCCGATGCATTGGAAGTAAACATGTTTTTGCTGCCTATTGATAAAAATCGTTCCGGCGCCAGTTATGAGGAACCATACATCCAAGTACTCGATGCGTTGAAAGCGCATATCGATATTCCGATTGCTATGAAAATCGGTCATTATTTCAGCAATCCGATGGAAATGGTAAAGCGCATGGCGCACCACAAAGCCGATGCCGTAGTGCTGTTCAACCATTTCTACGAACCCGATATCGATATCGAGGCGCTTAACATGATTCCGGCCGAAGCGCTCAGCAGTTCGTCGGACTTGCGTTTGTCGTTGCGCTGGATATCACTTGTTTCGGCACAATTGCCCGATGTGCAGCTCTCTGCGTCCACCGGCATACACGACGGCAAAGATGTCATAAAACAATTGCTGGCCGGTGCACAAACCACTCAGTTGTGCTCGACTCTCTACCTCAACGGCGCCGGGCAAATCGGGAAAATCCTTGCATTTATGCAGGACTGGATGATTCACCATTGCTTTACATCCATTAATGAATTCCGTGGAAAGATGAACTACCGGAACATTGCCCAGCCCGATATTTACGAACGTTCGCAATTCATGAAATATTATTCGAACAGAAAGTAGGCTCCTAAAACCCCGAAGGGGAACGATGAATGTAGCTCCGCCTTTACGAGCGACGCAATCCATAAGCGAAAGCGGCGGCTCGAAGGCCGTTTGATAATTCATTTCGGGTGCACATTCCCCACACTATTCCTTTAAAGAAAAAATCGCCGTTCGAAATATATGCGACCGAACGTATTGTTTTACGCGAAAATAGACATGGTGATAAAACGATTGTTCGGAAACAAATAAAATTTCTTTTCTGTAAAATCTACGCTTCTATTTTATTTTTAGCAATTCCTTAAAATTTTATATATCTTTGTTATTTAATATTAAAAACTGATATATTTTATTAAAATAAATAAATACGGCTCTCGTTTTTTTTAACTGAAAAATATGAAAGTGACTTTCCATTTTACGAGCAAAGAGGCTTCACAGAAGTCAACAATATCGATATATTACAAAATATTAGAAGGGTTACTAAAGATGCAAAAAGATGCTCCTTGTATAAATATATTTACAGGATATACTGCATTATATGAATCTATTACTAAATTTAGCAGCCCTTGCAAAACATTAGAATATTTATATTCGGTAAAAACAGGCTGGGATCGGATAACGGATATCGGATCGTTTATGAGTAATGTTATTCACGCTGTTACAGTAACCTCTATTTCTTTGGATGTAGCCAAAAAAATGCACGATATACTTTTATCCGAAGAATGCTACATTGGGGCAAATGAAACAACGCCGGAGATAGAAATGCAGTGGAAATTCTTGATAGAAAATGATTTTACCCCTAAATTCAACATACAAGGCAAAGATCTCTATATCCTTATAGACCCTGAAATAATGGATAATAGAGACTATATCGACACCCTGAACAACGCGCTTAAAGATCTTCCCTGTAAGAAAATCAAGACCGCCTATTTTAATCCAAAATGGAAGGAAATACCGCGCGACTCTCTAAATATCTGTCTTCAAGAAAAAGAATGCCCATCATAATGATTTTTATCTTTTCCGATAAAAATTGAAAAGTGCAAAACACCATGAACAGGCTGCCGGTAAAGCGCATGATGTGAATAGAATCAAACCGCACAAAGGATTGCGCTCTGCCAAAAAGTCATCCATCTTGTAACTCCCCAAAATATTGCTATTACACTTTTAAATATAATAGCTTTAAAAAATTTTTATAATAACGCTTATCCCCGTCAAAATGACAGCCATTATTATAATGGAAAGGTATTTGTAGTAAATATTTCAGAACGATTTACTTGAAAATAAAACAACCATTATATGAATCTGAACAATTTTACGATTAAAGCACAAGAAGTGGTACAAAGCGCTATAGAAGTAGCACAGGCCGCATCGAACCAATCGATTGACACAGGGCATTTACTCAAAGCCATGTTACTCGACACCGACGGTGTAACAGGTTTGTTGTTACGCAAGTTAGGCTCTTCGCCACAAAGCTTACAGAAAGCGGTAAACGATGTGGTAGCCGGTTATCCGAAAGTTACCGGAGGCGACCCTTATCTTTCATCGGCAGCCAATAAAGCCTTCGGCAAAGCCAATGAATTTGCCAAGGGCATGGGCGACCAGTTTGTGTCGGTCGAACATTTATTATTGGGGCTTGTAAGCGCCGGCGACCCCATTGCCCAAATTATGAAAGACCACGGCATCAGCGAAAAAGAACTGAAAGCCGCCATTAGCGAAACACGTAAAGGCGCCACGGTAAACAGCCAATCGGCCGAAGAAACATTCGATGCGTTGAACCGCTACGCTATCAACCTTAACGAACAGGCCCGCAGCGGAAAACTCGATCCGGTGATCGGGCGCGACGAAGAAATCCGCCGCGTGCTGCAGATATTGAGCCGCCGCACGAAAAACAATCCTATATTAGTAGGCGAGCCCGGTGTCGGGAAAACCGCCATTGCCGAGGGCATTGCCCATCGTATCGTGAGCGGCGATGTGCCGGAAAACCTGAAAACAAAACAAATTTTCTCGCTCGATATGGGCGCGCTGATTGCCGGTGCAAAATACAAAGGAGAGTTCGAAGAACGCTTGAAAGCCGTGGTACGCGAAGTGGTTTCGAGCAACGGCGATATTATTCTTTTTATTGACGAAATACACACCTTGGTCGGCGCCGGAAAAAGCGAAGGCGCCATGGATGCCGCCAACATTTTGAAACCGGCGTTGGCACGTGGAGAACTACGCGCCGTGGGCGCTACCACGTTAGATGAATATCAGAAATATTTCGAAAAAGATAAAGCGTTGGAGCGGCGTTTTCAAACGGTCATGGTCGATGAACCCTCGCAAGCCGATGCCGTTTCCATTTTGCGCGGATTGAAGGAACGCTACGAAAACCATCACAAAGTGCGCATTAAAGACGATGCGATTATTGCCGCGGTGGAACTTTCGACACGCTATATCACCTCGCGCTATTTGCCCGACAAAGCCATCGACTTAATTGACGAAGCCGCTTCGAAACTGCGGTTGGAAATGAATTCCGTGCCCGAACCGATTGACGAACTCGACCGCAAAGTCCGCCAACTGGAAATTGAACGAGAAGCGATCAAACGCGAAGGCGATACCAAAAAGGTGGAAGAACTGTCGAAAACCATCAGCGACCTGACGGAACAACGCAACACCATGCGCGCCCGCTGGCAGGAAGAAAAAGATTTGGTGGATACTATTCA
Organism: Bacteroidales bacterium; assembly: GCA_031551045.1. Lineage (GTDB taxonomy): Bacteria > Bacteroidota > Bacteroidia > Bacteroidales > UBA932 > JAVBOD01. The sequence goes on from JAVBOD010000019.1 coordinate 38,256, forward strand.
AAAAAACAAACAACTGATTGAAGAGTTGAAATTCCAGGCGGAAGATGCCGAACGGCGCGGCGATTATGGCGCAGTGGCCGAAATCCGTTACGGGAAAATTGTGGAAGCCGAAAAAGAAATCGCACGGCTGAATACGCTGAAAGCCGAAAGCCACTTCACCATGTTAAATGAAGAAGTGGATACGGAAGACATTGCCGAAGTAGTGGCCAAGTGGACCGGCATTCCGGTAAAAAAAATGTTGCAAAGCGATCGCGAAAAGTTACTGCACATGGAAGACGAGTTGCACAAACGTTTGATTGGACAAGACGAAGCGATACAGGCCGTATCCGATGCCGTGCGCCGCGGCCGCGCCGGATTACAGGATCCGAAACGCCCGATGGGTTCGTTCCTCTTTTTGGGAACTACCGGCGTGGGAAAAACAGAACTGGCAAAGGCGTTGGCCGATTTCCTGTTCAACGACGAAAACATGATGACGCGCATCGACATGAGCGAATATCAAGAACGCCATTCGGTAAGCCGTTTGGTAGGCGCGCCTCCGGGCTATATCGGCTACGAAGAGGGCGGACAACTGACCGAGGCCGTGCGCCACAAACCTTATTCGGTGGTATTGCTCGATGAAATCGAAAAAGCGCATCCCGATGTGTTCAACATCTTATTGCAAGTGCTCGACGACGGCCGGTTGACCGATAACAAAGGCCGCACGGTGAATTTCAAAAACACGATTATCATCATGACATCGAACGCCGGCTCGCATATTATTCAGGAAAACCTCGAGAAAATGACGGACAGCAACCGCCAACAGATATTAGACCGTTGTAAAATCGATGTCTTGGATTTGTTACGCCAAACCATTCGTCCGGAATTTCTGAACCGTATCGACGAAATTATCATGTTCAGCCCGCTGACGAAGGAAAATATGAAAGAGATTGTGGCATTGCAACTGAACAGCATCAAAAAACAATTGGAAGCAAACGGCGTCCGGTTGGAAATTACGGAATACGCCATGGAATACCTTACGGAAAAAGGCTATGACCCATCATACGGCGCACGGCCGGTGAAACGGGTATTACAACGCGAATTGGTCAATGAATTAGCGAAACAATTATTAGGAGGAACTATCAACTCTCAAAAGTCAATCACCGTTGATTTTTTCGGCGATGGGCTGGTTTTTAAAAACTAATAGTCAAAAATTTTAGAAAAAAATAACAGCGATTATTACAAATTTAATATTAACTTAACATTAGAAGAAAAAAAATAGCTACCTTTGCAACTCTTAAAAACCATTTTCATGGGAATTAAGTTTTAGGTTAGGTTAAAGGCAGAACAGAGACTCCCCGTCTCTGTTTTGTTTTTATAATTATTCCTCCATAAAGGCTGTTTTCACGGCGCCGAACAAAGGAAGCAAATTCCGGAAAAGAAGCTCTTTAGCTTCGCTTCCCTCCCGCTCGTAGGCAAACATTTGGATTTCCACCAGCCGGCGAATTACCGCACAAGGCGTGCAGGGGGTATAGAATTCGTCACGCGGCCGGATATTCATCTTCCGGAAATAAAAATCAATATCGGATTTTTGAAGTAAAGCTCCGGCATGAAACGGATTGATATAAAACAACACTTCGCCATCATCCGTTGTGTATCCCAGTAAAAAGTTACGCGGCAAACAAATGCCATGTAGCGGTAAACCCGCTTGCTGAGCTACATGCAAATAAAGTAAGCCCAACGAAACAGGATTGCCGCGCTTACTTTCAATTACCCGGTGAAGGTAGCCATATTGCGGGCGTAAGAAATCATCGTCATTGGCGCTATTATATCCATGAATATCATAGAAAAAATGATTCAGCACACGCACTTTTTCTACCGGCGAATATTCTTCATCCATGGCTATCCACACATCTTTTATCAACCCGTCGAGTGCAGCCTGCAGAGGCGCAATAGTCAGGTTCGGATAGGCCTGCCGCGCCACCCAATAGGCTCCTTCAAGCAAGTTATGGTAGCGCCCTTCAATCCAGTCTTGTAAACCCGATGCGGCTAAACCGGATTGCAGTTGTTGTAACAGGTATTCAATACGATATTGTAAGTGCTGATTTTCCGTCCGCTCCCACACTTTTTCCAGATAAGGTACAATCAAGGCGCCCTGCTCCATCAAGCGGGCCGACACTGCCGAATACACCACATAATCGGGGTCGTCGAGCAAACGCACCAAGCTATCTATCTCATTTCTCCTCATCGGCAAATTATAGTGTACTTACTTTTTCTAGCACCATACGCAGGGTTGCCTGCATGTCTTTTTTATAATCGGAAAGCGCCGAAAGCGTCACGCGGTTGGCTATAATAAAGCACAAGGTAATAGCTTCGTGCCCTAAAAGCTTTGCCAATCCGGCAATTGCCGAACTTTCCATTTCAATATTCGTAATGATTTCGTCTTTATAACGGAACGATTCTATTTTGTGATTCAACTCCGGCATGGCCAGCGGCAAGCGGAGTACGCGGCCTTGCGGCCCGTAGAAACCCGGCGCCGAAATAGTCATTCCGCGCACCGACGAATCGGAAAATAATTTAACCAGCTTTTCGGAACTCCGCACAAAATAAGGCTTTGCAAACTGTTCGCTCCAACCGGTGTGTGCTATAAATGCCTTTTCATAATCCAACAGACTTACCTCGTCGCGGCGGGCATAGTAGTTCAACAATCCGTCGAAACCTATGGAAACGGCCGACATCACCGTGCTACCGATTTCCAGCGAGCGTTGAATGGAACCGGAGGTTCCCACGCGAATCAGGTTCAGGGTTTTGTGTGTATTTTTCGGTGTACGCGTGGCAAAATCAATATTCGCCAAGGCATCCAGTTCGTTGACTACAATATCGATATTATCCGTCCCGATACCGGTAGAAAGTACGGTAATTTCCTTGCCTTTATAAGTTCCCGTATGTGTTACAAACTCCCGATTTTGCACACGAACACGCACCTTATCGAACATTTTCGACACCAACTCCACACGCCCCGGATCGCCCACCAGTAATACCGTATCGGCAAGTTCCTCCGGTTGCAAATGTAAATGAAACACACTCCCATCGGGATTCAAAATCAATTCGGATGAGCCAATTGCAGCCATATTCAGTCGTTTTATATTTTGCAAAATTAAGCAGGATGCGCGTCAGCTCGACAAAGCGCCACAGAAAATTATCAACAAGTTGTAACCAATAACACGCAATTTGCGCAAATCGTATTTTTAATGTATTTTTGTAGGTTATTAAAATCGACCATTATGCTACAACGAATCCAAACACTTTTTCTATTGATTTCCACCGTCTTATTAATTCTACTATTTTGTTTTCCGATGGCTGTACTCCCCGAAGGAGCCGTGCAATATAGTGACTCTCCTGTCCTGTTCGGGCTATTGTTAGTCGCCACCATCGTTGCGTTTTTCAGTATTTTCCTGTACCGGCACCGCATGTTGCAAATCCGCGTAAGCTTTTTTAATATACTTATTTTATGCGGATTACAGGCGTTGATTATATATTATTACTTAACATGGCCAGGCGCACGGTTTTCGTTTACCGCCGTATTTCCCATTGTGGCCGTGATTCTTACGTTTCTGGCTATCCGCTACATTGGCCGCGACGAAGCCATGGTGCGGGCGGCAGACAGGTTGCGGAAGTAGCTGGATGTTTAAGGTTTGATGTTGGCGGACGCCGCACAACCTGAAATCTACAACTTGAGAATAGCAATGACCAATAGCGATACATATAAAACGATCCGCATTCCGTCAACCGGAATGTACAAAGAAAAAGGAAGTAAATTTTTAGCTTTTGCCTATCCCGTCGATACCGAAGAACAGATTAAAAAAAACATACAGGATTTAAAGAAAGAATATTTTGACGCACGGCACCATTGCTATGCCTACCGGATGGGAACCGCAGGCGAACAGTGGCGCGCCAACGACGACGGCGAACCTTCGTCCACCGGCGGAAAACCGATTTTAGGGCAATTGCTGTCGAATGAACTGACGAACATTTTAGTAGTCGTAGTACGTTATTTCGGAGGCATACAACTCGGCGTTCCGGGCTTGATAAACGCCTACCGTAGCGCCACAACCGATGCACTGGCTAATGCTCAGATAATAGAAAAAACAGCGAAAGAAACGCTTACATTACTCTTTCACTACAACGCGATGAACGAGATAATGAAGTTGGCAAAAGACGAACAGCTCGACATCCTGGAGCAAAATTTCGATATGGAATGCCGACTGAAAGTGGCCGTGCGAAAAAATAAAACCGGAGAAGTACGAAAAAAAGCCACAGGCGCCGGAGCCCAACTCGTGGAACTTTGAATAATTGAACCGTTGAATTTTGAATAGTAAAAATATGCCCAAAAGCCTTGTATCCATTCACGATTTCTCGAAAGACGAGATACTGAAAATATTATCAATGGCCGCCGAATTTGAGAAAAATCCCAACCAGCCGATGATGAAGGGAAGAGTGGTGGCATCTATTTTCTTTGAACCCTCCACCCGTACACGCCTGAGTTTTGAAACGGCAGCCAACCGTTTGGGAGCGCGTGTCATCGGATTCTCCGATGCGGGCAACACCAGCGTTACCAAAGGCGAATCGCTTAAAGACACGATTATGATGGTGGCCAACTATGCCGACCTGATTGTGATGCGCCATCCGCTGGAAGGAAGTGCGCGTTACGCTTCGGAAATTTCGCGTGTACCGCTTATCAATGCTGGCGACGGCGCCAACCAGCATCCCACACAAACGCTGCTCGACTTGTATTCTATTCAAAAAACGCAAGGCACGCTGAACGATTTAAGCATTACCATGGTGGGCGATTTGAAATACGGCCGCACCGTACATTCGTTGCTGCAAGCCATGTCGTTGTTCAATGCGCGGTTTAAATTCATTGCCCCGAAAGAATTACAAATGCCGGAAGAATATAAGGAATTTCTGCGCCACAAAGGCTTGGAATACGAAGAACACACCAATTTGGCCGACAACATCAGCAATACGGATATCCTGTACATGACCCGCGTACAGCGCGAACGCTTCAACGACCCGATGGAATACGAGCGGGTTAAAAACGTGTACGAACTGAAAGCCGCCATGCTGCAAGGCGCCAAACCCAGCATGAAAATACTGCATCCGCTACCGCGCGTCAACGAAATCAACATAAATGTGGACGAAAGCCCGCATGCTTATTATTTCGAACAAGCCCGCAACGGAGTGTTTACACGGATGGCAATTATGGCGCATTTGCTGAACACCTAAGTCTGATAGTTATCGGAACCAAAAGGGAACTTGAAAATTTTGGAATAATTGAATTTGAAATTTTGGAATTACAACTATGGAACGCGAATTAAAAGTAAGCGCCATTAAAAACGGCACGGTTATCGACCACATCCCGTCGCAGGAATTGTTCCGCGTGCTTGAAATCCTTGGCTTGGAAGAGTGCACCAACCAGATTACGTTCGGCATGAACCTCGAAAGCAAGCGACTCGGCAAAAAAGCCATCATCAAAGTTAGTGACCATTTTTTTGAAGACGACGATGTGAACCGCATTACGCTGATTGCGCCGCAAGCCAAACTAAACATCATCCGCAACTACGAGGTAGTGGAAAAACGCACGGTAAACATACCGGACGAAATTCACGGCATTGCCCGATGTATCAATCCGAAATGCGTGACCAATAATGAAGCCGTCAAAACACGCTTCAAAATCAACCAAACCGAAAAAGGGCTCACCCTTACCTGCCATTTCTGCGAAAAAGTAACCGACAATAAAAGCTTAAAAATTATAAGAAAAAACTAATTTTTGATTACGAATCATAAGCATAAACCGGATATTGTTTCTTACTTAAGAAGTAACTACCTTTGATGTTTGAATTTTAACTATTAAAAAACATAAAAATCATGAAAATTGTACACAACTTTAACGCAGGTCCTTGCGTTCTTCCAAAAGAGGCTGTAGCAGCCGGTATCGAAGCTTTGAAAGATTTCAAAGGCTCGGGCATGTCCGTAATCGAAATTTCACACCGTACCAAGGATTGGGAATCGACCATGGCAGAATGCGTAGCTTTATGGCGCGAACTGTTGAATATCCCCGAAAACTACAAAGTGATTTTCGTAGGTGGCGGCGCCAGCACACAATTTATGATGGTTCCTTTTAACCTGTTGGAAAACAAAGCGGCTTACCTCGAAACCGGCGTGTGGGCAAAGAAAGCTTTTGCCGAAGCGAAGTTGATTTACGGCGAAAAAGCCGTGAAAGTAGCGTCGTCTTCCGACAAAAACTTTACCTACATCCCGAAAGGTTACGAAATTCCGAAAGATGCCGACTATTTCCACATCACGACTAACAATACGATCTACGGAACAGAAATCCATAAAGATATGGATTGCCCGGTAACGTTGGTGGCCGACATGTCGTCCGACATCATGAGCCGTCCGGTGGATGTTACGAAATATGGTTTGATTTACGGTGGGGCACAAAAGAACGTAGGTACGGCCGGTGTTACTTTCGTAATCGTTCGCGAAGATTTGTTGGGCAAAGTATCGCACATGATTCCTACCATGGTTGACTATCGTACGCATATCAAAGAAGATTCGATGTTCAACACTCCCCCGGTGTTCCCGATTTTGATTATGAACGAAACGTTGAAGTGGGTAAAAGCCAACGGCGGCGTACAAGGCATGTACAAACGCAATGTGGAAAAAGCAACCTTGCTATACAACGAAATCGACCGCAACCCGATGTTCGTAGGTACGGCCGAAAAAGAAGACCGCTCGTTGATGAACATCTGCTTTGTAATGTCGGAAAAATACAAAGACAAAGAAGATGCATTCATGGCATTCGCTAAAGAACGCGGCATGATAGGTATCAAAGGACACCGCTCGGTAGGCGGCTTCCGTGCTTCGACTTACAACGCTTGTCCGATTGAAAGTGTGAAAGCATTGGTAGCTTGCATGCAGGAATTTGAAAAACAAAATGCGTAAATAAAACAAGCCGTTGATTTGGTTATTTGATGATTTGGTTATTTGAGAAAGCCAAGGTAATTCCAGCGATCTCAAATAACCAAATCTATAAATCTACAATAAACAGAAGCATGTATATCTATTCCTTCGAAAAATTAGAAGTTTGGCAATTGGCTCGTAAATTGGTTAAAATAATTTACAAGTTGACCGCAAAATTTCCACCGGAAGAAAAATTCAATCTGGTTGGGCAAATGAGACGGGCCAGTGTTTCTACGACATCTAATATATCCGAAGGTTCTTCGCGCCGTTCTTTGAAAGACCAAATTCGTTTTATAGAAATTGCATACGGTTCTCTGATGGAACTTTATACACAATTATATATTTCTATGGATTTGGAATATATCACGGAAAACGAAAGACAAGAAGTTGCTGTATTGATAAATGAAATATCCAATAAACTAAACTCCTTGCAGAATACATACGAAGCGAAACTGAATAAGCAGCAAAGTTGATTTGTTTATTTGAAAACAGCCCGTCTATGTGCTCCCCCAAATAACCAAATCCACAAATCAGCAGTAAGAAATAGCCAAATCATCAAAACAAATAACCAAATCATCAAATAACCAAAAAACAATAAGGTATGAAAGTATTAGTAGCAACAGATAAACCGTTTGCAAAAGCAGCGGTGGACGGCATCCGCGGCATCGTGGAAGGAGCAGGCAACCAATTGGCATTGCTGGAAAAATATACCGACGTTAATGATTTCTACAAGGCCGTAGCCGATGCAGATGCATTAATCGTACGTAGCGACAAAGTAACCAAAGAAGTGATTGCCGCCGCTAAAAATTTGAAAATCGTTGTACGCGCCGGCGCCGGCTTCGATAACCTCGACTTGGCCGCTTGCACCGAGCGCGGTATCGTAGCAATGAACACGCCGGGGCAAAACTCGAATGCCGTTGCCGAATTGGCATTGGGCATGATGGTGTATATGGCTCGTAACACGTTCCAATCCGGAACAGGTTCCGAGTTGAAAGGTAAAAAATTAGGGATCCACGCTTACGGAAACGTAGGCCGCCTGGTAGCTATGATTGGCAAAGGTTTCGGCATGGAAGTATATGCGTTCGACCCGTTCGTTGCCAAAGAAGCTATCGAAAAAGACGGCGTGAAAGTGTGTGCTACTATTGAAGATTTATACAGCACTTGTCACTACGTATCGTTACATATTCCTGCAAACGATAAAACAAAAAAATCAATCGGCATGGCTTTATTGTCGAAAATGCCGAAAGGCGGATGCTTGGTAAACACCGCCCGCAAGGAAGTAATCAACGAAGAAGAATTGGTAAAAGTGTTGGAAGAACGCGCCGACCTGAAATACGTAACCGATATTGCCGCTGACAATCAAGCCGTATTGAACGAAAAATTCGGCACACGCGTGTTTGCAACGCCTAAGAAAATGGGCGCCGAAACTGCCGAAGCTAACATTAACGCCGGTTTAGCCGCTGCCAACCAAATCGTAAAATTCTTCACCACCGGAGATAAAACATTTCAAGTAAATAAATAATTGTTGATTAGCTTATTCAGTTACTTGTTGATTTGAAAGAATGCTATCTCTCAATAAAAGTTGACAGCTTCAAACTAATGAATCCAAATAACCAAATAAACGAATAACCAAATAACCAGCAAGAAAATGGTAAAAATCAAACCTTTTGCGGCGGTTCGCCCGCCGAAAGAATTAGCCAAAGAAGTGGCTTCGCGTCCCTACGACGTACTGAATTCGCAAGAAGCAAAAGCTGAAGCAGGCGAAAAATCATTGTTACACATCATCAAACCGGAGATTGATTTCGACCCGATTATTGATGAGCACACGCAACCCGCGTACGACAAAGCCGTAGAAAATTTCAAGAAATGGCAGGAACGCGGCTGGCTAAAACAAGACCCGAAAGAAATGTACTACATCTATGCGCAAACCATGGACGGACGTACTCAATATGGCTTGGTAGCCGCTGCCAGCGTGGAAGATTATCTGAGCGGAAAAATCAAGAAACACGAGTTGACCCGCAAAGATAAAGAAGAAGACCGCATGATTCACGTACGCATCCAGAATGCCAACGTAGAGCCGGTGTTCTTTGCTTATCCCGATGTGAAAGAAATGAACGACATCGTGGAAAAAGTGGTGAAAAGCAAACCGGCAGAATATGATTTTGTAGCGGAAGACGGCTTTGGACATCATTTCTGGGTGGTTGAAGACGATGCCACGAACCAACGCATTACCGAAATTTTTGCGAACATTCCGGCCATGTACGTAGCCGACGGGCATCATCGCACGGCAGCAGCAGCATTGGTGGGCGAAGAAAAACGCAAACAAAATCCGAACCATACCGGCAAGGAAGAATATAACTTTTTCTTAGCGGTAATTTTCCCCGAAAGCCATTTAAAAATCATTGATTACAACCGTGTAGTGAAAGATTTGAACGGCCTTACTGCTGCCCAATTCCTGGAAAAATTGAAAGAATCGTTCAATGTCGTAGAAAAAGGAACAACTATCTACACGCCCGACAGCTTGCACAATTTCTCGATGTATATCGACGGCAAATGGTATTCGCTGACCGCGAAAGCCGGCACGTACAACGACAATGACCCGATTGGCGTGCTGGATGTAACCGTTTTGTCCAATTTGGTGTTCGACAAAATTCTGAACTTGGGCGACCTGCGCGTATCGAAACGTATCGATTTCGTGGGTGGTATCCGCGGTTTGGGCGAGTTGAAAAAACGCGTGGACAGCGGCGAAATGGCTGCAGCCTTTGCCTTGTATCCCGTGTCGATGAAACAACTGATCGACATTGCCGACACCGGCAACATCATGCCGCCGAAAACCACTTGGTTCGAACCGAAATTACGTAGCGGTTTGGCAATACATAAATTGAGCTAAGACGCTTCCTACCCCTAAAAAGAGGGAATAGATACAAAAAGCAGGACGGAGGAATTCGTCCTGCTTCTATTTTGTAAAGATTTGACAAATTTTAGAAATTTGTCAAATCTCCAAATGACACTTAACTATCGAGGTACTCCGATAATTTATCGACCACCACTTTAGCTTTTTTCTTGGCTTTATCGACTAATTCGTCGCCGGCTTCGCCAACTTTGTTAGCTGCATTAGTTACCTTTTCGTTCATTTTTTCGGCAACGCCTTCCGCCTTGTTCACTACCTGTTTGGCTTTAACCCGCAACGCTTCTATCAAATCAGGATCATTCTCGCATTCAACCAGGTAATCCCTGAAAATACTCACGGCGATATTGGCTTGCTCCCTCGTTAGGCCGGCTTCATTTTCAAGCCTTTTTACAAAATTTTTCATAGTCCTTTTCTTAATTATTTTACAAACAATAATGCAATAAGTATTCCAATTAGCAAGTATAAAGCTTTACAAAGCAACGATAGAGATATCAAAAAGCAATTTTAAGCACTAAGAACACGAAGCCCGCCCGAACGAATTCATTCGGGCAGGTAGCACGAAGGTTCACAAAGAAAGAGGCATTGTTATTCAAAATGTTGTTTTCTTTGTGAAAGCCCTTGGTGTGTTTTATGTAAGATTTTTGACTTTTAGAATAGCCTCTCCCAAAACAGCATCCGGGAGCATATTTTTTTTCGATTTTTTTTCATGGTACTAACTTATTCATTATCTGTTTCCTATGTGCAATTATTTTTTACAAAATGTAAACTTAACATATATAAATGTAAAGTTTTATTTGCATATTGTAAATTTTAATTGTAGCTTTGCAGCATCAAACTAAAATTAATACATCAAGCTATGAAATTCGCATTTTTACCCAATTATTTTAAGAAAATAGGCCTCGTTTGCTTTTTTGCAGCGTTGGGCACATTACTTTCGGCCGGTGTCTTTGCCGTTATACAGGCCGATATTTCCATCCACAATATACCCTCCTATAGCGAGGCCTACCAGTTAGGATTCGAGACAGGGAAGAAACTTGCTTACTCCCACTATTGGATCGGGCAAATAGGCAATATACTCCTGCTCCTCTCCATGGCTTTCTACATGTTGGCCAAAGAAAAAGTGGACGACGAATACATGGATGCCATACGTTGGGAATCGTTGCGCCTGGCGGTTATCGTCAGCATCGGCGTGGCCATACTGTTCATTATCCCGCACTGGAGGCTACATTCCGAAGACATCTTGCTGACCCAGTTCTTAACCTATTTGATAACATTCAAAATTAAAAAAAATAAATAATAAAATTATGATGACAGCATTCGAGGAGGAGGACAACAGCAAATGAAGAATTTAATAAAAGTAGAACGCGCCCGGAATAATTTATCGCAACAGGAGTTGGCCGATAAGTTAGGCATCACGCGACAATCGGTATATGCCATCGAAGCGGGGAAATTTATTCCCTCCACTTTATTGGCACTTAAAATGGCCAAACTTTTCAACGTAAAAGTCGAAGAACTTTTTGAGTTGGAAGAAAAAGACAAGTAATTTTTACATCATTCGACCAGTCGTTCTAAAATGTATTATCAACCGGACAGCCTTTGTCCAACGGAGAAGCCGATAGCCGAAAGTGGAGGCAAAATTGTAAAATTAAAAAAGAGTAATCATGGCAATTCTTGGTCACAAGGGGGAAAGTGAATTCCCTTTCAGTAAAAAAACTGTATTTGACGCAATTTGTAAAGCATTACCCGCTATTGATGGAATGAAAGTCGATAGTTCAGACAAACTTTCAGGCCGAATAATAGTAACGACATTAGTAACCTTTTGGAGTTCGGGAGAGTATGTAGCCATTCAACTAACCTCCCTTACAGCAACAAACACAAAAATTCTAATCACATCGACATCAAAAACCATATTGGATGCAATTTTTAATATGCGGAAAAACCGACAAAATATAGACAAAATATTATTCGAGACTTCAAAAATCCTTTCTGCACTGCAACCAAAAGAATAAATAGAAGAACGAATAAATTCCGTTTCTATCGCAGAGGAGATTCAGCAAGTAAAAGGCTGTTAGCGTTTAGCACCTTTCTTTCCGGAGGACAGAAACGTGCATCGCAAGCCCACTCGCAAGAAGCCGCAGAAACGTTTGCAGGAATTTTTAAAACAAAAAAATAAATTCACTTTTTAATAATCAACACTATGAAAAAACCACTTATTTTACTCACGCTTGCGCTTGCCTTAGGAACCACGGCTAACGCGCAAGAAGGCAAAATTAAATTTTCGGAATATGATTTGCCGAACGGCCTGCATGTGATTTTACACGAAGACCATGCTACGCCTAGTGTATTTGTCTCGCTCATGTACCATGTGGGAGCGAAGAATGAAGACCCTTCCCGCACCGGTTTTGCACATCTTTTCGAACATCTGATGTTTGAAGGTTCGGCAAATATTCCACGCGGCGAGTATTTCAAAATCGTGCAATCCAACGGTGGAGCTCTGAATGCCTACACCTCGCAAGACCGCACCTTCTATCATGAAATGATGCCGTCGAATCAGCTGGAGCTGGCATTGTGGATGGAGGCAGAACGCATGTTGCAGGCTAAAATAGACACCATTGGCGTGAACACGCAAAAAGGCGTGGTGATTGAAGAGCGCAAGCAAACTTTCGAAGGCCAACCCTACGGAACATTTTTAGAAGAGTTGGGAAAACGCGCGTTTACCGTACATCCCTATCAATGGCTACCCATTGGTTACCCCGATCACATTCGCAATTCCACTTTCGACGAGGTGTATAATTTTTACAAAACATACTACGTGCCGAATAACGCCGTATTGGTGATTGCCGGCGATTTCGACGAAAAACAAGCGAAAGAATGGGTGGCAAAATATTATGCCGGGATTCCCAAAGGCTCGTTGCCCATCCATCGCCCGACAGTAATGGAACCTGCACAGACAAAAGAAATCCGCGATGTGGTGTACGACAAGATACAACTGCCGGGCGTGTTCACGGCTTATCATATACCGGCCACGGGCAGCAAAGAAGTTTATGCTTTAAATATCCTCCAGCAGATTCTATCGGGCGGCAACAGCGCCCGTCTGAAAAAAAATGTGGATGATAAAGGAATAGCCGTTGTGTCATTCGCGCTCTCCCTCCAGACAGAACATCCGGGCTTATTTTATGTAAACGCTATTGCGAATGCCGGAAAAACGGCCGAAGAAGTAGAAGCAGCGTTGAACGAACAAATAACACGCCTGCAAAATGAATTGGTGTCGCAGGACGAATTTCAAATGGCCATGGCTGCTAAAGAATTTCAAGTGGCGCAAAGCATGACAGACCTCGCTGGCATAGCGGAAAGCTTAGCCACTAATTACACCTATTTCAAAGATTCCGGACGCATTAACCACGAACTGAAATTTTATCAGGAAATTACTCGTGAAGACATTCAAGCCGTAGCTAAAAAATATTTAAGCACCAACAATCGTACCGTACTTTATTATTTACCGGAATCAGCAAAAAAATAACAACCCATTTTTGATTAACGAGGATTATATTATGAAAAAAATAACTACCCTATTGGCGCTTGTATCTTTTGCAGGAATGGTAAGCGCACAGACATTGGACCGCAGTGTACGCCCGGCTCCTGCCCCGGCAAAAGAAATAAAAATAGAAGACGCCAAAACATTTACGTTGAATAACGGATTAAAAGTGTTTGTAGTGGAAGATAAACGCGCTCCCATTATTTTTTACTCCATTCAATTAGATATTAAGCCGGAATTGGAAGGCGATAAATGCGGCATGAGCGAAATATTTTCAGCGGTTATCGGGTCGGCCACTAAGACTCGCAACAAAGAACAACTCAACCGCGAGATTGACCTCATCGGTGCGAAGATATCCAGCGGCAGGCGCGGCAGCTACGGCACATCGCTCAAAAAGTACGAACACCAAATGCTGGAACTGATGACAGACATCTTATTGAATCCGGTATTCAACAGCGACGAGATGAATCTGCAATTAGACAAAGAACGCAGCGGCCTGAAAATGTTGGCCGACGATGCCGGATCGATGGTGCAGCGTTTGTCGCCGGCATTGCGATACGGCAACAAATTCCCCAAAGGAGAAGTCTTTACAGAAGAAACGCTCAACAATATTACCGTACAGGATTTGGAAAACTTCCATAAAACGTACTTTGCGCCGAACGTAGCACGCTTGGTAATTGTAGGCGACATCAGCGAAGCCGAAGCAAAAGCGAATGCCGAAAAATATTTCGGAAAATGGGCGAAGAAGAACGTACCGGTGGCCGCCTACACGCAACCTGTTGCTCCTGTTAAAACAAAGGTTGCCATGATTGAAAAACCCGGAGCCATCCAATCGGCCATTGATGTGACGTATCCCATTACATTCAAACCGGGCGCTCCCGACAAAACAGCCGCCGATGTGATGGCCTATATCTTCGGAGAAGGAAGCACCTGCCGCCTTTTTCAAAATTTGCGCGAACAACACAGCTATACGTACGGCGTTTATGCCAGTTTGACAAGCGACGAACTGATGGGAGACTTCTCGTTGACATCCGGTCGAGGCGCTGCATTGGTAAAAGCCGCCAGCACCGATAGCGCTATTTATCAAATCGACGCGGAAATGCGCCGCATCATCAGCACACCGGTTTCCGGCGAAGAATTGAAAATGGCAAAAGCCTACCTGGCCGGCAACTTTGCCCGCTCGTTAGCCGAACCTGCAACCATTGCCCTATTTGCATTGAATATCGACAAGTATAAATTACCGAAAGATTATTATAAAAACTATCTGAAACGTTTGGATGCCGTAACGGTTGCCGATGTTCAGGCGGCGGCAAAGAAATATATCAAACCCGATAATGCGTGGATTATAGTAGCGGGCGACAAATCGTGCGCCGAAGGATTAAAGCAATTTGCAGGCAGCCACACCGTTCAATTCTACGATGTAAACGCCAACCCGATAGAAGCGCCGGTCGCTAAAACGGCCGACATCACCGCGGAAGCCGTTATCAATAAATACATCAATGCATTGGGTGGAAAAACGGCTATCGAAAAAATCAACGACTACAAAATTACTTCCGAAATGAGCATGATGGGCCAAAAGATGGATGTTTTGCAAGCCTTCAAAAAGCCGAATTATTCACTGTCGCTTATCAGTGTGGGCGGCATGACGGTGCAAAAAATCGCGTTCAACGGCACGCGCCTGAAAATGTCCGGCATGGAAGGTAATCAAGAACTTACAGAAGGAGAAGAATGGGAATCTACTAAAGCCGAAGCCGGTGTTTGCCCGGAAATGAATTACGTAAAAAATGGCTATCAGTTAACCGTAAAAGGCATCGAAAAAGTGAATGGAAAAGATGCTTATGCCCTGGAAATCACGAAAGGAAAATTTACGAGCACCGGCTATTTTGACGTAGCTTCGGGCTTAAAACTGAAAAGCGTTATCAATGTGGACACTCCGCAAGGCCCCATGCAACAAATATCAGAATATGATGGTTACTCAAGCGTGGAAGGCATACAATTTCCCCACATTATCAAACAATCGGCCGGCGGCATGACTATGGATATGAGCGTAAAATCCATTGAGGTGAATAAAGGTGTGGATAATAGCCTCTTTGAATAGCACTATCAATCAAATAATAAGAAAAGGAACAGCAAGACTGTTCCTTTTTTTTATACCTTTGTAAGATTGCAATAAAACATTGGACATTTTTCACAAAATATTACAACAATACTGGGGTTATTCCGAGTTTCGTCCGTTACAGGAAGAGATTGTGCGCAATGCCTACGAAGGGCGCGACACGCTGGCGCTGATGCCTACGGGCGGCGGAAAATCCATCACTTTCCAAGTACCGGCTTTAGCCAAAGAAGGGATTTGCTTAGTGGTAACGCCGCTTATTGCCTTGATGAAAGACCAGGTGGAAAACCTGAAAAAACGCAACATCAAAAGCATGGCCGTCTATTCGGGCATGACGTCCCGCGAGATGGATATTGCCTTCGACAATGCGGCTTATGGCGATTACAAGTTTCTGTATCTTTCGCCCGAACGCTTGGGGACGGAACTGTTTCGTGCTCGGGTGCAAAAAATGAATGTCAATTTATTGGCCATTGACGAAGCGCATTGCATCTCGCAATGGGGTTACGATTTCCGCCCCTCCTATCTGCAAATTGCGAATATTCGCGAGCTATTGCCGGAAGTTCCGGTACTGGCGCTTACCGCGACGGCTACTCCCGAAGTAGCGCGGGACATCATGGAGAAACTCCGGTTCCGCGAAAAAACGCTTTTGCAAAAAAGTTTCGAACGCAAGAATTTGATATATGTAGTACGCGATGTAGAAGATAAAAACAAACAACTGCTGCGCATTTGCCAATCGGTACCGGGCACCGGCGTCGTGTATGTCCGCAACCGCAAAAGCACGGAAGAAACCGCCAAACTGTTGCAGGCAAACGGTATTAGCGCCGACTTCTATCATGCAGGTGTTACTACCGAAATGCGTAGTATCAAACAAAATGCATGGAAAGAAAACAATACCCGCGTGATGGTGTGCACCAATGCATTCGGCATGGGCATCGACAAGCCCGACGTGCGTTTTGTAGTGCATTTGGATTTGCCCGAAAGCGTAGAAGCCTATTTTCAGGAAGCGGGGCGCGGCGGGCGCGATGAAAAAACAGCCTATGCCGTATTATTGTATAACGAAAGTGACAAACTCAAGTTACAGCAACGTTTCCGCACGGCCTTCCCCAATGTGGAAACGATCCGGCACGTGTATCAATTAGTCTATTCGTTCTTCGATTATCCTTACGGGGCGGGCAAGGACACGGTAAACGACTTCAGTTTAATGGAATTTGCGACCAACTATAAAATCCATTCACTCACAGCCTACAGCGCCTTGCAAGTGCTTCAACGCGAGGGCTACCTCGAACTCACCGATGAATTGGATAACCCTACACGGATTATGTTCATTGTAACACGCGATGCTTTATACAAGATACAAGTGAGTAATGTCGATTTGGATAAATTTATCAAAATAATGCTGCGTGCCTACAGCGGTATGTTTACCGATTATGTAAATATTGACGAACTCTATTTAGCGCGTTTGGCTAACATCCCCGTAACTCAAGTAAACGAATATCTGTTACGGTTGGCTCGTATGAATGTCATTTCCTATATTCCCAAAAAACGCACGCCGTTACTCATTTTGAACGAAGAGCGTTTGGACGAAAAAAACTTGCGCATCTCGTGGGAACAATATGGCGACTTAAAGGAAAGGTATGAAATCCGCATGAATGCGATGCTGCAATACGCCTCATCGACTACTAAATGCCGCAGCCAGCAACTATTGGCCTATTTTGGCGAAAACGACAGTTACCGCTGTGGGCGTTGCGATGTATGTACCGCGCGTAACGAGCTCGATCTGAGTAAATATGAGTTTGACAAAATTTTAGAAGCGATAAAAACCTCTGTCCGTGAAAATAATTATACCATTGAACAATGTGTGGACAGCTTGCCAACCGATGCCGGCAATACCCTAAAAGTATTACGGTGGCTCATAGATAATGAAAAAATAACAGAAACAAACGAAGGAAAACTACAATGGACAAGCCAATGAGAGCGACCAGGGAGGAAACAATTATCAACGAAGAACAAGAAGAAATACCAGTAGTACATTTTACTGGAAAAATTATTATTGTAGAACGTCTTCGACAAGTAAAGGAAGCTGTCCAATACTTATCGGGGCAGGCAATCATCGGGTTCGATACCGAAACAAAACCGACGTTTACCGCCGGAGAACGGAATCGCCACACAGTAGCATTATTGCAATTGGCGAGCAATGAACGCGCCTACTTATTCCGCTTACAAAAAATCGGGCTTCCTCGCGAAATAGCGACCATATTAGCAAATAAAGAAATCTTGAAGGTAGGGGCAGCCATTCACGACGACATCCGGATGCTCCAAAAAGTGAATAAATTTACGCCCGAAAATTTTGTGGATTTACAAAAAATAATTTCGCAATACGGCATTGATGATAAAGGGTTGAAAAAAATGGCTGCAAAAGTATTGGGGATTACCATTTCGAAGCGGCAACAACTATCAAATTGGGAAAACGCCGAACTGACCGAAGGACAAGTTATTTATGCTGCCACCGATGCGTGGGTGTGCCGTGAAATTTATTTGAACCTTATACAGCGGGAGAGAGTAACACAAGGCTAAAAGGGGCAAAGGTACAAGGGAAAAATACGGCAAAAAATAAAAAAAGGTCAATGATAAAAGGGGCTTGTCATTCTTCGCCTCGCTCAGAATGACAAATAACCAAATCAACAAATAACCAAATCAACAAATAAGCAAATCAACAATAAAAAATGTTTCCAAAAATAACACTCAAAAAAGGGCGGGAAGAGTCGCTGCTGCGATTCCATCCTTGGGTATTCTCGGGCGCTATTGCCCGCACCGAGGGCGACTTTGCAGAAGGAGATGTAGTAGATGTGTATGCCGCCGACAATCAATTTTTAGGTTCCGGACACTATCAAATCGGCTCTATCAGCGTGCGGATGCTTACATTTACACCGCGCGAAATCAACGACACTTACTGGACACAATCGCTGCAAGAAGCCTACGATGTGCGCCGGACATTAGGATTGACAGATAACGCACAAACAACAGCCTACCGTTTGGCACACGGCGAATGCGATTTTTTGCCCGGATTGATTATCGATATCTATGGCAATACAGCGGTCATACAAGCGCACTCGGCCGGGATGTTCAAAGCGCGCACACAAATTGCAAACGCCCTGCAAAAAGTATATGGCAATAAATTGGCGGCTATATATGATAAAAGCGCGGCTACCGCACCATTCAAAGCCGGATTGGAGTTGAAAGACGGCTATTTATTCAGGAATGAAAATATTGAACTTACCAATTGCATCACCGAAAACGGGAATAAATTTTTAATAGATTGGGAAAACGGACAAAAAACCGGATTTTTTCTCGACCAGCGCGACAATCGGGCGCTATTAGGACATTATGCAAAAAATAAAAAAGTGTTGAATTTGTTTTGTTATACCGGAGGTTTTTCGGTGTATGCACTGACCGGAGGCGCGGCGGCAGTGCACTCTGTAGATAGTTCGCAACGCGCCGTTGACCTTGCCGCACGCAATGCAGCGCTCAACGCCGCCGCCGCGCCGCACGAAGCGTTTGCTACCGATGCTTTTGAATACTTGCGCAACAGCCGTCCGCACGAATATGATTTAATGATTCTCGACCCGCCGGCCTTTGCCAAACACACCGGAGCTTTACGAAATGCGCTGCAAGCCTACAAACGATTAAATGCCGCCGCTTTTGAAAAAATTGCTTCCGGAGGTATTGTATTTTCCTTTAGTTGTTCGCAAGTAGTTAACCGGGTGGATTTTCGCAATGCTGTTTTTTCGGCGGCCGCTATTGCACGCCGTAAAGTGCGCATCTTGCACCAGCTCACACAACCGGCCGACCATCCGGT